>NZ_JAZOUG010000125.1:0-2076 GCF_045657965.1 Treponema sp. | reverse complement strand
GAATGAGAAATAATGAGCGGATAGCCCTTAACGACGGCACAGACATAGTTCGAAGCACGAGCCTTGTCAGTAGCAGGCATTTCCATAACCATCGGCATAAAAATGCGGTAATTGCCCGAAAGTTTTTTAAACTGACCGACTAAGTCCTGAATGTGTCCATGAGCAAGTTTTGCGGGGAAGCAGACGGTGTCGCTTGGGACGAACGGGATGCCGTTTTCAAACATTTCGCGGTTTGATTTGTGCGAGAAAATTACGTCGTAGCCGAGTGAGCGGAAGAAAGTTGACCAGAACGGCATTGAATCCCAGTATTCGAGCGTTCGCGGTAAGCCGATTGTGATGTTCTTTTTTGCAGAGACCTGCTCGTAATCCCATTTTTTGAAAAGAAGCTGCTCACGGATAAGGAACATGTCCGGCGTGTAGCGGGTTTTTGATTCAGGAATTACGCCAGGCTTTGTTTTTTCCGGCTCGCCAAGACCAGAAACAGCCTCTTCGTCTTCGTTTTTTAGTGCTTTAAGCGTATCTTTATCATCAAGTTCTTCCGGCAAAACCACTTCACCGCGTGCACAGCGGTTTCCTGTGATGTAAGTCGTGCCGTTCGAGAACTGAATCAAACTTCGTGAGCAGTGGTTCGCACATTTCGAGCAGATTACATTCTCGCGCTGTGTATAAGAAAGCGATTCAAGTGCATCAAAGCCGATAAATTGAGAACTGCGGTTTTCTTCTCTTTTCTCCTTTGTAAGAAGCGCAGCCCCGATACAGCCCATTTCGCCGGGGTACGGGGCACGCTGAACATCTGCACCAAGGTACTGCTCAAGCGAGCGCAGAACGGCGTCATTTTTGAAAGTGCCGCCCTGAACTACGATTTTATTTCCCAAAATGCTCGTGTTTGAAATGCGCACGACCTTTGTGAACACGTTTTCGATGATTGAGCGGCATAAGCCTGCCATAATATCGTCAGGACCGCAGCCGTTTTTCTGCTCGGTGATGATTGTTGAGTTCATAAAAACCGTACAGCGGCTTCCCAAATCCGCAGGTTTTTTTGAGCGGAAAGCGGCATCTGCAATTTTGTCGGTAGGAATCTTTAGCGACGAAGCAAAATTTTCAAGGAATGAACCGCATCCGCTCGAACATGCTTCGTTGAGAGTGATGTTCGTAATGATTCCGTCGGCAATCCAGATTCCCTTCATGTCCTGACCGCCGATATCAAGGATAAAGCTTACATCAGGAACAAAACGGCGTGCTGCAGTGGCGTGAGCGACAGTTTCGACTGTGTGATAGTCCGCACCGTAAGCCTTTGCAATCAAAAGTTCGCCGTAGCCGGTTGTGCCAAGGCCAAGTACATTGAGCTTTACACCCATTGCCTCATATTTTGCATGAAGTTCCATGAGTCCACGGCGGACAACGTTAATCGGGTCTCCGCGGTTGTTTGCATAGTAGCGGTCGAAGACTTTTTCATCTTCGGTCATCAAGACCATTTTGCTTGTCGTACTTCCTGCATCAATTCCGATGTAGACATTTACCGTGTCACCGGCCTTTAAATCAATTTTTGCAAGTTCTGGAGATTTATGTTTTTCGCGCCACGCCTTACATTCTTCTTCTGATTCAAAATAAGGCTTTTTGACTTTGGCTCCAGTGTGCTCAACTCTGACAACACCGCCGTCAAGAGCATGAACTGCATCGCTTAAAAGAATTGCGTCTTTATCATCTTCGCATGGGAAAAGTTCGTCCAAAGCGATTGCAGCTCCCCGTGCAACGATTGTTTCCGGGTGTTCCGGGCGGATAATTTCTTCATCTTTGAGATTGAGTTTTTCAGCAAATGCTTTAACAAGAGTGTGGTCGTAAGTGAGCGGTCCGCCTTCAAAAATAATCGGAGGCTTTAATTCAAGTCCCTGCGCAAGACCGCCGACCGTTTGCTTTACGATTGCATGGAATGCAGAAAGAGCGATGTCTTCGCGTGCAACTCCCTGATTGAGCATTGACTGAATGTCTGTCTTTGCAAAAACGCCGCACCGTCCTGAAATCGAATGAACTTCCTTTCCGGCAGCGGCAAGTCCTTCAAATTCTTCAGTCGGAACT
>NZ_JAZOUG010000124.1:0-1913 GCF_045657965.1 Treponema sp. | reverse complement strand
AGGCTGTGAAAGCGTTCATAATATGACTTACTGGCAACAGGAAAATTACATTGGCTGTGGTGCCGGTGCAAGCGGAACTGTCTACAATTTTGATTCTGAATATTCCTTACGATGGACAAATACTCTTTCTATTCCTGCTTACTATGAAGGTGTTTCAAAGGCTTTTTCTAAACTGAATGAATCAGATGTCTTTACTGAATTAAAACGAAATGTTGAAAATCTGGATAAAGAAACTTTAGAATTTGAATTTTTAATGCTTGGTTTCAGGCGTCTTGAAGGGGTGAGTGCGCAGAATTTTAAGAACCGGTTTAATAAATCACTTTCAGAACGGATTGGTGCCGATAGAACTGACGGTGTTTTTTCAAAATGGAAAAAAAAACGCCTTGCTTCCGTAAAAAAAATGCCAGATGGTGATATGATTTATTCACTTAACCGGCGTGGAATTCTTTTATTAAACCGTTTCCTGGAAGAGCTTTAATGGAATTGTAATTACAAACTCTGAGCCTTTTCCGTATTCTGAATTGACGCCAATCTGCCAGCCATGAGCTTTTATGATTGTCATAACTGTGGCTAACCCTATTCCCATACCTTCTTCACGGCGGGAAGAGCTGGCTCTGTAGAACATGTCAAAAATCTTTTCGAGGTCTTCTTCTTTAATGCCGATTCCAGAGTCTTTAATTTTGAAAACAAGATTTTTATTGCTGTTTCCATTATTTTCTTCGGCAGCACTGATTTCAATTGAATCATTTTCGTTTGTGTAACGCAGTGCATTTGAAAAGAGGTTTTCTAATGCGCGCTGAACAAGTTCTTTGTCGAAAGGAAGCAGAATTTCTTCAGTGAGTTTGATGTCTGCTGTTACATTCCGTTTGAAAATTCCACCTGTTGTAACGGCTCCTTCTGCAAATTCCTGAAATATAGGTACGATATTTTGTTCTTTGAGCTGCTGGAGCCAGTCAGTCTGATTTAATTTTACGAAATTTATGAGCGTATTAATCATTGTTTCAAGCTGCTCAGTTTTTGAACTTATGATTGCAAGTGAATTTTTGTTTTCCTCTGGCGTGTCATAAAATCCTTCAATCATTGCTTCTGTGTAGCCTTTGATTACTGCAACCGGCGTTCTTAAATCGTGACTGATTCCCATGATAAATTTTGTACGACGTTCTTCATTGTCTTTGATTGTAAGACGCATTTTGTCAAGGTTTTCGGTGAGCGAGGTTATTTCATTGTCTGTTTTAGTATTTTTTTCGTATTCAAGTTTTACGTCTAATTCGCCGTCTGCTATTTTTTGCGTATTTTTGTTTAGAATTGTGATTGAGCGCGAAATAGTGTTTGAAAGACTTATTATGAGTAAAATGCAGAAAATTTCAAAGACTGCAATGAAAATCATTGCGTTTCTGACCGCACGTTCAAAAAAACCGTTTTTTTTGTCGTGCGCATAATCACGGTTAATTCTGCTTATAAAAATTATGTCTGCTACGGTTTCAAGAGGAGGTGAAACAATCTGATAAAAAAAACTATTGCTTGTTTCATTCATGAACTGGAAGAGTTCGTCTTCGTTGATAATTTTTCTTTCCTGAAATTCCGGAATTGTGTTTACAAGAATTTCGTTGATATCTCCAAAATCTGCAAGAATCATGAATTCCACGTTCGGCGGGAGTGTGTGTAAAAGCTGTTTGAATACACTTATGTCCCGTTTTGAAAGAGGATAGTCATTTAACTGCCGTACCTGTTTATAGCCGTCAAATAACATTCGTTCAGGGCGGTTCAGGTAATGATAAACTGGAAGTGAAAAAGCTGCTAAGACAGGTACTAATATTACTCCGATTAAAAAAATTCGGAGCTGTGTTTTAATTTTCAAAGAGATACCCCATACCGAATACGGTTTTAATAAAGTGCGGGTCGCTTGGATTTGC
>NZ_JAZOUG010000123.1:0-5485 GCF_045657965.1 Treponema sp. | reverse complement strand
TCCAAGACGCAAACCGATCGGATTTACTTTCTGACCCACTTTATTCCCCCGCCTTCTCGTCAACAATGACGGTGATATGACACATACGCTTCAGGAGCTGATCGGCACGACCACGTGCGCGGAACCAAACTCTCTTCAGTCTCGGACCTTCGTCAATGCGAATTTCCTTAACGTACAGCATATCTTCATCCAGCTTCTTGTTAGCATACAGTGCATTGGACACAGCTGATTTTAGAGTACCAGCGATAAGTTTTGCACCTTTCTGCGGCATGTTAGCAAGAATAGCCATAGCTTCAGAGTATGACTTCTGATTGATTACATGAGCGACCGGGCGAACCTTTGTCGGTGATGCAATCAGGAATTTTGTAGTGGCTACATAACCTTTCTTTTCAGCCATAATATCCACCTTCCTTATTTACCAGCTTTTTTGTCTGAGCCGCCGTGACCTTTAAAGGTACGCGTTGGAGCAAACTCACCAAGCTTGTGGCCAACGAGGTTCTCTGTTACGTAAACAGGAATCCACGACTTACCGTTGTAAACACTGATTGTGTTTCCAACCATCTCTGGAATGATTGTAGAGCAGCGAGAATATGTTTTAATCATCTTCTTGTCTGACTCTTTATTCATTTCAATAACTTTCTTATAAAGACTCTTTTCAATGAAAGGTCCTTTTTTAACAGATCTTGACACCGTTAACTCCTATGCAACTACTTCTTGCGGCGTGAAATAATAAACCGGCTAGAAGTCTTTCTCTTGTTGCGGGTTTTGTAACCACGACATGGCTGACCCCAAGGAGTAACAGGAACGTGTCCCTTACCAGCGCCTTCACCACCACCAAGTGGATGATCGACTGGGTTCATTGCCATACCACGAACTGTCGGACGAATACCGAGCCAGCGTTTGCGTCCAGCTTTTCCGAGCTGTGCATTCATGCGTTCTTCGTTTCCAACGATACCGATTGTTGCATAGCATTTGCCATGAATTCGGCGTGTTTCGCCAGAAGGAAGACGAACGATAACATACTCACCGTCTTTACCCTGAACAGTTGCACCAGCACCTGCAGAGCGAACAAGCTGACCACCACGACCAAGGGTGAGCTCGATGTTATGAATAGTGAAACCTGCAGGAATTGCTTCAAGTGGAAGTGCATTTCCAACTGTTGGAGCTGCTGTTTCACCAGCCATGATTTTCTGTCCTACGACAAGACCTTTTGGAGCTATGATGTAGCGTTTTTCGCCGTCTGCATAAGCAATAAGAGCGATATTAGCACTTCTGTTTGGATCATATTCAATTGACTTGACAGTTCCAGGAATTCCGTGCTTATTGCGCTTGAAATCAATCACTCGATATTTTCTTTTATGACCGCCACCCTGGTGTCGTACTGTAATACGACCAGCAGAGTTACGACCAGCGTTTGATTTAAGACCTGATACCAGTGTTTTTTCGGGTTTATCTGTTGTCAGTTCTTCTCTTACCAAATCAATGCGGGTACGAGTACCTGCTGAATATGGTTTAAAAACTTTAAGAGCCATCTGGTTCCCCTTAATTTACGATTCACGATTTACCAGTTTTAAAAGCTTAAACGCCTTCAAAAACTTTAATCGTTTCTCCTGGAGCAAGGCGAACGATTGCCTTTTTCCAGCTGGCAGTTGTGCCGAGTTTACCACGAACACGTTTAACTTTGCCACTAACATTGCTAGTTGTACAATTTACAACTTTTACATTGAAGAGCTTTGCTACAGCAGCTTTAATCTGAACTTTTGTAGCAGAAGGAGCTACTTTGAAAACATATTTGCCCTGCTCACGCAAAGCAGTTGCTTTTTCAGAAAGTACCGGCTCAATAAGAATGTCATGTAAATCAGTCATTATTTAGCCTCCTCTTCAACTTTATAGAATTCTGAAAGATTTTTTGCAGCACCTTCGAGCAAAATAACTTTTCTTCCGTAGAAGAGGTCATGTGCACGAAGACGATTGAATGACAAGAAATGCAGATTCTGAATATTGCGTCCAGCCTGTTTGATTTTTTTGTCGTCGTCTTTCAAAATGATGACTGTGCGTTCATCTTTAGCAAAATTGCTAAGGATTTTAACCAAGTCTTTTGTTTTACCACTTTCAACTGTGAAATCTTCAACAACCGTAAGACGGTCGCTCTGAGCCTGAAGACTCAAGATTGATTTCATAGCCAAGCGTTTTTCTTTCTTCGGAATTGAATAGCTGTAATCGCGTGGTTTTGGTCCAAAAATTGTACCGCCGCCAACATTGATTGGTGATTTTTTATCACCACGGCGTGCATGACCTGTACCCTTCTGTTTGTACGGCTTTGCATTAGAGCCATGAACTTCAGCACGAGTTTTTGTACAAGCAGTACCAACACGTTTGTTAGCTAATTCGTTTGTGATGGCATAGTAAATGACATCTTCGTTTACAGGAAGTCCGAACACTTTATCATCAAGATTGATTGTGCGGAGTTCTTTACCATCGACTGAATAGACTTTCTTTTCCATCTTTTCCCTCGACCTTATTTCTTAACCGCATTCTTGATAATAAGAGTTGCGTTTTTATTTCCTGGCACTGCGCCACGAACCAATACAACTTTGAGTTCCGGATCGATTTTAACAACTTTAAGATTCTGTACCGTTACTCTTTCAGATCCCATGCGACCAGCCATTTTAATATTCTTCATGCTGTGTCCTGGTGTAGTACAATTTCCTGTACCACCTGCTTCACGATGGAATTTAGAACCGTGTGATGCGCGTCCACCATGAAAGCCCCAGCGCTTCATAACGCCCTGGAATCCTTTACCTTTTGAAGTTGCTGTAACATCAAGGAATGAAGTTTTTTCAAACAATTCAAGACCAATCTGGTCTCCAACTGCAACTTCTTTTTCGAAGTCTCTGAATTCTTTCAGATGACGTTTTGGAGAAACATTCTCAGGGAACTGACCTTTGTAAGCCTTGTTTACTTTTGATTCTTTCAAATCATCAATACCAAGAACAACAGCGTCATATCCGTGTGTTTCTTTTGTCTTTGTAGCAATAACAGTATTCGGTTCAACTTGGATCACGGTTACTGGTGTCAGATTTCCGTTTTCGTCGAATACCTGTGTCATTCCTACTTTTTTTGCAATCAGACCTTTCATTCTGATATAACTCCTATAGAAGAAAACTCGCGTTCAAAACCTCATTTTCTTCTTTAATGGCCGCCATCCTGGATCCACAGGACCGTACCAGTTTTTAACAGTAATCCAGCTGCAACGCAGTTAAGGACTTACTGTGTAATTTCAGAAATTATTGTTTAATTTCTACGTCTACACCGGCTGGCAATTCAAGCTTCATCAATGAATCCATAACATCTGTTGATGGATCAAGGATGTCGATAAGGCGTTTGTGAGTTCTCATTTCGAACTGCTCACGTGACTTTTTGTTAACGTGTGGTGAGCGGAGAACTGTTACCTTATTGATTCTCGTTGGAAGAGGAATTGGTCCTGAAACCTTTGCCCCTGCCTTCTGAACAGTCTGCACGATGGCTTTTGCACTCTGATCGATCAGTTCTACATCAAATGCCCGAAGTCTGACACGAATTTTGCTGTTAGCCATTTTATTTTTACTCCTAAAGAACTTAACATGAGGCTGGCCGAAACCAGCCCCCGTTTTAAATCAAGCGATTAAACTATTCGATGATCTTTGTAACCTGACCAGAAGCGATTGTGTGACCGCCTTCACGGATAGCAAGTTTAAGACCTTCATCCATAGCGATTGGGTGAATAAGTTCACCGATAATCTTTGTGTTGTCGCCTGGTTTTACCATGTCTGTTCCAGCTGGCAATTCAACAGTACCTGTGATGTCAGTTGTTCGGAAGTAGAACTGTGGGCGGTAACCTGTGAAGAATGGTGAGTGACGACCACCTTCTTCCTTAGAAAGAACGTAGATCTGAGCTTCGAATTTTGTATGTGGGTTGATTGATTTTGGAGCTGCGAGAACCTGTCCTCGAACAACATCTTTCTTTTCAACACCACGGAGAAGGATACCTACGTTGTCACCAGCCTGACCCTGATCAAGAGTCTTCTGGAACATTTCGATACCTGTAACAGTTGTATCCTGAGTTGGGCGGATACCAACGATCTGAACCGGGTCGTTCATATTAACAACACCACGTTCGATACGTCCTGTAACTACAGTACCACGACCAGAAATAGTGAAGATATCTTCGATTGGCATCAAGAATGGTTTATCAGCATCGCGAACCGGGTCGTCGAACCATGTATCCATAGCTTCGAGAAGTTCATCGATACATTTTGTATCATCAGCAGAAGCACCGTCAGCCAAAGCTTTGAATGCAGATCCCTTGATGATTGGTGTGTTTTCATCAAAACCATATTCTTTAACTGTATCTTTTACTTCTTCAACAACGAGTTCAAGAAGATCTGGATCGTCAACAAGGTCAACCTTATTCAAGAATACGATAATCTTTGGTACACCAACCTGGCGAGCGAGCAAGAGGTGCTCACGAGTCTGTGGCATAACTGAATCTGGAGCAGAAACAACGAGAACAGCACCGTCCATCTGAGCAGCACCAGTAATCATGTTTTTGATATAGTCAGCATGTCCCGGGCAGTCAATGTGTGCATAGTGACGTTTGTCTGACTGATATTCCAAGTGACGAGTATTGATTGTGATACCACGCTCTTTTTCCTCTGGAGCGTTATCGATTTCGTCATACTTAAGAGCTTTATCACCATACTTTTTAGCACAGTGCATAGTGATAGCAGCAGACAATGTTGTCTTACCATGGTCAACGTGACCGATAGTACCAACGTTCATGTGAGGTTTAGTTCGGACGAACTTCTCCTTAGCCATGTTTTTCTCCTTTGCCGATTCCTTTTTCGGCAGATTAAAAATTTATGTGTTGCACTTTAAGCCAGAATACAGATACTTTCAACTGAAAGAACCATATTCGCAGACACACTAATTACTATATAAACTGTTTTGATTGAAGATAATACGTGAAAACCTGAATTAAACAGTACCTTATAAAAATCAAAGCACTTATCCGAAATCCACCGAATCATCATCAAGCAATCTCAACAACTGGTCTGGAATCCAGAAACCTTTGGGAACCTCCAGAACCGACCGTTCTTATTGAATGAGGTGCGTTTTCTGAAAGCAAATTAATGCTGACTTTACGAAAACCACTAGGCTTAAAAAATGAAGCCCACCCAACAATCTCAAAGAACCTTAATACCCCTCAAAGGGCAAATTACAGTTCTTTATTTATATCAGATTTATAAAGTTTATTCAATAGACAAATAAAAGATTTTTAAAAATAAAAAAGACTTCCTGATATTGAAGTGCACCCCTAAAGTTGGACAAATAAAGTTCAATTTTAGGAGGTGCATTTTTTATGTCCAAATACTCAGATGAGTTAAAATTACAAATTGTAAAAGAGCATCAGGAATTAAAACTTGGTGCCAAAAGTTTGCAAAAA
>NZ_JAZOUG010000122.1:0-8044 GCF_045657965.1 Treponema sp. | reverse complement strand
TTCGTATTTTCCGGTGAGAAACAATCCAGTCGATTAAATCCTGCCTGGAAAGTCCCTTCTGTATCGGGTCTGCCATAGTATACATACGAAGCTGCTGCATAAATTTTGAATTACGGTAACTCAACCCCTGACTGTGAGCTTCCAGAAGTTCCGTTGTAGAAGTGATGAATGTTTTTTCAGTTCCCTTGCGGACTGCTATAATTGTAATTACTGAAAGAATTGCAACCAGCAGAACAATTTCAATTCCAAGGCGGAGACCAAAAGCAAGTGATAAATTTTTCTTTTTCATGGTTTAATTGTAGCACACTATATATGTTAGCCTCAACTAATTAGTACGTTAGCCAACAGTAATTCGTCATTCAAACGCTTGTTTTTCACTATTTCAGATGTTAAAGTATTATTAACAATTCTTATAAAGGGGTACAAATTATGGCAATGAAAATCGATCCAAACACATGCGTAAACTGTGGAACTTGTGAACCTGACTGCCCGGTTGGAGCTATCAGCGAAAACAACGGACATCGTGAAATCGATGCTGGAAAATGCGTAAGCTGTGGAACATGCGCTTCAGAATGTCCTGCAAGTGCAATTTCGGAAGCATAAGCTTTTTATAATTCTTAAAAAAGACTGTCTTTCCAAGGCAGTCTTTTTTTTTTCATAAAAATTTCTTACAATCGGACAGAAATGGATAAAAAATTTCTTCTTACACCATTTTTTATTCTCCAGCTTATCTTTTCGCTCTATTCCCAGGATATTCCTTACACAGGTGAAGAAGAAGGTACACCATTCATAAAAATTACAAACAATGATTTAGTAATAATTGAAAAACCCAGATTTATCTCTCCCCGCACCGCAAAAACTGAACAGGAAAAATCTGCAATTGAATCAAATAATGAAATCTGGCAGCAGTATCAGAAAGATCTGGAGCTCTACAGCAAAATCCAGAAGTTTCAAAATACTTCCTTCAAGACAAAAATTAAAAGTAAAGAATTACCAAAATCCCTTTTTTATACATATCATGTGGCACAAGACACAGATAATTATCTGACAACTTTTAACGGACTTTACGCAAGACTTCAGCAAAAACAGGGAACTTTAGCTACAGTCAATCACATTTCTTCCCCAGATGATTTAAAAACCGGAATGATTTTAATTCTTCCGGTACCACAGGGGCTTTTCATTCCTAAAAAAGCATCTTCAACACTGGAAATTCTTCTTCAAAGAGAATATTCAAATGAAATAGATGAAAAAACTCCTGTCTATGAAATAAAAGGAGAAGAATTCTACTTTCTTTCTGATAAAAACTTTTCTCCGACACAGACTGCATTTTTTCATGACAAAGGAATGATTCTGCCGCTGAACAAAAAAGTATTAACATCTCGATTCGGCTACCGCACAAGCCCAGTTACAGGAGCCTGGAAATTTCATGCGGGAATAGATTTAGCGGCACCAGAAGGAACAGAAGTTTATGCCTGTAAAGCAGGAATTATAGCATCAACCGGTTACAGTGAACTTTACGGAAACTATATTGATATACGTCATTCCGGAAAAACAACCAGCCGTTATGCACACTTATCAAAAATTTTTGTAAAAAAAGGACAGAATGTTTCTACAGGACAGATAATCGGATTAGTCGGTACAACAGGAGCTTCAACCGGACCGCATTTACATTTTGAAGTAAGGGAAAACGGAACTCCGTTAGATCCGTCTAAACAGATTAAAAATTTTTAAAAAAATAGAGAAAATTTTGTGGAAATCAAATGCTTTATAAGGTATAATTTCAATGATTATCTAAAGTTATGAGTTTTTTCAGCATAAAAGCATTTCTTAAACCAAAACTTCTCTGTTTTATCTCAATTTTTATATTGGGCACTGTTTTTCTAAATGCAGAAAATTTCAGAATACACAGGCTGATTTCCATAAACCTTACAGAAATTAATCAGAAACTTTCAGTAGAATCCGGAATTAACGATGCTGTTTTCGTTACACTGCCGGAAGACTTAACTTATGTAAGCGGCATTGAACTCAATTTTAAGATTCCTGAAATAATTGCTACCTGGCGTGATTCTGTTGCATATATGCTTTACGAAAACCTTACACCACAGCCATCAGAAAAATCAAACAACTATTTTGGAGAGCGCTTACATATTTCAACACTTCCAGGAAAACTTTCCCTTACACTATACATCCCAGTTTCAGATGATTTTTCAATAAAATCAAATCCTTATTCTGAAAAACTTCCAAAAATAAAAAATATAAATAACGGAATATTTTTACGGTTTATGATGGTAATGAAAGGTGTTCCTGAATCACTGGAAGATTCAATTCTTGAAATCACAGCTAAACCTGTTCTCAAAAATCAAGGTTCGCTCTCTCTTTCAGTAAATACACCGCCGTCAGAATCAGAAACTTCACAAAAAGATAAAAAATATTCTGTATTCATCGATGACACTCCTGTTCAGACAGCAGATTTAAAAAACAAGATTCTTTCAACCGGAGAACACCATCTTTCAATTGTCAGTGATTCATACAGAAATGAACTCAGAACATTTAGAATTGAACAGGCAAAAACAACATCACTTCTGGTAAATTTAAGGGGAATAGAACCTCTTTTAAAAATATTGTCTCCAAAAGATACTCAAATTTTTCTTGACGGTGAAAAACTTTCCACTACAAATGATTTAATTCCCATCACACAAGGCGACCATACAGTAAAATTTATTCTGGGGGATTACGAAATAGTAAAAAACATATCCGCTTTGAACGGTCACACTTATTCCGTCAATCTCAACATTGATGCAACAATTTCCGAAGAAGAGTAATTTTTTCAATAATTCAACTAAAGATTTTGGAGTTTTAAGGCGATAATTTAAATGTCGGGCACGCAATTATCCCCTCCCACCCATTGGTGCCCGGCTTGCCTGATGGGCAATTGGGCTGTCGAAAGACAGCCCTTTTCTTTTTTTAAAATAAATAGTATTCTGTAACAATGCAGAAAACCAGCAGAATTACTTTATTAATGATTTTTGGGCTTTTTTTCTTTGCTGCCGTTTTTGGACTTTCTCTCGGCCTTGCCCTTTCAACTACAAAATTTATTATTGATAACGAAAATTTTACAGAATTTGATACAGCTCTTCCTACGCGAATTCTTGATATAAACGGAGAATTAATAACCGAATTTGCAAGTGAAGAAAAGCGTGAAATAATCAGCATAAACGAACTGCCTCAACATATGATTGATGCACTTGTTTCCCGCGAAGACAGAATTTTCTATAAACACCATGGTTTTTCTATAAAAGCCCTGTTTCGTGCCGTAATAGGACAAACTTTTCACATTTCTCTCGGCGGCGGCTCAACTTTAACCCAGCAGATTGCAGGAACACTTTACTGCGACAGAACAGACCGATCCTACATGCGAAAGCTAAAGGAACTATGGTGGGCAATTCAAATGGAACGCCGTTTTTCAAAAAATGAAATTCTTGAGCTCTATCTTAATAAAATTTATTTCGGCGGCGGTACTTATGGTGTAAATGCGGCAAGCAAATACTATTTCGGACATGATGCACGCGAAATCACACCGGCAGAAGCTGCAATCCTTGTTGTCCAGCTTTCAAATCCTGCCCACTACAATCCGTTTGAATATCCGAACCGTGCAATGGACCGTCAGAAATATGTACTGGCAGCCATGGTCGATTCAAAACTTATCACCAAGGAACAGGCTGACACATCTTTTGATGAATACTGGGCAAATTTCGATTATACAAGAACCGGTAACACAGCAATCAGAACAAGAGATGACAATGCACCTTGGTTTTCAGAATATGTCCGAAGAGAGCTGTCTGACATGATTTACGGTACGGACGATATTTATTCATCAGGTTTCACAGTAAATACAACATTAAACTTAAAAAATCAGATTGCTGCCCAGAATACAATGGACAGATATATTGCATATGCAAACCGAACATACAAAAAATCAAGCAATGCAAGACAAAATCAGGCTTTCAAAATATATACACCTCTCACAGAACTTTTAACCCTCACATTTAATTTAGGTGAATTAAAAGTTTCACAGCAGAGAAATGAAACGCTTGCTCTTTCCACTTATACAAAACAAATCAATCCGATTGTAGATGTAATGTCATTAGTTATGGGCATAGATTCTCTGAAAGTAGGAGTTGCAAATAAGGCAAATGCAACCGCAAAATCAAATGTCGGAAAAAATGTCATCGAAGGCACAATGATTGCAATCGAAAATTCCACCGGCTATATAACTTCCCTTGTAGGCGGAAGCAAATATGACGGGGAAAACCAGTTTATCCGTGCTGTTCAGGCAAAACTGCAGCCGGGGTCTTCCTTCAAACCTCTATACTACAGTGCGGCAATAGATTCAAGACAGTTCACACCAGGAACAATAATTTCTGATACACCAGTAGTTTTCCATACAGCCGACGGCAAACCTTACATTCCGCAGAATTTCCGTGGCGAATGGAAAGGAGATGTTGAACTCTGGTATGCTTTAGCACATTCAATGAATGTACCATCCCTAAAAGTTCTGGATGGTATAGGTTTCGATTCTGCAATCAACCGTGCAATTGATTTACTGGGAATTCCACAGGAGGAAGTTCCATACAGAGGTTTTGTTCCAGGCTACCCTATTGGTTTAGGCGTCTGTTCAGTGCGGCCAATCGAAGTTGCTCACGCTTACGCAATTTTTGCTAATGGCGGTAAAGAAGTAGTTCCAATTGCAATCAGAAATGTTGAAGACAAAAACGGAAAGGTTCTCCTGAATCCGGAAAAAGATGTACGCCAGAAACAACAGGCAAAAGGAAGTGCTTCACAGATTATTTCACCTCAGACCGCATATGTTATGACCAAAATGCTTGAAAATACAGTAAAATCAGGTACACTTGCTGGTCCTACAGGCAATGGATCGAAATTTTCTTATAAAGATTCAAACGGCAAAAAATATACGATCCCAGCTGCAGGCAAAACCGGAACCACACAGAACTGGGCAGATGCATGGACAGCATGTTTTACACCTTATTACACATCAGTATTCTGGTTTGGCTTTGATAAGCCCGGGCAGTCTCTGGGGCTTGAACTTACAGGTTCTACACTTGCAGGATATGCAATGGCAAGTTTTATGCAGAAAGCACATGAAGGTTTGCCATTTAAAAATTTTACCCGGCCTTCTACAGGAACAGTTGATGTAACAATTTGTTCTGTAAGCGGTGCACTGCCTACAGAAGAATGTGGAAATCACAAAATAACGCTTACCTTCCTTGATGGTACACAGCCAACAGATATCTGTACGCTTCACTCCGGTAATTCAACAGGAAGAGTATTAGGAATATACAGGCTAAAACAGGAACTTTACAAGTCAGGATTCGCAAGTGAACTTCTCATAAAAGATGATGAACCGCTTACATTCAATCTTGACGGAACCTCTTCTAATAAGAACAACCCTGCCATATCTAAATCTTATGAATTCCTGCTACAGGAAGATGAATTTGGTAACGCACCGGACTACAATTTATTCCTGGAATAATACCTGCATAATAATAAAAAAAACTGTAATACATAAAAAAAACCGCTTCGTTTTGAAGCGGTTTTTTTGTTAAATTTACTTAGAGTAGTATTCTACTACCATCTGATCGTTAATCTGAACAGGGATTTCTGAACGCTGTGGAAGACGTGCAAGTTTTCCAGTAAAGTTATCATCATCTCTTTCAAGATAATCAAGTTTAGCCTTGTTATTTGAAAGGTATGTTGACTTAAACTGTTCACTCTTTCGCATTTTTTCAACCAAAGTGATTGTTGAACCAACTTTTACAGCATATGAAGGAATATTGATAACTTTTCCATCAACTTCAATATGCTTATGGCTTACCATCTGGCGTGCCATGCGGATTGATGAAGCAAATCCCAATCGATAAACAAGATTATCAAGACGTGTTTCAAGTGCAACCAAAAGAGCAACACCTGTCATTTCTTTTGATTTTGAAGCCTGTTCAAAATATCGTCGAAGCTGTTTTTCGAGGATATTGTAATAAGCCTTTACCTTCTGTTTTTCGATTAAGTGCAAAGCGTAATCAGAAGATTTCTTTGTTTTTTTGAAAGCAGGTGCACCTGCTCTGTCCATTGCCTTTGGGTGTCCACAAACATTGACACCAAGTCGTCTGCTTTCCTTAAAACGAGGATTGCGTCGTGTAGCCATTTTATGCTCCTATTTTTTTTAATCAAGACAGATTCCGAAAAATCAGAATAAGTTGCTTGATTTTTCAAAGTACTGCTCAATATAAAATTAAACAGCAAAAATATATTATCATTTTGCACAATTTGAATCAATATGATATAATATTAATTTAGAGGGATTCGGGGATAAAATGCTTCAGAAAAGTGATTCACAAATTTATATAATCGGTGCCGGTTTTGCCGGTCAGATGATTGCAGAAGATTTAAAACGCAAAAAGGTATTTGGAAAAGTTGCAGCATTTTTAGATGATGATAAATCTTTAATAGGAAAGCAGATTGAAGGTGTAACTGTCTTAGGTCCAATCGCTGATGTTGCAAAAATTTTACGCTGCGGTCCATTAGATGAAGCAATTATTGCAATTCCGTCCGCTCCGACAGAAAAAATCCGTGAAATTTATGAAATCTTAAAAAAATGCGGCTTTGCTCACATCAGAATTTTACCAAGTGTAAGTCAGATTATTGACGGAAAGGCTCATTTCGTTCAGACACGCGAAATCGACCCGCTCGACATTTTAGGCCGTACTCCAGTAATAATACCTCTTCATGAAAGCCTTAAATATCTTCGCGGAAAGCGGGTTTTAATTACAGGTGCTGGCGGTTCAATCGGCTCTGAACTTTCACGCCAGCTTCTTTCTGGAGGAGCTGAACGGCTTTATCTTTTTGGTCACGGAGAAAATTCAATCGTTCAGATTTACCGTGAGCTCCATGTACTGCAGCAGGAAGGGGTCGGAGAAAAGGCGACTGTTGTTCCAATAATCGGAGACATGAAAGACAAAGAGTATGTGCGCTATATTCTCAAAAAAACACATGCGGACGTAATTTTCCACTGCGCAGCTTACAAGCATGTTCCAATGATGGAAGAAAATCCTGTTGCAGTAATCGAAAACAATGTATTCGGAACAAAAAATCTTCTGGAAGCAAGCATTGAAGCCGGAGTCCAGCGGTTTGTTTTAATTTCTACCGACAAAGCAGTTTCTCCTGTAAGCGTATATGGCGTCAGTAAAATGCTTTCAGAAAAACTTATTCTCCAGTATGCAAAAAAAGCTTCTCCAGACCAGAAATTTATGTTCGTGCGCTTTGGAAATGTATTAGGTTCCCGCGGTTCAATTCTTCCGCTTTTTCAGCAGCAGATTAAGACCGGTGGTCCTGTAACTGTAACCGATAAAGAAATGGAACGCTTTTTTATGACCATTCCGGAAGCCTGTTCTCTTGTATTGGAAACAGGTGGTGTTGGCGAAAACGGAAAGTCTTATCTTCTTGATATGGGTGAACCTTTAAAAATTTTCGATATGGCGGAGCAGATCATAAAATTCTCAGGACTTGAACCTGGAAAAGACATCGAAATTAAAATCATCGGTGCGCGTGAAGGAGAAAGGGTTTACGAACCTTTGTGGCTTTCAGAAGAAAATCCTCAGAAAACCGAATATGAAAAGCTTTTAGTTCTAAAAAACATTGAATTCGGAGACGAAAAGCTTGATTTACTTCTTTCTAAGCTTGAACCTATCTGCTATTTTAATGGCGATGAAGAAAAATTCCGCAATAAAGAAGAATTAATTCAGATTTTACGCAGTGAAGTTCCATCACTTGATGAATTTTACAGAATCACAAGAAAAAACGAGTCGATGAATTTGTAGGAGATTTTATGTCAGAAATCAAAGTTCCGTTTTTTAAGCCTTCTTTTGACGATGAAGAAAAAAAAGCCGTCTGCGATATAATTGACTCTGGATGGCTTACAACAGGAAAGGTAACCCACGATTTTGAACAGGAATTTGCTTCTTATGTTGGC
>NZ_JAZOUG010000121.1:0-3401 GCF_045657965.1 Treponema sp. | reverse complement strand
GTCCAATTGTAAAATCTTGCCTGCATAAGTGATATAAAAATCTTTTGCTACAAGTTCCCTTTCATCATCCCTGAAAAAGTGCGGGTAACTGTCAACAGCCCAGCTGCCGCCGGTGATACTGGCAAGCTTCGGATTGTCAAAACCGAAGTATAATGTATTTACTTTGGCTCTCTGCTTGTTTCTATTAGATATTATATGTACAAAAATACGTGTCTTTTTCTGCGTAAGCTTTATGAAGGGCTCGTCTTCACCGACTTTTAAAACTTCATCCTGAATATATAACTCTCTTAAATATTCATTATAATAGTTTGTTGTATTAGCCAGTAAAAATATCTTGCCGGTCAGTCTGTCTCTGAGTATTGTCTTCAGCAAGTCGCACAATATAACAAACTCATTGTTTGCATATGTACTGCTTATAAACTCGTCAAATATTATAAAATCACCTGTCGGCATGTTTAACGAGCTTTTATAAACTTCGTTCTGTGTCAGGTCAAGCGCATACAAAAACGCTTCTGATCTGCCATCTCTTTCACCCTTTTCGTCAATGTGACATAAGTACATTTTATGTCCGAAGTAATACACATTGTTGTACTGGCCGTCGGTCAGGTCTTTTATATAACCACATGCCCGGATAACTTCAAAAAGCTTTTCGATATTCTGCCGGGCTGTCATGTCCGGTCTTTGTCTTATATAAGGTGTAGTAATACCGTACATCAGAAACAGTATGATTGAAATGATCAAAAGGTTTGTTGTCTTGCCGGTACTTCGGGACGATATCAGGATAAACCATTCCGCCGAGTTTGGGTCAAGTTCCTTTGCCGGGTTATATATGCCTTTTGGCATTTTAAGCGCTTTATAATAGGAAAAAACTTTTTGCCAGTTTACTATGATGCCGTCTTGTACATTTCCATTGAGATATTTTATCTCTTCAGCTTCAACTTTCAATTTCCAAGCACGCTCCTTTCATCAAGGCCGCTTTCAATAAATGCCCTGTAAAATCTGTCAAGCTTCATTGTGAATGCAATTTCAAATATTGCAGCGCTTGACCTTTCAGTCATTTTTACTCCATCAGGTGCAATCCATTCTGATGCATTGTCTTCATAATGTATTGTGTTTTTTTCTGATACATCAGCCTTTAATTCCATGCCCAGTATATCAAAAGCGGCAAAAGGGTCTTTGTCAAAATTGAGTATTGCACTTTTCGGCATCCCTGCAACAGTCGCTTTGATCTTGCCGTCTTCTTCGGTCAGATAACGCTTTGCCCCTAAAGTCTTTATACGTGTTATATTAGGGCTTTCAAGATCAAACATGCCAAGGTCATCAAACGCTGGGTCTGTCAGTCCTGCCGATTGTATTTTTTTGGCAATCCACTTGTTATACTCTTCAAATATTTCTAATACTCTCGGATGCTTCCTGCATTTGTAACTGTCTGTGTCATTATATATAATGTAGTCTGCGCCCAGTTCGTCAATGATCTTGAAACCCGGCTGAAAAAGTGCCCAGCGTGCGTGCGCTGTAACCCATATGCCCCACTGTGGCAAAAGTATCTGCTTTGCTTTTTCTGCTTCAAAATCAAGGTTGTTTTCTTCAATCTGCCAGTTTTCAAGGTTGTTTGAATACTTAACAGAATCAAGCTCCATTCTTGTTACCATCAGGCCATATGCAGCATTCACGCCCGACTTTTCGATTGCATATTCAGGCGTACCGGAAAGCCCGGCTTTTTTCATTTTGGCTTTGTTCAGATAGTGTCTGTTCAATACATTAAGTATAAACTTTGGCAATCTGATCTTTTCGGAAGTCCACAGACATATTATATCGGCTGACTCCCACCGGTAAAGCTTCGAATAAATCTGCCAGTCAAGCTCAGTCAAGACCACTTTCATTTCACCAGCTGCGGCGACTCTGCCGTTATCGATCAAAGCATCAACCAGCTCTAAACATTTATGCTTGCTTTCATATGAAATTGAAGTTTTACGCTGTATGTTTGTAAACTTTACAGTGATAATGCAGCACTTTTCTTTCAGGTACTGGTTGAAGTTCTCAAGGTCATAACGTGCAATAAACGGCGTGCCGGGATAATAGCCAAAATTCATCCAAGCCGGATATGCGCTCGTCTCGTCTTCACCGATTGCATTTTCTATCACATAGCCGGTGTTGGTTATATTGGCGTGTACATAGCCGCCCCTGAATAACCATCTAAACCAGTATTGATATGTTTCGCAATCAGGAAAAGCATTTTGCACCAACTGTTTATAGTCTTTTGTGCCCTGATAGCCTAAAATATTTTTAAGCTCGTTTCTGACTTCAGATCGAAGCAAGCCGGTCTTTGTCAGCGGTATTTTTTTGTCGGGGTAAATATACTTGCTAAAGATAAAGCTTGACCATTCGGCCAGTATAGCGACATCGTTAATACAATAGTCCTTTTCCTGCTCTGAAAGCTTGCTTTTACTTGATCTTAACACTTTATAATCAAGGTCACCCTTTAATTTTTGTGTTGTTGTAAAGTCCTTTGCAAGCTGTGCAAGGCTGCCGCCTGATATGCTCAAAGCTTCTCTGAAGTCGAAGCCGTCTTTTGTCGGCGCTGCCAGCGGATGACGTTCTTCACGTGCAAAGAAGTTTTCTTCATCCCATAACAGGCGCTTGCGTAAGAACTGAAATTCAAAGCCAAGATTTGCAACCCAGCACAAAAGCTTTCTGACTGCGCCCAGTCTGTAAAATTCAACAAGCCTGTTGTACAGATCAAAAAATAGTTCCCAGCGCCTGCCTAAATAAATATAGCCTATCTCATCAGATGCAATAACGAGCTGCCAGTGATACATGTATGCGGCCTTTGAGTCGTCAGTAATAACATTTGTTGTCTCTATGTCAAAACCGCTGTAAATGGGCAAATATTCAAACTCTACACGCTGGCCGTCGACATTCTTTTTGATCGTAACCGTATTGCCGCCCAGCGGAAACTGTGGCAGCTCCTGACAGCGCTGTGTATACTCGTATACATAACAGGGCACTTCTTTCTTTTCACCTTTAATCTGCAATGTTAGCTTTATTTCTTTTATAGCCGTCTTCAACTGCGGCTGCATTTGTAGCTTCTTTCTGTGCTTCGGCATTATTTCGTTTTTCTCCTTCCTGTAAGATAGCCATTAAAAGCTCATAACTTTTTGCGCCGGGTGTTTTCATCAGATCAGCGACAGAAGCATCATATCTTAATTTATGCTTGCTGTCTTCATATTGCTTGACATAGGTCTTTGCATCAATATATCTTTGTACATCTTCGTCAGTAACATTTTTTGCTTCACGCTGTATCTGACTTTCAGAAGGGTTTAGATTTCCTTTTTCTGCAAGGTTTTCTTCAGCAACCTGCCTTTTGTAAGTCTGCTTTGCACGCTTTACACCCGGCAAGC
>NZ_JAZOUG010000120.1:0-16402 GCF_045657965.1 Treponema sp. | reverse complement strand
TGTTTTAAGCGGTCCCAGACAACGCGTTCAAGGAATTTTCTTTGTGCAGTTTTATACTTAAAAGTAATGGTTGCAATCGGCTCTTCATTGAGCTTTGTAAGTGCACGGAAAAAACTGTTATAAAACAGCAGAAAATTTATTCCTGCACATAAGAGACAGATGCTGATTGAAATCCAGAACGGAACGGCTAAATCATTTCTTAACCTGAATTTTGTTCTCTTCTTCATTCAAGTTCACCGATTCAAATTCTGGGATTGGAATTCCAAGCAGATTACGCATTTCGTTTAAGGTTTTAGGACCTGTTTTTCCGACGGCGCGGGCACAGTCTTCATCAAGAACGAAATTTTTATCTGCAGTTTTAAAGAATGCTTCAATATCAAACTGCGGCATGTTTACAACACCGTAGAAATGCTGTGCACCTTTTCCTTTTACTTCAAATTCAACAGGAATCTGCTCAACTACAAGTTCGTTTGTTTCGTTTTCGGCTGGAAGTGTGAAATTGTTTTCTTTGCAGCGGATATAGTCTTTTTTTAACAGATTGTATGTATCCTGAGTAATAAGAATGTCAGTGCCGCAGGGTTTGTTTGAGCTTTCGGTTCGGCTTGCAAAGTTTACGCTGTCACCGATTGCTGTGTATTCCATTTTGTCTTCACTACCCATAATACCGCAGGTAGCTCGTCCTGTATTGATACCGCAGCCGATTCTGATGTGAGGCTTGTATTTTGCCTTTTCTTCGTTTTCGTGTGCTTTTGTAAACGCTTCGGCATCTTTATTGTACTGCATCAAAGCATAGCGCATTGCAATTGTGCCGCGGATTGCACTTACAGCATCCTGTTTTACATGAAGCAGGTGCTTTTCTGAAAATTCCTGTTTTTTTGGATCTGAGTCTGGAAGATTTTCAAAACTTAAGTCTTCATCGCGTAAAATTCCCCAGACCGCCATGATGGCATCTCCTTCGAATTTGTCGATTGTGCCGCCTGAAATTGTGACGCAGTTTACCATGCGGCTCATGTAATCGTTCAAAAAGCCGATGATTTCGCGCGGGCTTTCTTCACCGAAGCGGTTTTTAAAGCCGTCAGAAATTGCCGTAAAGCCGCGGATATCTGAAAAGAAGATTGTAACGTCTTTTAAGTGAGGCTCAAAGTCGATTTCTTTTCGCGCAATTGCCTTTGCAACACCACGGTTTGTGAACCGGGCGAAAGTATTCAGAAATTCCTGCTCGTCCTGAGTTGATTTATTTAAAATACCGATTTCATCACGGCGCCGGGTGTTTAAAGTTGAAATAATTGCTGTGTTAAAGTTACCTTTCTGGATTTCTTCGGCTGAAGCGGTAAGATGGCGTAATGGTTTTGAAATTGCATACCGGCTGAAAATAAGAATGAACATAACTGAAACAAAGAAAACTACCGCCATGAGGTAAAGATTGTTCCGCCTTGTTGTGTGTACACCTTCAAGAACTGTGCCTAGTGCAACTGACGTAAATATACTGATGTCGGCAATTCCGATTTTCTGATATGCACCGATAAACTGGGCTTTTTTACCGTTTTCATCGACGGAATTATAAATTATCTGCCGGCTTTCTTCGTTATTCTGGTTTTTTTTCGCGCATTTCTTTTACAAGCGGATGATTTTTCATGCTCTGACCTGAAAGAATGCGCTCATTTTCCGGATGACACAAAAGCTCTGAAGAGTCATTAATCATAAAAGTTTCGTTTGAACTTCCGGTTCCGAGAATTGAAGAAATACTTTCGAGACTGAATAAAATTAAACAGCACTGTTCAAGACCGCTTTCACGGTAGGGCAGAAGAAGTGCAATCATCTCGTTTTTGAAAAAAGGAGAAGCGTTGAGTGCAATTGTTTCCCCGCTGCAGGCACGGACAAGAGATTTTTCGCTTTGAGAAAGAAGTGAATCCGTTGCTTCCAGGTCAATTTCGTTGGAAGTGAAAAACCTGTTGTTTTTAAGACGGGTGTGAATTACAAGATTGTGCGTAAACTGATACTGGGTAAGCACGATGACTTCTGCAATTGACTGATTTCGTTCAAAAAAGAAGGCTTCGGCCTGTTTTGCAAGTGCTGATGTTCTTCCACCAGAAGCTGCGTTTATTAAATCGAGCAGCTGAAGCACATTTGACCTTACTGACAGAAGTTCATTCTGTACACTCGAAGATGAGCGGGTGTTTATGGTAAGGTTGTTTTCTTCAGCGGTAATACGTACATCTTTTGAAACAAACCAGCTGTTTAAAAATGTTACTGTTCCAAGAGATGCAAGTACGATAAATCCGATAATGACTGCCAGTTTTACGCCAAGCGGAAACTGACGCTGTTTTACTTTTTTGTTTTCATTTTTTGACATAGCTTTATTTTTAGAAAAAACTTAATAAAAATTCTCCAAATGCTTATTTTACCGGAGAATTAAAAAAAATATACTATCCGAACGGATAGTTTTTAAACTGTTTTGAACCGTTTTACATCGGAACCAAGCTGCGTTACATTTGTGTCAAGTTCTTCTACACAATTATCAAGCTTCATTCCGCTTTTTACTACGCTCTGTGCGTTTTCGGACATAACAGCCATGCTTTCACGGACTTCACCTGCCGAATTCTGCAGACGTCCCATTTCATCAAGAACATGAGCACTTCCTTCAGCCATAGTCCGGGCAGCATTCCGTACATTTTCTGTGTTTTTTTCCATACCGGAAAGGGAAGAAATAACGCTTCGTGAGTCTTCGTTCTGTTTTTCAAGTGAAGAACGGACTGATTGTACCAGACTGTCTGTTTCCCGGATTCGGCTTGAAACTCCAGAAAATGCCGTGCTTGATTCCTGGGAAGAAGTTACAATTTCTGCAATGCTGTCCTGAATATTTTTCAGCTGTTCACCGATTGTCTTAGACTGACCTGATGAAGTTTCTGAAAGTTTTCTGATTTCATCTGCAACAACAGCAAAGCCTTTACCGGCTTCTCCTGCGTGTGCTGCTTCAATTGCTGCGTTCATTGCAAGAAGGTTTGTCTGCTCTGCAATCGAAGCAATTGCTGTGTTTGCTTCCTGCAGCATCTGTGACTGCTGCTCAATCTGAGAAATGCGTTCATTTACTTTCTGCTGCTTTGCCATACCGCTCTGTGCTTCTTTATCAAGCAGTGAGAAGGAATCGCCCATTGTTTCCATAGAAGAACTTATCTGTTCAATGCTTTTTACCAGCTGGCCGACTGCCTTTGAAGATTCATCAATGCTTCTGGTCTGAGAATCAATCATTTCGGTTACATTTGATATGCTGGAAGCAACTTCCTGAACTACATGAGAAGCTTCATCAAAACCTTCTGACTGCTTTTTCATCTGCTCCTGCACGCTTCCAATACTCATACGGATGCTTGTCATAGAATTTGAAACAGATGAAACGCTTTCTTTCATGTTTACAGAAACTACATCGAGAGTGGAACTTGAATTCTGAATTGTACCGATCATGCCCTGCATTTTTTCCATGAAGGCGTTAAATGAATCTATGATATTGTGAATTGATCTGAACGGTGTGTGAATATTTGTATCCATCCGCCGGGTTAAATCTGCCTCACCTGAAACGATGTTTGAAAGGGTAGTGCGAACTTCACGAAGCGGTATAAAAAGGCTGTTCATGGCATATGCAATAAGTATAAGCACTGAAATGATTACAAATATTGAGAACGGAAACAGTGCGTTAATAAAAAATTCTTTTGCTGTGAACGGAATGAAAAGCACAAGATGCCATCTTAAGGAATTTACAGGTGCAATCAGGTATTCTCCATTGAGGGTTGAATGAACCAGCTCTGTTTCTGGAAAAAGTGTCTGTGCGGCATTGAGGTCATTCATTCTGTCTTTAATCTGGATTTTATTTTCAAGGTCGCCTAAATCCGTAGAGGCAGAAATTTCTCCGTTTGAGTTATACATGTACATTGTAACGCCGTCTTCGAGGGTTTTATACATTGAAAGAACGAAGTCATTTAATTCAACGCCTGTACCGGTAATACCTGTAACTCTGCGGCTCTGGTCATAGACAAGAACATTTATCCACATGAAAGTCTTTTTAAGACCGATGTCATAGTCTACATAAAACTGGAACGGCTGGTTTGCATCAATTGTTGCCTGATACCATGCGTTACCCGGGTCAGATTTATCAAGATTATAGATAAAGTCCATGTTTGAGTAGTATTTGAGGTCAGAATCAGAAATCCAGAAAGTTCTGTGTGATGAAAAAGAATCCTGAAAGCTTTTAAAATCACGGAATGCCATTTCGCGAACTTCTTCGTTGTATGGATCTGCCATGTAATCAACTACTGCCGGTGACTGGGCCAGCTGCATGGCAAGCTTACGTTCCGGAATAAGACCGCTTTCCATTTCAAGAATTTTTGTATATTTCATATCTGAAAGACGTTCACCGGCATGTTTTCTGAATGAAAAAACGGCACATAATGAAACTAAAGAAAGGCCTGTTACGGTAAATAATAAAAATGCAATCGATATTTTCGTTTTTGTTCTCATAACGCAAAATTATAATGCAAAAATTATAAAATGTACTATCTGAAAAAGTAGTTTTTTAAAAATTAAACAGGTTTTTGGTAATAATATAATAAGACTTTTCTTAGAATGGCTTAAAACTATCCGTATGGATAGCCTTTTTCTTCTGACTGTATGTTAAGTTCGCTTTAAGAAAATTATTTTCATCAGGAGAAAAAAATGAAAAAGTTTATCAAAACATTTGCATTGCTGAGCAGTTTCACAATGCTTTTTGGCTTTGCTTCGTGCGCAGATAGCGGCGATTCAAGTGGAAATCAGACAGCTTCAGTAAATCAAAATGATTCTTTAAGCCTTGTTTCTGCTTACGATTCGCTTACAATTGCAGAAGAAATTGCAGGAACTTCTATTTCATTACCGTCCGGTGTTTCAGGCTATGATGATGTAACCGTTACCTGGGAATCAGCAGAACCGGGCATTATTGAAGCAGCTACAGGTACTGTCACCGCAAAAGACGGAAGTGAATATGATTTAGTAACCCTTACTGCAACCCTAAAAAATGAAAAAGGAAAAACACTTACAAAAGTCTTTACCGTAAAAGTTTATCAGAATAGTGCTTTACTTGATGAAGAAGCGGTTCTTAACCTTGCTTTTATTCAGCTCAAATCAATTTTGACTTCTCCGGTTTATGCATGGTCAGAAACTGAGTTTGACGGAAAAATTACAATCCGGGATTCAGAAGTTTCTGTTAATCTGGAAACAGACAATACTGAAGCAGTTGTAATTGAAAACAGTAAAATTACAATTTACAGAAACATTTATGATATTCCGGTAAACATTACGGCAGAATTAACCTGCGGTACTGCTTCAAAAACCGAAACAGTTGCTCTTAATCTTCCTGCTGTTACAAAGTTTGTAAGTGTTAAAACCGGCTCTTACACTAATTCTGATTATGTAAAAACACGCACTCTGATTCTGGATCCTTCAACCGGAACTTTTGATTATCTTTACGTAACCGAAGAAACTTATACATCTGGAGATAATGCGGGTTCTACTGAAACAGACAAAGATGGAATGAAAGGAACTTATGTTCTTAGTGAAGACGGTAAAAACATTACACTTACAGTAAATAAGATTTTGCTGCCGGAACTTACAGGTACTGACACCTATTACACAAAACAGGAATTTCTTGATGCTATGGGAAAGCTTTACAAAGAAGTGTTTAAGGCAATGAAAGCATATGAAGAAAAGCAGACAATGAATACAGCCTATACTTTCATGAAATCAATTTATGCTGTTAACGGAGGGACATTTACGGGAGCTGATTTTGAATCTTATGTCTGTGAGCAGTTTAACCTTAATTCATACGCAGAAATAACTGAAGAACAGAAAGAAATGTTCCTTGCCGGAGTTACAGTTGAAGAAAAGGAAGAAAAGTATGATGCAGCACAGGCTTTTGGAGTTACTGATTTTGTTGAGCTTCCCTTAAAGCAGGTTCTTACATCACTGCAGGCATTTGAATCTAAGCAGACCATTGATAACGCTGTTGCATTTATGGTTGCAAATAATCTGGATAATGGAACAGCCATAACAAAAGCTTCTTATGAAGAATCAGTCTGTAAACTTTACAGTTTTGAAAGTATTGCTGATTTTGAAAAAGATGAAAATGCAGAAACAAAGGCGGTTTACTTAACTGAAATCGGTAAAACAGCCTCTTCTGTAAAAGAAAATCTTCTTACGGCCTTAAATCTTGATGCAGATTCTTCATGGAGTAAAATTAATTCTGCTTACAGTACAGAAAATACAAACCTTTGGAATGCCATTATAAGCGGAAGTGATGAAGTTATTAAAAAGGTTTTCAATGTTGACTGGTGGTATTACACAGATGTTTTAAGCACATTCGAAATAGATTATCAGGATTTGACAGATGAAAATTATTCTGTCCGTGCAGGAATTATAATTAGTTCTGTGTATGATTCTTCTAAAAAATGGTACGAACAGACCGGTAACTATTTTGGAAACACTTATAGTTATGCTGTTTATTTAGGAAGTGGATATCTAAAATTTAACGGAAGTTATTATTATTTTGATGAAGGTGAATGGAACGATGACTATTCCCAGTTTATCTGGACAGATTCAGATACATCAGAAACAAAGACCTTCACTTTTACAGATAACGGTGAAACTGTAACAGTTACCTGCGGAAGCCAGTCAGCAGAAATTACTTTCCACAGCACAAGTATTCTTGAGTTGTAGCTTTTAATTAATCCGGCAGGCGGTGCGGAAGTTTTTACAGCATGGAAGGCGGTAAAAGCCCTGTCACGCGCGCCTGCCATACTGCCTGGTGAGGCTTTGATACACCTAGCTTCGTGTAAATTTTATGCAGATGAAATTTTACTGTGTTCACGCTGATAAAAAATATATCTGCAATTTCTTCCTTTGTTTTTCCCTGTTCTAAAAGGCGCAGAATATCCAGCTGAATTTTTGTGAAGTTTGTATCGCCTGTTTTGGGATGGGTAAGATATAAGGGGTGTCTGATAGCACTTGTGCGTGTCATTTCAACCAGATTCATAAGAAAGTCAGTAGAGCCTTTTTCTTTAATGTAATCAATCAAAAGATTAAGCATTACACTTCCTTCATCTGCAATGAGCCGGTAGTAACGGTGAAGCTTTGCAATTTTTAAGGCACGGCTCAGTGTTTCAAAAGCCAGAGTTTTATTTTCTGAAAGGTACAGGCTCATTGCAAGAAGCAGGTCAAGTTCGCATAAATCCATCCATCTTTTTCCGGGGTCTGCAAGCGGTCTGATTTTTTCTGCAAGCGGAATTACTGAAGCGTAGTGCTTTGTGACAATGTAGCAGCGCATTTTTATCATGTACCGGTAAAGGTCAAGCATGTTGAAGTCTGCATATTCATCTGGTGCGTCTGTTAAAAGCCAGCGGTTTACTACATCCATTTTTCCTTCATAAAGTGCAAAATGAACCTGTGCGGCATCAATGTTATAGCTGAATTCTGCATTTCCGTCTTCTTTTACAAGATTTCTTATATCTGTAATAAAACTTTCAGAACTGACTGTGTTCCCTGTGGCTAAAAGAATTTTAGAGCGCAGATACAGTGCACTGAACATAATGCGCCTTTCGCCTTCGATATCAAAATTTTTTAATGTCGTGCTTGCAAGCATCTGTGCATCAATAAGTTTATTCTGCTGATAGTAATATTCTGCAAGACATAGATTATAGACAAAAGGACACAGGTTTTCAGGATACATCCATTTAAGATAGCCTAAAAATGTGTCACGGTTTCTTGGAAGCAGTACGGCAATTCTTGAAAAATCATTGACACCGTTAAGAATTGAAGGCCTGCCTGCTGTGAGCATGACGCTTGTTATAGGAATGCCTATGCGCTTAAATTCGTCAAGATTTGTTATGAACTGTTTTAAGGTTACTTCCGGATGTACATTGGTAAGTGCAAGTTTCATGATTTTTGTATTTATTTCATTTTCGGAAAGCAGATTTATTGTATCCCATGCTTTTTTAAGTTCTCCGTCCATGATTAGGTTTAAAACTTTTCCGGCAAGTAAGAGTGCTGGAGAAGTAGAAAGCAGCTGTTCATCAGTAAATTTATAGTAACTTTCGCGGTCTCTGCGTACATTTATGAGAAAGTAATTTTTTGAAATTCCGGTCATTTTATTATAGAGTTCTTCCGGAGTATAAAATTCAGACATGCTTTTATTATAATGTGAAAAATGTATTTTTGCTTAATATTGAATAAAAAGTCTGATTAATTATAAAAAATGTTTGACAATTTGCGCAATCGGTTGCACAATAAAAATATGAGCAATCGGTTGCACAATTCAGCATTTACTATGGACGACATCGCAGAACAGCTCGGACTTTCTAAAAGTACCGTTTCGCGTGCTCTGTCCGATTCGGGCAGAATCAGTAATGCTACAAAAGAAAAAGTTCAGAAATTCGCAAAAGAACACGGCTTTAAGCCGAACCTTGTGGCAAGGGCCCTTGCAGGTCAGAAAACATTAAATCTTGCTGTTGTCATGCCGCTTGAAGCAACGGCACTTCAGATGATGTTCTTCCATGAATGTCTTTCAGGCATTGTCACTAAAGCAAGTGAAAAAGGGTACAGTGCGCTTGTCTGCATGACAGGTCATAAAGACGTAAATATTTTAGAAAGCGCACTTGAAAACCGTAAAATCGATGCGGCAATTTTAACCCAGCTTAAACACGACGACAAAAATGTAAAACTTCTCGAAAAATCAGGCCTTCCTTTTGTTGTTATCGGAAGCGGGGCAGGTAAGAATGCCATTCACGTGGACTCCCGCATGAAAGAAAACTGTGCAGATTTTACCGTTGAATGTGCTCTGCGTGTTCAGAATGGCTCTCATATTCTTTTTGTCTGTGCTTCCCTTGATGTTGAAGCTAACAACAACCGTCTTTCAGGTTTTTTGAGCGGAATGGAAAGTGAAAAAATCAAATCAAAAAATCTTCAGTATGCGGTCTGCACAGAAGCCTGTGACATGGCAGATGAAATTTCACTTAAAGAATGGAATCTGATTCTCTGCTCGGATGATGTTGTCTGTATGCAGGTGCTTGATATTCTTAATCAAAAGGGTATCGAAGCCGGAAAGGACGTTAAAATTGCTTCTTTCCATGACAGCGTTCTTCTTCAGACTCATGTGCCGGCAATAAGTGCACTTAAGGTAGATGCATTTTCGCTCGGTGAAAAATCGTCGGAACTCGCTCTGAAAGCCGTAAACGGTGAAGAGTGTGAAAATATGAACTACGTAGACTGTTCGTTTGCAATGCGTTCGTCAACGGAGTAGAAAATAAAAAAAAGGAGTTATGGTTATGAAAAAGTACATGAAACTTGGAATTATTTCTGTTTTTGCAATCAGTATGTTTGCTTTAACTGGATGTAACGAAAAAAAAGGTGCTGACGGAAAAATTACTTTGACTGTCTGGGAATCAACAAACGGGCCTGATGAATTTATAAAAAAAGCCGGAGAAGCGTTTGAACAGTCTCACCCGAATATCAGAATCAAATTTCAGAATGTTGAACTTGGGGACTCAACCGGGCAGATTGCACTGGACGGACCTGCCGGAAAAGGTGCCGACGTTTTTGCAGCCCCGCATGACAGACTGGGCTCTCTTGTAACTGGCGGACATGTTCTTGCAACTGCAAATCCGGATGAAATTAAAGCAAAAGCACTTGCTTCATGTTCAGCCGCCCTCACTTATGACGGCACAATGTACGGATATCCTGTCTCTGCTGAAACTTACGCTCTTTTTTACAACAAAAAACTCATTGCAGAAAACGAAGTTCCGAAAACCTGGGAAGGGCTTGCAAAATGGACTGGAGATTTCAATTCTAAAAATCCCGGAAAATACGGTTTTGTAATGAATGTCGGAGAAGGCTATTATACAATCATCTTTACAACCAGTGCCGGAAACCGTCTTTTCGGAAAGGACGGAAAAGACCGCACCAATTCAAACATTAATTCAGCTTCTTCTGTTGAAGGCATGAAATTCTTCCAGAATCTGCACTCTGTCCTTCCGGTCCCGTCAAGCGATTTGGATACAGCAACTGTTGACGGTGCTTTCCAGAGCGGAAATGCTGCAATGCACATTACAGGTTTGTGGAATGTTGTTCCTTTTGAAAAAGCCGGAATCGAATTCGCTGTTGCTCCTCTTCCTTCTCTTCCTGGAGACTCAACTCCAGCTTCTTCTTTCAGCGGGACACGTGCAATGTTTGTTTCGGCTTATTCAGATCATCCTGCTGAAGCAAATGAATTTGCCGCTTTCTTAATGAGCGAACAAATGCAGCGGCTCCGTTTTGAAATTACAGGTGCCATCCCGAGCGTAAATATTGAAGTTGAAAGTCCTTACATTAAAGGCTTTATGAATCAGCTTGAATACGCATTCCCAATGCCTACAATTCCGGAAATGACTATGTTCTGGGAAGCCATGAACAACGCAAGTAAAAATATCTGGGACGGAGCAGATGTAAAAACCGAACTGGATGCATGTAATGCAGCAATGCTGGGGAAATAGCAGTCACACGGATATTTTTGTCAGGGAAGTTGTGCTGACGCTACGCGGCTAACGCCGCTATGGGGAAGCTGTTAATAGAATCAGGAGTTTTTATGGAATTAAAGACTGGTTTATCGGATATGAAGAAGATTTCAGTGACGGCCGCGTGCTTTATGGGCTTGAGCCATCTTCTTTACCTTAAGGATTATGTGAAAGGTGCGTTCTTTGCTTTGTGTGAAGTTCTTTTTATTGTGTTCATTCCTTTCATTTTCAAAAAACTTGCAGGTCTTGTAACCCTCGGTTCTCATCATCCTGAACTTCCGGTAAAAATGCGTGATAATTCAGTTTTTATGCTGATTGACGGCATTCTTATTCTTGCTGTAATTGCGGCTTTTGTAATTATTTACTGGTTAAGCGTTCAGAGTGCAAAAAAAGGCTATTCTGAATACTGCAGAACCGGCCGTTTTAAAAGTCAGAAAGACCTTTTTGAAACTACAATGGGAAAATCTTTCCCGATTTTCGGTCTTGCTCCTGCTTTTGTCATGATTATAGTTTTTGTGGTAGTTCCGCTTGTTTTCAGTGTTGCAGTTGCTTTTACAAATTATTCGGATCCTTCACATATTCCGCCTAACAACACTGTGGACTGGGTAGGTTTTCAGAATTTCGTTGATCTGCTTGCCGGTCAGAACAGCTGGTCACAAGGCTTTGCTCGTGTTGCCGTCTGGACTTTAGTCTGGGCTGTGCTTTCAACATTTACATGCTATTTCGGCGGGCTTTTAGTGGCTGTTTTCCTTAAGGAAATCAATTTTCATATTGCACCTTTTTTCAGATTTATATTCATTCTTCCGTATGCTGTTCCGTCTGTTGTTTCAATGCTTGTCTGGAAAAATCTTCTGAACGGCTCATTCGGAATCGTAAACCGCACTTTAATGCAGATTGGCTTTATTTCTGAACCGATTCCATGGCTTGGAAATCCGTTAATGGCTCAGTTTACCTGTGTCGTCGTTAATCTCTGGGCCGGGTTCGGTTATTTTATGCTTCTTTCAATGGGCACGATGACTGCAATCAGCGAAGACATGAACGAAGCTGCAAAAATCGACGGTGCGAACAGAAGACAGATTTTTTCAAAAATTACGCTGCCTCTTGTTCTGTATCAGACTCTGCCGCTGATTATTATGAGTTTTGCTCACAACGTAAACAATTTCGGGGCAATCTACTTCCTTACAAACGGAGCTCCGACGGTTTCGGACTCAACTACAACAATGGCAGGCGGCACGGATATTCTTGTTACATGGATTTACAAACTTACAGTTACCCTTATGCGTTACAACTATGCTTCGGTTATTGCAGTAATGATTTTCATTGTACTGGCACCGTTTGCAATCTGGCAGTTTAAACAGACTAAGGCTTACAAGGAAGGTTCATTATGATAAAAGACCATGACATGCACGCATTCACAAAATCATTTATTTATCTGATTTTTGTTCTGATTTCGATTTTTGTTATTTATCCGCTGGTTTATGTCGTAAGCGGCGCTTTTGCTCCGGGAAACTCCATTGCTTCCCTTAATATTGTGCCTTTTAAGGACGGCTTTACTTTTCAGCATTTTATTGATCTGTTTACAAAAACAGATTATGGCCACTGGTTTTTGAATACGCTGATTATTGCTGTTGAAACCTGTGCACTTACTGTAGTGATTTCTTCACTTTCGGCATATGTGTTCAGCCGTTTTCAGTTCAGATTCAAGAAATCCTTTTTGATGAGCCTTCTTATTCTTCAGATTTTTCCGAGCTTTGTCGGAATGATTGCAATTTATGTAATTCTGTACAGAATCGGCGGTTTAGACACTTTGTGGGGACTGGTTCTCGTTTATACGGCAGGAAACATTCCTTACAACGCATGGCTTGTAAAAAACTATATGGATACAGTTTCAAAAAGTCTTGATGAAGCAGCCAGAATCGACGGTGCAAGCCATTTCCGTGTGTTCGCTCAGATTATTATGCCGATTGCCCGTCCGATTATTACATTTTTAGCTATTACAAGTTTTACGGCTCCGTGGATGGACTTTATCTTCCCGAAAATGGTTCTTCGAAGCACGGAAAATCAGACACTTGCTTTAGGGCTTTTCGGCTTTGTATCAGATAAAAAGAACGAATTTACGATTTTTGCAGCCGGTGCACTTTTAGTTTCAGTTCCTTTCGTGATTTTCTTTTTGATTACCCAGAAAACACTGATTTCAAGCTTCGGAGGAGCAGCAGTTAAGGAGTAAGTATGGCATATAGTTTTGATAATATCAGTATAAAAAAAGACGGAAAGCGGGTTTTTCCGGTTATGGGAGAGATTCACTACTCGCGTGTTCCGCACTCTGAATGGGCTGAGCGGCTTTTAAAAATGAAGGCAGGCGGAGTTACAATCGTAAGTGCCTATGTTATCTGGATTCACCACGAAGAAATTGAAGGGCAGTACGACTGGTCAGGTGACCGTGATTTGCATGGTTTTGTTCAGACATTAAAAGACTGCGAAATGAAAATGCTCCTTAGAATCGGGCCGTGGTGTCATGGAGAAGTGCGTAACGGAGGATTTCCTGACTGGCTTTTGCACAAAGATTACGAGCCGCGCACAAACGATGAGCGTTATTTTGAAGAAGCAAAAAAGTGGTACGAAAAAATCTATGAGCAGGTAAAAGACTTTATCTGTAATCCAGAGGACGATTCAACGAAAGAAAATCCGATTATCGGTGTTCAGATTGAAAACGAGTACGGTCACTGCGGAGGCCTTTACGAAAAAGAAGCGGGCGAGCTTCACATGAGACGGCTGCAGAAAATTGCAAAAGAAACCGGCTTTAATGTTGCTTTGTATACGGCAACCGGCTGGGGCGGGGCATGGACCGGCGGAATGCTTCCTGTAATGGGCGGCTACTGCGATGCTCCCTGGGACCAGCGCACAACAGAAATTGAGCCGAGCGGAAACTATACTTTTACTCACGAGAGAAACGACCATAATATCGGAAGTGACCACGGATTCGGCTACGGAATTACTTTTGACATCAATAAATTTCCGTATCTTACGGCAGAACTTGGCGGCGGCTTACAGGTTACAAGCCATCGCCGCACGATTGCCACAGCAAAAGACATTGCTGCTGTTGCCCTCACAAAACTTGGAAGCGGCTGCAATCTTTTAGGCTTTTACATGTACACCGGCGGCACAAACCCGGAAGGAAAGCTTACGACTTTACAGGAATCGCGCGAGACAGGCTACTTAAACGATTTACCTGTAAAATCCTACGACTTCCGTGCCTGCGTGCGTGAGTTCGGTCAGGTTTCGCCCACTTTGCGGGAACTTAAACTTCTTTCATACTTTACTGCCGAATGGGGGGGGGAGCTCTGTGAACTTCCGGCCGTTATCCCTTGTGAAGTAAAGCCTGATGATTTAAAGACACCGAGATTTTCTTTCAGACGCGATTCAAAAAAATCCGGCTATATCTTTGTGAACAACTATGTGCGTCATCAGAAAATGAGTGAATGGCAATTAAAGGAGATTCTGAGACAAACTCAGAATGAAGGTGCCGGTCTGAATCTTCCGGAAATTACTGTAAAGGGCGGAGAGTTTTTCTTCCTTCCGCTTGACATGACTTACGGAAAAACACTTGTAAAATCAGCAACAGTCACTCCCTTTACAAAAATTGAAGACGGAAAAAACGAAGTCTTTGTTTTTTATAAGCGCGAAGATGATGAATCTGCAGAAAATTTCTTTGAGTTTGGAAATGATAATTCAGATACATTCCTTGTCCTTGATCGGAAAGATGCACTGAACGCATGGAAAACAGGCGGAAAGCTTTTTATTACTGATGAGCAAAGTTATGTTCTTGAAAGCAGAAACAGCGGATTTGAAATTATTTCAAGAACTGACGGCAAATTCTATGTCTATCCTGATTTTGAAAAAGTTCCTGAAGGCTGGAAAAAGTGCGGCGAGGTAAACAAAAATGCTGCAAAAGATCTGCCGGCAGTCAACTTTGCCTGCTACGAGCGTGAAAAACCTGTTTCAAAAGAAGAGGAAATTCTTTCATTCGGAAAAATCCGGGAAGAAAGAGGAAGTTTAGTTTATAAAATTTATCTTTCTGACTTAATGAATCTTTTTGCAAGCGGCTCAATCGAAAATCTTTCTGACATTTTTGTAAAAATCAGCTACACGGGCGAGCGGGCAAATCTTTATGAAGTTAAAGATGGAAAACGAAAGCTGATTTTAGACCATTTCTATCTTGGAGAAGATTATCCCTGGGAAATCGGACTTAAACGCTTTGTTGATAGCGGCATAGATTTCAAAAATCTTGAACTTGAAATTCTCCCGCTTAAAAAAGATGCAAAAATCTACATAGAAAGATGGCCTGAATTCAGCGGTGAGCAGATTGCCGTTCTGAAATCAGTGAATTATGAAAAAGAATGGAGGTAAAAATGTTGAGGAAAGTTTTGTGCACGATTGGCTGCTGTGCGCTTCTTTCACCGGTTTTTGCTGCAAAAGGAACTAAGGCTTCGGATGCGGTAAAACAGAAAATTGTCGTAGAACCTGTTTCGGGCTTGAGCGATGATTTTATGAAGGGCGTTGACATCAGTATGGTCGATCAGATTGAAAAATCCGGCGGAAAATTTTATGACGCTTCAGGAAAAGAATCTGATGTATTTCAAATTTTAAAAGAAAACGGCGTAAATTACGTCCGAATCCGTCTCTGGAATAATCCTGTTTATGAAGAAGACCAGTACGACAAAAACGGAAAACTCGTCGCAAAAAAAGGCGAAAAACGCGGCGGCGGCGATAATACTGTCGAAACTGACCTCCGCATTGCAAAAAGAATCAAGGCGGCTGGTCTTAAATTCATGCTTGACTTCCATTACTCTGACTTCTGGGCTGATCCTGGAAAGCAGTATATGCCTCAGGACTGGAAAAATTTAAGCCCAAAACAGCTTGAAGATACAGTCGAAAAATACACCAGAGATACAATCAACCGTTTTGTAAAAGAAGGCTGTGCTCCGGATTCAGTTCAAATCGGAAACGAGCTTAACTCAGGCTTTATGTGGCCGGTCGGTCAGCGCTGGAGTGACGACCCGTCTGTAAAAATCGGTGGAATGAAGCAGTTTACAAGGCTTTTAGACCGGGCTTCAAAGGGCGTTCGTACGGCTGATGGCGGAAAAGACATAAAAATCATCGTTCACTTAGCTGACGGCGGAAAGCAGGATTTATACAAATGGATTTTTGATGAAGTTAAAAAAGCAAAAATCGACTACGACATTATCGGCCTTTCATTCTACACTTACTGGCACGGTTCAATGGAGGACTTAAAGGCAAATCTTGAGATGATCAGTAAGCGTTATGGTAAAGAAATGGCAGTAGTTGAAACGGCTTATGCCTTTACCGAAGATAACGGCGATTTCCAGGGAAACGTCTTCCAGGTTTATTCAGACGAAAAACACGGCTATGTTCCAAGCGTTCAGGGACAGGCAACTGCAATCAGAGACATAATTGCAACTGTAGCAGGAGTCAAAGGCGGATGCGGTGTTTTTTACTGGGAAGCAGATTCAATCCTGTGGCCGGGCGCAAATCTTTCGGCTACCGAAGGCAACACCTGGGAAAACCAGGCAATGTTCAGCTTTGACGGAAAGGCACTTCCTTCACTTGCTGTCTGGAATCTTGTTTCAGGCAAAGGCGAAGTTACAAACGCATGGGGCGGAGAAGCCAGAAATGGAAGCGGTTTTGTTCCGTATGCAATGGCAGATAAAGCTTCGGTCACTGTAAAACCTGGTGAAGTTCCGGCTCTTCCCTCAAAGGTAAAGCTTGTGTTTACAGATGACAGTGAGCGTGCCCTTGACGTTAAATGGGATTCTTAC
>NZ_JAZOUG010000119.1:0-7962 GCF_045657965.1 Treponema sp. | reverse complement strand
GAATTGGAAAATGAACTTACCCAATTAAAGAATCTCCAAATTTCCTTAAAAGTTATTCTTCCACAGATTGAAAATTATTTTGATGTTGCAGATGAAAATAAAACAATTCTTCTAAATTTGAGTGAAACTGATTTTTCATCGGATAAAAAGAATTCTACATTCATTGAGTTTTCAAATAAAATAAAAAAACAACGAGATTTATTTATAGAAGAAAACGGTAGAATAAAAGACAAACTCTTTGAAGTATCAAATGAGATAACAGGTTATCAGAAGACAATAAAAGACCTTGAAGCAAATATTCGTCAGTTTCCGCCGGAAGCAGAGGAAGCAAAACGACTTCTTCAGAATGAATTTAACAAACGTGGTATAAAATGCCAGGTTCGTCTTTTTGCAGAGCTTGTTGAATCTCTTAGTGATGAATCTTGGCGCAAATCAATAGAAACATTTTTGTGGAATAAACGTTTTAATATCATTGTAGATGACCAGTATTGCCACGAGGCCTTAAAAATCCTGAGCGAAAAAAATATTTACAAATGCAGTGTTGTCCTTACAGATAAAATTCCTGAGACGGAAATTGAAGAAAACACAGCGGCTTCGGTTTTGAACATCACGAACAAAGGTGCCAGGCGATATGCGAATTATCTCCTGAATGGAATATGTCTCTGTCAGAATCTTGAGGAGCTACATGAACATCCGAAGGGTGGCATTACAAAAGACGGAATGCTTTGTAAAAGCTATGCGGCAAGTCTTATGCAGATTCAGAAGACTCAGGTTTGTTTAGGAAATAATGTAGTAAAATTTCAGCTGGAACAGGCTAAAAAAGAGCTTGAGAGACTTATTCTTGAGAAATCTGGATATGAAAAAGAAATAAAAAACAGGAATCAATTAGTTACATTGATTGATAATGTAGAATGGAAAGCTGAACGCTATAATTTTAATAGTTCAATCGAGCTTTCTGAAGAAAATAGAAATTTAAGAAAACTTTCTGCACAAATCGAAGAATTAAAAAACAGTCCAGAAATGCTTGCTGCCGCAAAGGAATACGACCTTGCTAAATCAAATTACGATGAAGCCTATAAATTTGATATTGATTTAGCAGATAAACGCGGCTCTGTTAAAAATGATATTGAAAATACAAACAATAAAATATCGGAGCGAATTGAACAATCTCAGAAATATGAGTCAGAGTACAATGAGCTTTCATCTAAATACAACGAACTTATCGATGAAATGAAAGAAGAATATGAACGTGCCAGTAAACAGCGAAATACCTTTATTGTTATTAGTAATAAGCATTTGCAAAATCTTACAAATGATGTTGATAATGCAAAGCGCAGAATGGAAGACAAACAACGAGAATATAACATTCTTTCTGAAATAGATACTTCGCATTATGGTGTTGAGTTTATAAAAGATTATCGTACTTACTATCGTGATGTGGCAAATGTAAGAATTGATGAAGCCAAAAATAAAGTTGAAAAGCAGTCAGAAAATCTTCGTAATGTTTTCTTACATGATTTTGTGGCAGAACTTAATGAAAAAATAATCTCAGCAAAAGAAGAGATTGCTGTAATCAATGCAGAGCTGAAACGCATTCCTTTTGGACGGGACATTTATCAGTTCAAGATGGAAGAAAAATCAGACCGGGAAGTTTTCTTTACTATCTGTAAAAACCTGGAACTGTATTCAGAAAGCCCGGATTTATTTACAGAAAAAACGATTAGTGATGAAAAACTTGCTGATGATGTGCAGTCTTTCTTAAACAAAATTCTTGATACAGAGCAAGAAGAAGATTATTCAGATTATAGAAATTATTTTACATATGATATGACAATCAGAAGTCATATAGGTGATGAAGAATCTGAAATGGATTTATCAAAGAAACAAGGCTCTGCCAGTGGAGGCGAAAAACAAACGCCTTATTTTATTGTTCTTGCAGCAAGTCTTATGCAATTCTATCCTAAAGATGTATGTTGTGCCCGTATTGCGTTTATTGACGAAGCTTTCTCTGCCTTATCAAAGGAACGAATTGAGCAAATGGTAAAATTCCTTGAGGATAATAATTTCCAGGTTTTCTATGCTGCTCCACCAGAGAAAATCAACAGTATCGGGCAGCATATTGATAATACAGTTTCGCTTTATAGTCAGGGAAAATACACAAAGCCTGTAGAAGGATCATGGTATTCCAGGAGTGCGACTTCAAGATGATTTATTCAAATATTCAGAAACAAATATTGCTGAAACTTCTCACAAAATATGAATCCAGTAAAACATACAAAGGTGAAAATACAGTCCTCCAAAGTTTCAGTACAAAGCCTTCGGATATTTTCAAGGACTATGAAAAGGATTCAACAGATATAAATGCAATTGAAGACTTTGAAAAACAGTGCAAGTCGCTTGAATCAGAAAAACTAATTCAGATTGATTGGAAATACGGAAGGATCTCAAAACTTATTTCAATTGCCACAGAGAAAAACTGGAATACAATTCGAACAATTCTTGGTGTAAAGGACAAAAAGGAACGACATAAAGAAGAAATAGATTTCTATATCTCTTTCTATAACAATCCAGATTTTGAACCAATCGTAAAGGATTTTTGTAAAAATCAGATTGAACGCCTAGAAAATGATAAAGAAGCCGAATATCTACAGGAAGACTCAAAAAATATTATTGCGCTCTTGAATTATATTTTGAAGAACGAGAATGAAATTCTGGAGCGAGAATTATCGATTTCTGTATTAGCAAATTCCAAGACATGGGAAGAAAAATATAAACGGAAAGTTTTGAAAGTTTTACGACAAAGCGGTTATTTCGATTCTCTAATAGATAATTGTGTTGATGAAAAAGAAATAAACAAAGTTATTCTCGAAGAATGTAATGTATATTCCAATCCTTCTTATTTATACTTTAAAGGGAATGGAAAAATAACTTTTGAAAATGATAAAACATTTTCTGTCTATTACGACATTCCGCTAGCTCTGTCTTCACAATCCATTAATAAAATAAAATCTCTTGAAATTGCTGATTCAAAAATCATGACTGTTGAAAACCTTACTTCATTCAATCGAATAAAAGATTCAGAAACATTCTTCATTTTTTTATCAGGCTATCATAATTCTGTAAAGCAAAAATTCTTAGAAAAAATCTATCAGCAAAATTTAAACAAAGAGTATTATCACTTCGGCGATCTAGATCCAGACGGATTTTTTATTCTTGAGAATTTACAGAAAAAAACTCACATTGATTTTAAGCCATATAAAATGGGAATTGAAGAACTTAAGAAGTATTCAGATTTTTCAAAAACTCTTGAAGAAAATGATATAACTAAAGCAAACTCTTTAATTGAAGAAGGAAAATTTGTAGAAATAATGAATTATATGCTTGAAAATAATATAAAACTTGAACAGGAGATAATTAGCTGGAAAGAATTATTTTTTGAGCAGAAAGATGATGATTAGGCTATAAATATTATAAATACTTACTTAACTCATTAAATAATGGTCGAAAATTTGAATAGTCAATGCTATCCTGCTTTTTTTTGATGATCTTAGTTGCAAAAACTTGTTTACCAAAGTAATGTTCTGGATCATGTACGTTATTATCCGGAGTAAAGGATTTCCCATTTATTTTTTCAGATAATAGTGTTTCATCAAAATATTGCTCAATATATCTATCATGTTCTTTATGAGTAAAAATAAATCGCACATTTTTATAAACTTCTACAGAAAGCGATGAAAAATCTTTTTTTGAAAAGAAATCTTTTGCACTATCATACTTTTTATACTTACTTATAATTTTCTCTATACCACTATCATGATCAAATAAAAAGAAAACCTGATTCATTGATTCTGTTTTCTTATATCTTTTCAAGAAACTTTCATATTGAACTAACAGTTTCAAGGAACCTGAACATCCAGAACTTATATGAAAAACACATTGGAGATAATCATTTATCCACATAAATTGAATATTTAGTGCCCCATCTGAGTTAATTAGTTTTGGATATTCTGATTTTAAGTTTTTCAATGCACATTTCAAATAAATAATATCAGTTTTACCTTCTGTAAATATTATTGGTTTTTCATTTGCAAAGAAAAATCTATAAAGATAAAAATCAATATAAATATTTTGGAATCCTGGATAATGATTTTCTACTCTTACATCAGTATTTTTACTCTTTACTGAAAAAATATAATTTAACATTCCTTCCAATTGATTTAATGTCGGTGGTTCATCTTCTGCTGCATCTTTTTTTATAAAGTATCCTCGAGTAATTAGAGAATTACACATTGCTCTTACTGTCTTATAATATTCTCTTGGTACATCTACTTTTTTATTTACAATTAAACCTACAGATGTTTGTCTTGAGTCTTTATATTGCATTGAAACTTTTTTTTCATTAGGTTCAAAGCCAGAAGTTTTTAAAATATTATTTAGTTCCTTTCCTATTACCCATTTGCCAGTTTCATCAATATACGCAATTTCTGGAGGAAAACTCTTTAAATTAGTCGAAAAAGTAAGATCATCTACATATCTTGAATAACTACATCTAATTTTGTGAGTCAGTTGTAGGATTCTATGGTCAAGAATTCCACCAATCAAAATAGTTATAATTGGTGATAGAGGACTTCCTTGAGGTAAAATATTATCATTACATGCAGTTTGAGCTATTAATGTTGCAATATGAGGGTCTAATTTAAAATTTTTATTATTTATAAAAAATCCACGAACTCGACCAAAATTAATTGAATTAAAAAAATCTTTAAGATCAACATTAAAAACATACCGTCTATTTTTGTGAATAAGAGCGTTATCATATATACACTTATTTTTTTGATAACCATAAGAAACGATATCGTGAATATTATTCTGTAAATGGATCTCTTCTAAGCATTTATATAAGTAATCTGATAGTCTTCTTTGTAAGTTCTTTAATTCGTCATTTGGAGCATTAATTGTTCTCGTACCACCATTCTTTTTAGGTATTTGAAAAGAATAATATTTTTGACCAGAATAATGATAAATCAAATAGGAAACATTTCCTGCTTTAAATCCTAATAATTTTGCGAAATCCTCTGTTGTACGCGCATCTTGCAGTCTTTTCAAATACTTCATAAAAAAAGCCCTATAAGTACTCTTTGGCGATAGATCTTCTGTCTGTCTAATCTGAAGCATAGAACGAAAATAGCCGAGAAACCTCATGCAGCATTTTCTTCAAATATTGCGAAACACAATAATAAAATCTACTTATAGGGCAGTTTCAATAATCCTTTTTTTAAATACTTTTGTCAATTAATGTTTTAATAAGGAATGACACCAGACGACAAGGAAACGACAGCTTTATAAGTAGTTTATAAACTCTGGGAACATCTCTCCTGCAAATCCAAACTCTCGTTCCCCAAACAGTACCAACGTAATCTCATCAAAATCATCCTGATGCAATTTCATAGTTTCTACAGCAACTTTTATTGCCTCGCGCTGAGGATAGCCATAAACACCGGCAGAAATCAACGGAAAGGCAATAGTCTTAAGTCCATTTCCTTTTGCAAGATTCAAAGAGTTTTCATAGCATGAAGTCAGAAGCGCTTCGGCCTCTGCAGGTTTATGTTCAAAATAAACCGGACCAACAGTGTGAATTACAAATTTCGCAGGAAGTTTATAACCTTTTGTGATTTTTGCTTCGCCAGTTCTACAGCCGTGAAGAGTACGGCATTCTGCCAAGAGTTCAGGACCTGCAGCCCAATGAATAGCGCCATCAACACCGCCGCCTCCAAGAAGGCTTGAATTAGCAGCATTTACAATTGCATCGCAATCCAGCGTTGTGATGTCGCCTTTGATAATTTTGATTTTTCCCATATTGGAGCTGATCGGACTTGAACCGACTACCTCTACAATGCCATTGTAGCGCTCTAGCCAGGTGAGCTACAGCCCCGATAATTTTATTATATCACAATTCCGTATATTTTTTATTACTTCCCTTCGCTTTTTCTACCGGATATTTTGCTTCATTCATCGTCATTTTCATATTTATAATTTCGTCTTCATCCAGGCCAAGCTTGTCCAGCAGATTACGGCAATAAACCATAACATCAGCAAGTTCTTCTTTTACATGCTGCAAGTCGTAATCTTTATCTGACCACTGGAAACATTCCAAGAGTTCATTAGCTTCAATCGAGATGGATTTTGCAAGATTTGCAGGTGTGTGGAACTGGTCCCAGTCGCGATCTGCGGTAAATTTTCTGATTCTGTTTATTGTTTGTTCTGTCATATTTTTTTTATAACGTAAAAGCTCAAATTTTGCACTATTTTTAAACTACAAGTTTACAGATATCTACCAAAATCAGTGCTAACGTTTATATATGCGTCCTACAAAAAGTAAAGAACGACTTGCCTATTATAAACGCTTACTCGCGCTCGATAAAAAAAGGAAAGAATTATCAAATCGTAAAGATGCTGAAGATAATTACATTGAAATTCCCAGAATGCTTATTGGTTATAAAATCAAGCTTGTTCCAGTTGATTCAATGAAAAATCGTGATGATGGTCTTACAGAAGCAGTCGAAGCCGCTACGTCATGGTTCAGGTTTTCTGATAAGCCATTCAGATTGTGCAATTTAAAGACTTATCGATGCGAATTCAGAAATCACATTCATTATTGGGATTGCTATGAAAAGGACGAGTTTGAAAAAGAATTTTTCCAAAATAAAGTCTTTAAAAAAGGTCATCTAAAACTTCTGGATATATGTGAAAAAGATTTTGAAAAGTTGAGCGATTCTGCAAAGAATTATTTCATTCAGGGATTTAAGGAATATGATAAAAGAGGTAATCCCGTTTACATTTATCATCCTGATATCCCAAAAACTTATGTTCGTGAATATGAAGAAAAACTTTTCTGGAATCGCCTTTATATTCCTGATGGTGATGCCTTATCAGAAAAGAAAAAACTTGATAACTGGCTTAATTACAAAAGAGAATGCGAACTCTGGCATTATGAGGGCTGGAAAACAAGCCGCTATTGCAAATGGGAACGTGATGTCACTCATAAACAAATTCGTGCTCAATCAAAAGTTGAATTAGAAAAAGCTGTCAGAGAATATTTTGAAACCGAATAATTCGCCTCATTATTTGAATTTAAACTAACAGTTTAATTCTTTTATTCTCCTTTTGTTTTATTATGAAACGTGTAGGAGAATGACTTGGATCAACCTAGTTCAATAAAATTATTTAAAGAGAATAATATCCGCTATGTCTGGGATGATGAAAAAGAAGACTGGTACTTTTCTCTCTTTGATATAATTTCATTTTTGATAGACTGTACTAATCCTGAAGAATACGTAAAAGAAATACTTTCTCACGATAAAGGCCTATCTCTTAGATGGAATACAATTTGTGTTCCAGTTCAAATGCCTGGAAATGATGGAAATAAACATGAAGTTCAATCCGTAAATACCCAGGGGGTATTCCGTATCATACAATCAATTCCTTCAAAAAAAGCAGAACCAATCAAGCAATTTCTTGCAGAAATTGGCGCAGAACGCTTAAAGCAAATGCAAAATCCAGAACTTTCCATACAACAGGCTCTTCAGGATTATCGTAGGATGGGATATTCGGAAAACTGGATTAATATGCGGCTAAACTCGATTGAAATAAAAAAGGGCCTTACAGACCAGTGGAATTTGCATAACGTAAAAGATCCTTCACAGCAAGAGGCACTCACAGATGTTATTTGTAAAACCTGGTCCGGCAAAACTGTAAAGGAATACAAAAAGTTTAAGGGGCTGAAAAAAAAATCACTGAAAGACAACATGACCAATATTGAAATGGTTCTTAGTATGCTTGCCGAAGTTTCTGCTTCAACCATTCAAAGGTAAAGAATCCCCAAACTTTTGAAGAAAATGCGAGGTGTGCTTATGATGGTGGAAGAGTTGCAGAAGTTGCTCGTCAAAGTCTTGAAAAGGAGTT
>NZ_JAZOUG010000118.1:0-6797 GCF_045657965.1 Treponema sp. | reverse complement strand
TAATATTTTTTACAATAGCGAGAAGATTTTCGATTTCAGGATCTGGTTCTGAACTGACTGTAGCCCACTGAAGCTGAGCAGAGAGCAGAACATTTTCTGCATTATCAAAATTACCTGAATAATAAAATGTAGAAGCCCTGTCTTTTAATGCAAATACACTGCGCAGAACCCGCTCAAATTCTGCACGCTGGATTTTCATTGCAAGTTCTGTCAAAGAAACTTCACGGACAGAACGTATTTTTTCTGAATATTCAATTTCAAGGGCACCGGCATATTTTTCTGAAGCAGCATCAACAGCAAGCATAGCATTTTTGTAATCACCTTTTTTGTATAAATCAGAAGCTCTGTTAAACTGTTCATTTGCATCTGCCAGTACAGCTTCATACTGACGGATTTGAACAGAAGCCTTATCGATAACTACATTATTTCTTGCATACAATGTGTCAAAGTTTTTTATAATGCGTTCAAATTCCAGAGTTGAGTTTTTGTAATTTTCGCTGACATTCCAGTAATCGTCTTTTCCCTTATACAGAAATTCAAGCTGAGATAAAAATTCTTCACGCTTTGCAGAAATTCTGGAATTTAATTTTTCAGCATTTTCTCTGGCTTCCACAGGATAATGCTTTACAAATTCAGAAAACACACTTTCCTGAAAATCAAAATTATCTTCATCATCCTGACTTCCGGCTCCGTAAAGAAGAATTTCTGTATCAGAACACTGTTTTGAAAAATCATCAAAAGAATCGCGGGAGAGAGTCATATAACCGCGGGACATATATTCCCAGAGTCCTAAAGCATGTGCCGAAGATTCATCAAGATTCTGCCGGCTTATCGATGTAAAATAATCAATCTGATTTCTGAAATCAAGCGGACTGTCAGAAATTCTCGTACCGGCAGTCTCACGTTTTTTTAATGTTGAGATTTTTAAAGTTCCGCCGCTTAATTCAACAAGTTCTGCAATTTCCCGCTCTCTTTTTTCGAGGTTAGCAAAATATTCTGACTCACGTTTTTTTTCATCATCAATCAGCTTTAAATAACTTCTTGAATCGCTTTTAATTTTTTCATACCGCAGAAGTTTCTGTAAATTTTCAGAAAGCAGTTTCTGACTGACAAAGGATGTATTTATTTTTTCAGGATTTTTACGTTCATAAGCCAGATCTTTTACGCTTTCATAGGCAAGTGAAAGACCTGAAATATACTCATAAACAAACTTCATTGATTTTTCATAATCAGGATATTTTTCTCCAAAACTGACTGCATCAAGAGTTTTTTCAAGTTTATACAAATCATGTAAAGAAATTGCAGTCTGAGCAAAATCTCTGGACAGTTTCATGGAATTGCGTTCAGGATCAATTTTGTCGGCAAGAGAATAGATTTTTTCTTCCGGCAGTTTTTTAATAGTTTCATTAAGAATTGAAAAAACAATTGCTCCGGTTTTTTCTTTCATAGATTCTATGCGCTTATTATAATAGGCTTCAATTGCGCCGATTACACCGGTATCAGGATGAGAAGAATCACCGGCAACAAATTTTAACTGAAACGAAATATATGAAGTTCCTAAAAGCAGCGGATTTCTCTGTTCTGCAAGTTCAACGACCTGCTGCAATTTTTCTGCTTCATCAATAATTTTATTATGAAGTTCCGCCAGTTTTGAAAAAGCCGTATTTACCCGCTTAAAACTTTTCTGAACTTCATCAATATCAACATTTTTTGCACTGACAGCCTTGATAAATTCATTGTATGCTTTTTCACAGTCGCTTTCCCGCGATGAAAAACCGGCAGAAAGGAGAGAGCCTGCAACAAGAGAAAGGATTGTGCCGATTGATTTTTTTACAGGGTCAGTAATATCGTTTTCATAAACGACAGGGATTCCTTCACTGTTTTTTAAATCTTTCGGATCAAATACGATATCGGAAAATTCATTTTTTATTGCAAAGCCCTCTTCAAATTTCAGAGCAGCTTCCGGAAACTTTTCTTTTTTTACAAGAGCAACACCTTCTTTCATAATGCGGTTGTAATGAATTAAAACTTCACCAAGCGTTACTGTTCTTCGGGCCAGATTTGTAAAATCAACGACAGTTTCAGTTGAATCAAGTTCAGAACTTTCAAGCTCAGTAATTTTATAAAGTTTATCAACCTTTGTGTCATCGCCGTCCCTTATCAGCTCAACAAGTTCTTCACCGTCTTTATTATATTTTTCTCTGGCCTTAAAAACTTTCATTACCCGTTTGTGTGCACGGTCAAAATCATTCGGATAAGCATTTATATATTTGGTAAGTTCCTTTAAGGCTTCGTTATAGGCAGTCGACTCAATAAGAATATCAATCTGCTGCAAAGACAAAATCTCATCACCTGCTGTACCTGTTTCCTCTGAAAAAAGCAGGCAGAGAAAAAAAAGAGAAAAAATAAATATAAAACCAGACCGTTTTTTTAACATTTTTTCAGGTTTATCTCTATATTTTCGGCGATAGATTTAAATGAGTAGAGATATTTATCCGAAAATACATTATAATGTAATATGATGAAAAAAATCTGCATAATGCTCATTTTTTTGACTTTTCTCTTAAAAGCCCATTCACTTGAACTGATAAACATGCAGTCAAGTCTTGCAGATATTTTTGCTTCATCAATTGACAGTAACGAAGGTTTAACATCATTCAGGTCCCTTAACATACCGTCAGGAGGGCGCACGGAAGCTTTAGGGACAGCTTTTACAGGTCTTTGTGATGACATTTCATTTTTTGACTACAATCCTGCAGCCAGTGCCACACTTGAAGAAACACAGATTGCAGTTTATCACAATTCCTGGATTTCAGATTCCGCAATTGAAACACTGGCCGCAACAGCCAGAACTGGAAACACTGGCTACGGCTTTCAGCTTAAATGTTTCTACGTACCTTTCAGTGAATATAATCTTTACGGAGACAGGGTTGCCGGAAGTTATTACACAGAAACAACAGGTACTTTTAATATTTCCCACAACTTTTTTGCAGGCTATCTCTTTAAAGGACTCTCACTTGGAGCAAATGCAAAGCTTTCCTGGCGCGGAGTACCTGATTACACCGACAACAAAGACGATTCCATTATTTCAAATTCAGGATTAGAACAGTCAGCGCTTGGATTAATGGCTGATGCTGGAGTTTTATTTCACTTTAATGCTTTTAAATTTTTTTCAGCAAGGAAAGCAAATTTTAATATAGGACTTGCACTGAATAATCTTGGAATTGTTTTAACAGGCTTTTCTTCTTCAATTCAAACTGACTCACCTCCTCCAACTAAACTTTCGGCAGGAATTTCTTACAGACCTTTTTCAAGAATTTTGTTTACCGGAGAATTCAGAAAACCGCTGAATTTACAGAACACTTCTTCAAGTGAAAAAGCTTCCTTTGCAGTTGGCTCAGACATAAAACTAACCGAAAAATTCTCATTTTTATGCGGTTTTTTATTACAGGGCTCAAATCCGAGAATCAGCATGGGAAGTGAGTTTGAATTTAAGAAAATTCTGCTCGATGTTACTTACACCTTCGATTTAACGTCCTCAGCAAATCCTGTAAACCATATAAGCTTAAGCGCAAAAATGAAATTAGGCGACCGAGGCAGGTTTGCGGCAATTGAACAGGTAAACAAATATTATCTTGAAGGATTAAGACTGTATGCAGAAGGCTATTATGATGCGGCAGTTTTAAAATGGAATGAATCTATCAGAATTGCTCAGAGTGCTCCGCTTAACATGACATTTGAACCCGCAATAATAGCAAAAAAAATCGCCATCAACTTTAACAAAAACAAATACGAACTTGAAAATCTGTATTCGATTTCATTTGATGATGACGATGAAGAATAAAAAACAGAATTTACTTTTTAGGCGAGAACATTCTGAAGTTCATCCACGGAAAAATAACATGCTCTTTTTCGATTTTTGTAAGCCATTCAGTACTTACAGAGTTTGAGCCGAGAGAATCAAAAACAATCATAAAGGATTTTATCATTTCCTTAAAACGCTCTGTAACATATTCAGGGAATTCACCTTCATGAAGCATCTGCGCCCATTCACTGCTTTGTGCAAGCATAAGCTCTTTAGCACCTAAATTTAAAAGCCTTATTTTTAAACCGGTTTCATTCGGATAGCGGTCAGACAAATCAACCATACGCTCTGCCATTTTTCTGGTATAGCGGATCATCCAGCTGTTCGAAGCATCAAGCAGGTCCTCTCCATAACTGTTTCCCTGAACAGCACCTGAATAAGGCAGAACTTTCTGCAGGGCAAAAGTGTTTCCAAGTAAAGGAGACGGACTTTCAAGCTGAATATCCGAGGCAGCAAAGTCCCGGATAACATTTTCAAGCCAGTCGATTCCTTCTGACCAGTTCTGACCAAGAGATTTTGCATCAACAACACAGAGAAGGGACGGATTTTTACCTTCCATGCACTTCTGAGCTTTATCTAATTTAGCCTTTTTAGAGGTAAAAAATTCCTGTGCATCGAGTTTAACTTGTTTTTGAGATTCATTAAAATCATAAACACTTGCGTTCTGATTATTCCAGTAACAGTAATGTGCAGGAATTCTCGGCATACCGTCAGAAATTAATCCAGAGCCGGCAAGTTCTTCTGAGGAAAGCTCAAAGGAAACATCTTTACACTGATTTTTGTATACAGGACGGGAAGAAAATCCATTTACACCAGTAATATCATCAGGAGTATCAGAATCCTGACAGAAAAAAGCAAGAGAAGTCTGAGAAAGCGAATTCTGAGAATCTATATCGCAGCGAACAGGTGAAAAAATTCCATTTTCGGGAAGAGTTTTACTGAAAAGCATTGAACGGATATCGATAATTGTATAACGAAGCCCGTAAGCCCTTAAAATTTTTTCGATTCCCGGTGTATACCCCATAAAAGGCAGATAAAAGCCGTCAGGATTTGAACCGAAATAATGGCGGTGTGAATAAAGTCCTACTTCTATCTGTGCATTCAAAATTTCTGTCATATCCCCGTAATGAGGTAAAAATGCATAGGTTGCACAGGTTGCAAGAAGTTCAAGATATCCGTTATCAGAAAAAAAAGAAAATTCTTTTAACAGATTCTGCGAATATGACTGGGTAAAATCTACGAGATTTTTTCTTGTTTTTTGAAGACAGCTTTCTGCATTTTTTAGCAAAGCAGAATCGTTTTTGAGACGTTGAACTTCTTTTTCGCCAAAAGCAATGCGTTTTTCAAGCCAGTGAATGTACTGTTCCTTTATGAGCGGGTCATCAAGCAGTGAACATAAAACAGGAGATAAAACAAGAGCAAGCTTAAATTTTAAATTTTCTGATTTAAGGCGGTGAAGCATATCCAGTAAAGGAAGATATGTTTCGGAAATTGCATTAAAGAGAATGTCATTTTGTAAAGCATAGTCGCTTTCATTTTCATGACGAATATAACCCTGATGTGCAACAATTGTAAAAATAAAGTTTTTAGCCATTTCGCCTACTCCACAAAAGACTGTCTGTATTTTTCATAGTGAGATTTTAAAAGCTTTTTCATACCTGAAATTTCAAGAATTTCCGATACTTCGACTTCCTGCCCCGGAAATGCCTTGGCAAACACAGCCGGTATTTCAGGAAGTGCAACCTTTCTTGAAACAGTAAGATTGTCTGTAGTTTCATCAGAGAAAGAAGCAACTAAATCAATACGGAAATATTTGCAGCCCGGTTCAAGAAATACATACTGCTCACGATTTTCGATTGTGGTCTGCAAATCATAATATTTTACAGGAACTGTATCTTCTTCGTTATTAAAATACGAAACACGCAGAAACAAATGCTTCATTTTAGAAGATTCAGAAATTTTTTTAACAGCTTCAGAACTTATATCCCAGTAAACAAAAGCCCATACCGGATTCTGAAGAATTACAGAGATTTGAGTTTCATTGAACGACACCGGAAGTTCATCAGCAGTTGAAGCAATATTTTCGTCTTCCTTCATGGATTGTATATCATTGGAATCCTGTGCAAGTTCTGCAGCAACTTCAAGAAGTTCACCGATTATAAAACGCCGGTTAAGATTATCAGGAATATCAATTCCATAATCATCAGCAAGAGCAATTAAATCTGCTGATGATAGTGTTTCAAGATAAGCAAGTGTTAAAACTGTATTTTCCATATTTTCCTATTTTTTATGCTTATTATTGTCTTAAAAAACAGAATAAAAATCAAGACATGGAAACAGGCCGCATTTTTTTCACACATTCAGGAATCAGTTTATTTACGGCTTCTGCAATACGCCTGCGGTTTTTCTGAAGCACAATTCCAAGCACAATAATCAGAATGCCTGTTAAAGTTAAGGCAAACGGGAAAAATTTTGAATCTTTAAAAAGTTCGAACGACAGGCGTGAAAGAAATTCTGCAAGACCTGCGGTACCGAACACCATAAAAACGATTTCTTCCAAAAACAGCGAGATAAAGCACATTGCAAGATGAATCAAAAACAGAATAATAAAGCCCCAGCCGTTCGCATTGTAAAAGAAGGAAAATCCAAAAGTCAGCGTGAAAACTCCGAAAAGATAAAGCCAGAATGCATAATCACGCATTTTTTTAAGATGAAGGATATAACCCGCTGCAATCATCAGAATTCCAAAGATTTTTGAAATATCTGCCCTTTCAAACCAGCCGATAAAATTTTCTTTATAAATGACCGGAACAATATCCATAGAAAGATACCAGAGGCAGAAAGAGATTATAAAGACGATAAAATGGAATCTGACTTTGATTAAAAAAATGAGCGAAACAGCGATAGTCGATAGTTCAAGCACTATCCATTT
>NZ_JAZOUG010000117.1:0-7167 GCF_045657965.1 Treponema sp. | reverse complement strand
GACTACAGATTTATTAAAGAACATCTTGACGAAGTAAAAAAGAATATCTCTGACCGGAATATGGTCGCTGATGCAGATTTAGTCGTAAAACTTTTTGACGAACGAACTGCCCTCACAACAAAATTGCAGGCTTTACAGCAGAAGCGAAATGAAAACGCCGCTTCCATGAAACAGAAACTCGATGCTGACACACGGGCAAAATACATCGAAGAAGGCAAAAAAATAAAAGATGATGTTGCAGCAGCCGAAAAGGAACTTTCTGAAGTAGAAGCAAAACTTGATGAAGCTGGCCGGCAGATTCCAAACATGCATCACCCGGAAACTCCAATCGGTAAACTCGACACAGAAAATCTTGAAGTTAAAAAGGTTGGAACACCACGAAAATTCGACTTCCAGCCTAAAGACCATGTAACTTTGGGCGAAGAACTTGATATTATCGACTTTGAACGGGGAACAAAAGTTTCTGGTCCTAAATTCTACTATCTTAAAAACGAAGCTGTGTTCCTTGAACAGGCTTTGATTATGTACGCACTTGGTATTTTGCGTAAACACGGCTTCACACATTTTATCACACCGGATGTTGCAAAGCAGGAAATTTTGCAGGGAATCGGCTTTAACCCGCGCGGAAACGAATCTAACGTTTACTGTATCGAAGAAGAAGGAACCTGTCTTGTTGCAACCGCAGAAATCACTTTGGGCGGTTACCACTCAGGTGAAATTTTAGACAAATCATCTCTTCCGCTTTTCTACTGTGGTCTTTCACACTGTTTCCGACGCGAAGCAGGAGGTGCCGGACAGTTTTCAAAAGGCTTGTACCGCGTTCATCAGTTCGATAAAGTCGAAATGTTCGTCTACTCTCTTCCAGAAGAAAGCGATAAAATTCACGAAAAACTCCGCTTAATCGAAGAAGAAATTTTTACTGGATTAGGCTTGCCTTTCCATGTTGTTGACACCTGCACCGGCGACTTAGGTGCTCCTGCTTACCGAAAATGGGATCTTGAAGCATGGATGCCAGGCCGCGCTACAGAAGAACATCCTGAAGGCGACTATGGAGAAGTTACATCAACTTCAAACTGTACCGACTATCAGGCACGCCGCTTGAACGTCAAATATCATGACGATGACGGAAAGAACAAATATGTACATATGCTCAACGGTACTGCTATCGCTGTAGGTCGTGCAATGCTTGCAATTCTGGAAAATTACCAGAATGCAGACGGCTCTGTTTCAATTCCGGAAGTTCTTGTTCCTTACTGCGGATTTGACAAGATTCTTCCAAAGAACAAAAAAGACCCGGTTTATCACGCATCAAAAAAATAACGGATGGAAAACAGCAGGTATCTTAAAGGAATTTTCTATTTTCTCATCTTTATGTGCGTTATTCTCGCGGGAACAATACTCAAGGTGCTTGAAAGTTTCTTTAAACCTGTTGTACTTGCAGTTTTACTGGCTGCTGTATTTTATCCCCTTGTCAAAAAACTGAATACAAAATGCAGAATTCCATGGATTTTAGGAATTGTTATAGTTTATGTAATTTTTTTAATTATCTTTACAGGACTTTTCAATATCCTTTCTTCCAGTCTGCTGTCAATAATTGATTCTTACCCAAGATACGAAGAGCGTTTTCAAACTATTTATACAGCTATTCAAAAAAGCTTTACAGAAAATTCTGATTCCAGCCTGTTAAATTTCTTTTTTGATGTTAATCAGGATCAGACTCTTCTTGAAAATATCAGTTCACAGTTAAATATTTTTTCCATTGTAAAAAATTTTGCCCTTAATTTTACAAATTTTCTTGCTGGATTTTTAAAAAGTTCTTTTTTAGTACTTCTACTCTCAATTTTTCTCATTCTTGAAATGAAATGTACAAAATTAAAAATAGAAAAAGCCTTCTCAAGTCAAAACAGTGATAAAATTCATGACATGCTGGGAAGAATTGCCACTGATATAACCCACTATATTTCAATTAAATTTTTTATTTCACTGGCAACAGGTCTTTTAGTCTTTTTAAGCTGTCTGATTGTAAAAATCGATTTTCCACTTATCTGGGCTTTTTTAGCTTTTATTCTTAATTTTGTTCCAACCTTTGGTTCAATAATTTCATGGGCTTCTACAACTGCATTTGCTTTTTTACAGTGTTACCCTCATCCTTTTCCTGTAGTTTTTATTGCACTTACAGTTCTTACAATCAATCTTGTTCTTGGAAATATAGTTGAACCAAAAATTGAAGGCGAAAATTTAGGAATTTCACCTTTTGTTATACTTGTAAGTTTATCTTTGTGGGGCTGGCTATGGGGCTTTTTAGGGCTTATTCTTGCAGTGCCGCTTATAGTAATAATCAAAATCTTCTGCGAAAATATTTCTTTTTTGCAGCCAATAGGAATCCTACTCGGCAGTATTAAAAGAACGAAACTTTCTCAGAAATAAACCTTAAATCTTCTTCTTGAATAGAAACAAACTGAGCAACAGCACATAATTTTGTTCTTGTAAAATCTTCATATAAATCTTTAATAAGGCACTTTACAATAACACTTCTTTTTTTTACAGGTCCTTCCAATGGAAAATTTATTACAAGTTCATATTCACAATCCATCTTTAACGGCATATTTTTTTTAAGAGAAGCAAAAACAATATTTTTTTGGTCAATAAATATTACAGATGGTGAATATATCCGGTTTTCTACTGAATTTAAATTGCTGATATTTTTGGACTGAGTTAAATAAGTATTTACAGAATTTTTAAAATCTGATTCATGAAAAATATTGAAATTTTCATCAAAAAGACAGTAAATGTTCATAGATTTTATTAAAACGGAGAAAACTTCACTACTATTTTCTGTTTCTTCTTCAATTTTCTGTATAGATTGAGGAATTACAAGAGCACATCCAGATGAAACAAATTCAATTTTTGAAAGGAAGTAAAGACCAAGTTTATTAAAATAAAACTGAATGCGTACAGTTTTATCTTTATAGTTTGTCAGACTGTAAGGAAAATCTGTTAACAGAAGAATTTTTTTGTCAGCAACTAAAAATTGATTCTGATTAAAAATTATTTTGTCTACTGCATTTTCATTTTCTATTGAAAAAATTATATCTGTTTTTTTTTCAGAAAGATAATTTAAAACAAGTTCTCTTTCTATCCCTGATAAATTATTTTTTTTCATTGAAAATTTCCCAGTCAGTCATTTGAATCTGATCTATTTTCCAATTTCCATTTTCAGAAAAACAATAAACACTTATAGTCATTTCAGCTTTTTCAGTAATAAATTGTATGGGAACTTCGTAGTAAATTCCATCGATAAATGGCTGCCCGAGTAAAAAAGAATCAAAATTAATACCATCTGCAAAGATTTTATTAAAATCTGAATAAAATAACGCAAGGGAATACAAACCGTCTTTAACAAAAAATATGTCCGCATCTCCATTTTTTGAAATAATTTCTGCAAATGAAATCAGCATATTCCTTAAACTTTTTGAAATTAATGAGGTATCTAATGAACCAAAGCTGCCAAAAACAGGGAAAATCTTATCTTCATCTGATGTATTACAGGCTGAAACAATTAAAGGACTTAAATTAAGTTTTGAAGAAATACCTTTTACGTTTGAAACTTTAGCAGTAAGCCTGTCAAGTTCAATTTCCTCAGTCCAGACAAATTTATTATAAAGTTCTTCTGCTTCATAGCGCAAGGTAGAAGCCTCATCATTAACAGAGGATTCCTGAACATTCTGAGAGCAGGAGAAAAAAATAAAAACAACAGATATAAGTAAAAAAGTTTTTTTAAATAACACCCGTTGATTATATCATAAGATTAATCAAATGTTAATCTTTATTTATTGTAAGAAATCACGGAAAAAAGTATAATCTTATTAATTAAAATAATTTTATGAGGTACTTTCATGGCTCTTACGCTTGCAGAAAAGATTTTGCAGGAACACATCGTTCCGGAGGCTTGTCCTAACATCGATTTCAAAAAAGGAACACCAATTCCACGCGGTGAAGACATTGCAATTCACATTGACCAGACTTTGACTCAGGATGCTACAGGTACAATGGCATATCTTCAGTTTGAAACAATCGGAATTCCGCGCGTCAAAACAGAGCTTTCAGTTTCATATATTGACCACAACACACTCCAGACAGACTTCAAAAACATGGACGACCACCGCTATCTTCAGTCTGTAGCCGCAAAATACGGTCTTTACTTCAGCCGTCCGGGTAACGGAATCTGCCATCAGGTTCATCTTGAATCATTCGGAAAACCTGGAAAAACTCTGCTCGGTTCTGACAGCCACACACCTACAGGCGGCGGAATCGGCATGATTGCAATCGGTGCCGGTGGTCTTGACGTTGCCGTTGCAATGGGAGGAGGAGCCTTCCACACTCCGATGCCAAAAATCTTCGGCGTAAAATTGACCGGAAAACTTAAAAAGGGCGTTGGTGCAAAGGACATCATTCTTGAAGTTTTGAGGCGTGAAACAGTAAAAGGCGGAACTGGCGCAATCTACGAATATTTCGGCGAAGGCGTTGAAAAACTCACAGTTCCTCAGCGCGCTACAATCACAAATATGGGTGCAGAATTAGGCGCTACCTGTTCAATTTTCCCGTCAGATTCTTCTACAAAACGCTTCCTTGAATCAATGGGACGAGGCTCAGACTGGAGCGAGCAGAAAGCAGACGACGGAGCCGTTTACGACAAGCTCATTGAAATCAATCTGGACGAACTTCACGCTCTGGCTGCCTGCCCGCATAATCCTGATGTAATCGATTCAGTAAAAAATCTTTCAGGAAAAAAAGTCACTCAGGTTGTAATCGGAAGCTGTACAAACTCTTCTCTCGACGACTTGGAGAGCGTTGCTGCTATCGTAAAAGGCAAGCACATCGCACCGGGAGTTGAGGCTGGTATCGCTCCTGGAAGCCGCACAACACTTCTCATGGCATCAAAAGCCGGAATCCTGGAAGATTTGATTGAAGCAGGTTTCCGTATTCTTGAATCTGCATGTGGTCCTTGTATCGGTCAGGGATTTGCTCCAAACTCAGAAGGCGTAACACTGCGCACATTCAACCGAAACTTTAAAGGCCGCTCTGGTACTGCTGATGCAAATGTATATCTTGTAAGCCCTGAAACAGCCGCCGCTGCTGCCGTTACAGGTGTCTTTACAGAAGCAGAAACTTTGAGCTACGAAGATCCTGCATACAAAACCGGGGTACGAATCTCAATGCTCGACGGAAACGACCCGCGACTTTCAAGCCCAATGGTTCTCAACTGTGCTACAAACCGTGCAATGGTAATTCCGCCGCTCCCGGAAAGCGAAGCAAGCAAAGTTGAAATCTTGCGCGGACCTAACATTAAGCCGTGTCCTGCATGCCGTGAATACAAGTCAAATCTTTCACTTCCAGTCAGATTGAAGGCAAGCGACAATGTTTCAACCGACGATATTATGCCGGCTGGAGCAAAAGTTCTTCCGCTTCGTTCAAATATTCCTGAAATTTCAAAATTCACGCTCACACGTTTGGACGAAACTTTCTATACAAGGAGCGAAGAAGCAAAATTCGCTGACTGCTGTGTAGTAGGAGGAGAAAACTACGGACAGGGCTCAAGCCGTGAGCATGCGGCTCTTGGACCTATGTATCTCGGTGTGCGTGCTGTAATTACAAAGAGTTTTGCCCGAATCCATAAGGCAAATCTGATTAACTACGGAATCATCCCGATGACTTTCAAAAATTCTTCTGATTACGATAAAATCGCTCAGGGAGACACTCTCGAACTTAAAGATTTGGACGATTCTCTCAAGAACGGAAAGCCTTTCAAAGTGCTCATTAACGGAAAAACTGAAATTGAGTGCGTAAACGACATCGCAAAACGCTCTGCTGACATCATTATGGCAGGCGGTTTGGCTGCATACACACGCAAAGGCGGAAATTAAGGGCATCCATGCCCTGACAAAAATTTCTTTCAGAAATTCTTGCGGAGTTATCCGTTTATTGCCCGCATTCGTGCGGGCATTTTTTTCAATATTTTTTTTCTCTGTAATATTTCTTGCAGTTTACTGAAAATTAGCTTATAATAATAATAGTTTTAATTTTTGGAGAAAAAACTATGAATGTACATAATATGATGGAAGATTTAGTTACAGCAGAAGTTAATGCACTTTATGATCAGGTAAAAAAAGCAAATTCCCCTTGGCTTACATGTGACTGCAAAAACTGCCGGCTGGATACTATCAGCTATGTTCTAAATAGAATTCCCCCGAAATATGTCGTATCAGGTCGTGGCGTAACCCATTCAAATGAAATTTTTTCAAACCATCAGCTTATTGCCGATATTTCTGCAGTTGCAATGGACGGAATCAGGATTATATCATCAACAAAACGTCCTTTCCATACCCTTCCAAGAGAAGAATGTGAACTTCAAAAAGAAGAAAATCCAAGTTTTAATTTCCCTACTTTCAGCGGTACAATTTACGATGGAAGCACTTTTGAACCTATTTCAGGAGCAAAAGTATTACTTAAATTAAATGGAAAGCCGGTTGATATGGTCGATATGACATGGACAAATCCAACTCAAACTTTCCAAAGTACAAAAGGTTCATTTACATTTTGGGCAAAACCAATTCCTGCAGAAAAAATTGGAGAAAGCCGAAGATTTGAATTTGAGCTGGAAATTGAAGTTGAAGGATATGAAAAATCATACCATTACTTTGAAATACCAATTATCAGCGACGGAAGCACAAAAACAGAACTCAATACAGCATGTTCAATAAAAATTCGTGATGTTGTTCTCTTTAAGAGAGAAATTTTTGAAGAAGATTCCCAGAATGAAGAAAAATAATAGACATAACATATTGACACAAATTAATTAATTTGATAATATAAGTCCATCCATTGGGCAGTTAGCTCAGTTGGTAGAGCCCCTGGTTTACACCCAGGTTGTCGGGAGTTCGAGTCTCTCACTGCCCATTAAAAAGTTCAGGTAACTCCTGAGCTTTTTTTTTATTTTAAATATAAAAAAATAAAAAAATCCGCCCATAAAAGAGCGGATAATTTTTATCGGATTGAATCTATATTAAGACTTCCCCCCTTTACAAAAGGAAGAACATTTTCACAGCGGGCAATTTTTACACGTACAAAACAAGGTCCTTTGTCTTCAAATGCCTTTTTATGCCAGTC
>NZ_JAZOUG010000116.1:0-3848 GCF_045657965.1 Treponema sp. | reverse complement strand
GTTAATTGCTTTTCTACAAATTCGATGATAATATTTAATTTATGTGGATTTTAAAAGATTTTATTAACGACAACATTGTCCCGCTTTTACCGTGGGCTTTGATTTTTCTGGGTCTGGTTATTTTTTGTACAGAATTTGTATGGACCGACAGAAAAACACTTTCTGTAAAGCAAAAAGAAATCATTAAATCTTTTTTTGCATGCAGTCTTGCAGGTTTTATTACAGTTTACTGGGCATACAGAATTTTACCGGCAGAAAAGCAGCCGATTCTCATTGCATGTATAATTCTTCCGGTATTAATTTTCTTAAACAATAATTTCCTTAAAAAGCATGACATTCCAAAAGACTGGCAGGTTGTTCTCTATATTTCACTTGTATTTATTCCGCTTGCATTAAAAAATTCTACGCTTTTAGTCACAGGCTGTGCAGTTAACTGTCTTTTTTATGGACTTGCAAATGCACGTGCTTCTTCAAAAAAAGTAAACAAAACACTTAATCAGGTTGATACAAAAAAAGTTAAAAAGAGCAAAACTCTTTACGGTGGAGCAGCTCTTTTAATCTATGCAATCGCAGCCTCACTTTATTTTGCAAATAAAAGACAGTATCCGGTTACTTTTATTTCTGCAATTGTCCTGAGTGCAATTTCACTGGCTTCGTTTGCTATCTGGTACATTATAAACAATAAAGAACGAATCCATTGGTTTACTGCATTTGAAACTATCTTCATGTTTATGCCGTATTTATTCAATCCTTTTGAACATTTCTGGATTGGTATGGCAGTAACTATAGCAGCCCTTGTCTGGGATGAATATTTTTCAATCATACTTGCAAAAAAATACAAAAAAGACAGGTTTTTCATTTTCTCACTTGGACTGGAAGTCATATCAATTTTCCTTACAATCGGAATTGTATGTGCAGGCTTCCACTATCAGACAGTCCCGGTTTATGCAATCATTGTCGTAAATATCGCTTCAGTTATAGCTTTAGCACTTTATTACATTCTTTTTGGAACAGAAAATTACTGGGTTTACACGCTTTTAACAATTTTTCTAGTCTGCCTTTCAGTCTTTATAAGCCCGTTCGGTCAATTCTGGCTTGTATGCACGGCACTTTGCGTTTTACTTCCAATCATCATCGCTTCTTTCAGAAAATATCACTGGCTTTTAATCACAGCTCTGGCAGGTTTAATGCTTGCTGTAGCATGGCTCTGTATTATGGTGCTTACAGGTCAGATGGATCTGGATAAAATATTTTCTCATGTACACGTTTTTGGCGCAATTACTGGAAAAGGTGCAATTCAGGAAGACATTATTCCTTTTGCATTAATGATTGGTCTTATACCGGCTTTAAGCATAACAGTTCCTCTTATACTGGAACTTGTACTCGGCGTACTGATTTTAATCCGCCGGCTTAGAAATAAAAAGTGATTTTAATTCATTCATTACACGCTTTTTGTCGCCAGTCCACAACGGGGCAATCAACGTGTTTTTAGGCGGGTCTCCTGTCAAACGGTGAACAACACAATTTTCCGGAAGCAATGGAAGTGTTTTTTTAAGAAGCAAAAAATACTCCTCTTTTGAAAGAGGTGTGTATTTACAGTTTTTATAAATTTCTGCAAGTTTTGTATTTTTTACAACGTAAAGTGAAGTAATTTTAAGACCGAACGCGTTTACATTTTTTTTGTCCACAGATTTACACAGATTACCACTGAATTGGCAGTTATTTATGTTTACAGCAAATTTTACAGTCTCAATCATATCATGCTCAGTTTCACCCGGAAGCCCAAAAATCAAATGTGTAACAATATGAATGTTTGAATCAGCCTGTTTTATGCGCTCAACAGCCCTGCAGTAATCTTCGTTTGTATAGCAGCGATTTATAAAAATGCCGGTTCTTTCGTTTGAAGTCTGTAATCCAAGTTCAATCTGAACAAAATGCTCTTTTGCTATTTCTGCAATTCCAGATAAAATCTCTTCACTAAGGCAGTCCGGGCGGGTTGCAACTGCAAGTCCTGCTACATTTTCGCATAAAAGAGCTTCTCTGTATTTTTCAAGGAGTTTTTGTGGATTTCCGTAAGTCGAAGTAAAATTCTGAAAATAAGCGATATATTTACCTTTACGGTTCCCGCTTCTGCCCTTCACTTTTGATTCAACACGTTTTTTAGCCTGTTCAATCTGTTCTTTTATTGAAAGAGTATGCGAAGAAGCAAAATCCCCGCTGCCTTTCTCAGAACAGAAAATACACCCTCCAACGCCTTTTGTGCCGTCACGGTTCGGGCAGGTACATCCGGCATCAAGAGAAAGTTTATAAGTTTTAAATCCAAAAATTGATTCGTAAAATTGAGAGAGAGTTAGCACAAACAATATTATAACATAAAAAAATCCCCGGCAGAGAAATCTGCAAGGGATTATTAAACTAATTTGCCACATTGAGGTGGCATAAAGCCAGTTGACCGCAAGTTTTCATTTATGAAAACTTGTCAGGACAGGAGATCCATACTATCGTTTAAGCGAAAGTACAGTTTCAAGCAGGGTATCTGCTGTCTGGATTGTCTTTGCGTTTGACTGGAAACCGCGCTGGGTAACAATCATGTCAGTAAACTGCTCAGTAAGGTCAACGTTTGACATTTCCAAAGCACCTGCTAAAAGGCTTCCTGCACCGGCAATTCCTGCTGCGTTGATTTTTGCTTCACCTGAGTTATTGCTTTTAACGTAAGTGTTATCGCCTGCTTTTTCAAGACCGTTCTGGTTAGCGAATGTTGCCATTGCAAGCTGACCGATTGTACGGTTTGTTCCGTTTGAATAAACACCAGTGATTGTACCGGTTGAGTCAATCTTGAAGTTTTCAAGATAGCCCAGTGTATAACCGTCCTGATAGAAAGCTTTTGTTGAAGAAGCAGAAGCACTCTGAGTAACAGTGTTAATCATGCTTCCGATTGTTCCAAGATTAATGTTCATGGTCTGGCGGTACGGATTTCCGTCTGCATCTGCATTTGATTCTGGAACTGTGTAAGAAGCCTGAAGAATAATTTCTCCGTTTGGATTAGAAGCATTTCCAGCCGAATCAGTTACAGAAGCCAAAGTTCCGTTATTATCGAAAGTTACAACAAATGTATTTTCAACACCGTCAGTTGTTCCCAAACCTACACGAGTCTGAGTAAAATTAGCGTTGTCAGGGTCTATAAGAACTGTTGCATTCCACTGGTTTGGAGTTCCGGTAACGCGTGAAAAGTTTACGTTCAAAAGATGTTCGTTACCGAAAGAATCGTAGATTTTAAATTCTGTGTTCCAGGTTCCTTTTGCAACGTCAGCTTCAGTTGCGTTTTCAGGAATTTCCGGTGTATTTTTGTTTAAGTTACATGCAAAGTTGATGTTCTGGGTAGCTTTAGCAGGATCTTTTGAACCTACAGGAATTGTAAGGTCAGTTGGAGTAGCTGCAGTCTGAACAACCATTTCACCGTTAAGTTCGCGTGCCATCCAGCCCTGAACTCGCATTCCGTTTGCAGGATTTACGAGGGTTCCGTTCTGATCAAGAGAGAAAGCGCCTGCTCGTGTGTAGTATGATTTTTCACCATTTTTTTCGATAAAGAAACCATTACCCTGAATTGCAACATCAGTATTAATACCTGTTGACTGCAGGTTACCCTGTGTGAATACAGTATCAATTGCAGCAACTGTCATACCAAGACCGACTTCTTTAGGGTTTACGCCACCCTTTTCTTCGGTTGGTTTTGCAGCACCTGAAAGCTGCTGGCTTATCATATCCTGAAAATTTACACGGCCGCGTTTAAAGCCTGTTGTGTTTACGTTGGCAATGTTATTGCCGATTACATCCATTCGTGTCTGATG
>NZ_JAZOUG010000115.1:0-12870 GCF_045657965.1 Treponema sp. | reverse complement strand
CATCAATATACGCAATTTCTCTGGCAGTCTGAAGAAGATAACTGGTAAACTCTGCAATTTTTGAACGGACTTCAAGAAAAAGATTTTTTTCAGTTTCTACGATTTTTAGTTCAGCTTCACTAATCTGTTTTTCAATTTCCTGAAGTCTTACAGTTGTAAACCTGTCTGCATTTGTGAGAGAACGCCTGAGAATAAAATGTGGAGGGACCTGTTCTGCTTTACCGCGGGATATTTCAATGTAATAACCAGTCAGATTATTGGAACGGATCCTAAGGTTTGCAATTCCCGTTGCATTTTTTTCCTGTTCAGCATAATCTTCCAGAATTTTATTTACATTATCATGAATCTGCCTGTATTCATCTAATTGAGAAGACCAGCCTTCTTTTATAATTCTGCCTTCTCCAAGAGTTGTTGCAGGATCCTCAAGAATAGAGTCTTTTATAAGGGCTGCAATCTGAGAGGCAATAGATTTTTCTGTTTTAATGAAATCAAATTTTTCTAACTGGGTGCAGACAGAAAGCCATGATTCAAGACTGACACGAAGAGCCTGTAAATCTTTAGCATGAGCCCTTTCCATTGCAATACGGCCGGCTAATCTTTCTACATCAAGGATATCTGCAAATTTTTCCTGTACAAACTCGAGCAGATTTCTGTTTTTAACAAACTGTTCCACATGATTTTGACGGCAAAGTATTTCATTACAATTTGTAAGCGGATATAAAAGCCAGTTTCTTAAAAGCCGTTTTCCCATTGATGTTTGAGTATAAGAAACACATTCTAAAAGTGAAAACTGACTTGTCCCGTCACGCAGATTCTGTACAATTTCAAGATTTCTCCTGGAAGAATCATCCATAATAACAAACTGACTGTCACGATAAACTTTAATTGCTGTAACATGAGGTGCATTTGTTGTGGCTGTTTTTTTAAGATAATCAAGCAGAAATCCTGCTGGTGCAACCTCGGGAGAATTTTCATTTAAAGAAAAAGACTGCAAATTGGTTGTATTGAATTGTGAAATAAGCCTTTTGTATGAAAGATTCTGATCAAAATTCCAGTCAGGATAATACGAAACGGCAATTTCATTATTTTGATTTAAGGTTTCCTGTATTACTTCATTTGTTTCAAGGCTTTGAGGAAGAAGAATTTCACGTGGATGGCTTCGTCCCAGTTCCTTCTGGAAATTTTCAGCCATATCAGATTCATACCAGCTGGTTGCAAAAAAATCAGAAGTTGAAACATCAATATAAGCAAAACCAGTCTGACCTTTATAAACACTGATACATGCCAGAAAATTATTTGAAGAACCGTCAAGATATTCACTTTCAACGGCGGTTCCAGGCGTTATCACTTCAATTACTTTACGTTCAGTAAGACCTTTTCCTGTAACTTCTCCAACCTGTTCACAGATAGCAATTCTTTTTCCACAGCGCAAAAGCCGTGCGATATAAATTTTAGCTGCGTGATATGGAATTCCGCACATCGGCTGATTTCCACGGTGAGTGAGGGTAAGATTCAAAAGCCGCGAAACTTCGACAGCATCTTTATCGAACATTTCATAAAAATCTCCCAGTCTGAAGAAAAGCACATCATCCTTGTGCTCATCTTTAATTGAGAGATATTGAATCATAAGCGGTGTAAGTTCTGCAGATTCTGATTTTTTCTGTACTGAGCCGGCAACGATTGAATCTTTTGAACGGACCATAATTTACAGTCCCAGTTCAGCAATAACTTTATCAGTAATATCAACAGATGAAGAATACCACAAAATTGCATTATTCTGCTGCAAAGAAAGAATCATACTATATCCTTCATTTTCTGCAACTTTTTCAAGTACTGAATAAAGTTTTTTATAAAACGAATCCGAATTTTGAAGATTTCGCTTCATTGATTCAAGCTCGATATTTTTGGCATTTGTATACTCAGTAAGAGCATCTGTTTTTTTGATAATATCAGAATCAAGTTTTGAAACCAGAGAATCATTATTTGAAGACATGGCATCCGCTTTCTGAGTTTTAAGCTTTTGAATTTCTTCTGTTCTTTTTACGATTTCATTCTGATATTCAGATTTTTTTGAATCATAATTACGAATTGGAGCAGAATTTCTAAAATAAGCCTGATAAACTTTTGCTGTATCAACTACACCAAACCGGGTAATCTGCTGAGCGAAAAGACTGCCTGAAAGCAGAAAAATTGCAAAAACAAAAAGTTTTTTTAACTTCATAACAACCTCATTATTTATTCGTAATATTAAATGAAAGAACAAACTTCCAGTTTTTATCCCAATGCCATTTACCGTCACCCGCTCCATATTTATCAGAAGAACTTGTAGAACCATATTTTCCAGTATTAGCAAAAAGAAGTCTAAGCGGGAACTGAGGAATTGTAAAGCGGATTCCAGGACCACAGCTGAAGAAGAAATCTTCTTTCTGTAAATCACCTAACATGTAAGGTTCTTCTTTAACAACGGCTGCATCAGCAAACAAATCAAGTGCAAGAACACCAGGAACAACCGGCATACGGAGTTCGATAATATTACTCCACATGGCTTTTCCACGAACTTTGTTGTAAATCGAAGTCCAGCCGCGTCCATTAAACATGCCGTCAATATAAAGCCGGCTTGAATCACCAATACTTGAACCAGTTTTAGGAAACTGCATTGAAAGACCTGAATAGCCCATAAGAACAAGCTTAAAATCCCAGGTTTCTGTTACAGGGAACTTAAGCAGGGTAAAATACTTTTCGAGTTTTGTATCAGTACGAAGGAAGAATTCAGTTTCAATTGGAGTAAGACCGTACCATGTAAATCTCTGGCTTGCAAACCATCCTTTTGAAGGATCATAATTTATATCACGGTCATCAACTGATACTGCAGTCCAGATAGAATTCTGCCATCCCCATGTATTGGCATACTCTGTAATGGAATGATCAACCGGTGTCCAGACATCTTCATCATAAATATTGTTTTTCAGGCTTCCTGAAATACCGCCGCTCCAGGAAATAATGGCAAAGTCAGGAGTCCACCGGCGGCCCAGAGAAATTCCTGTTGTCCATTTATACTGTTCGTAATCCATGTAGTAAGAATCATCATCATAATTAAGATTACTGTCTGTTTTATTACGAAGAGCCGTTAAACTGGAATGAGAAAATTCTGTACTGATTGAAGTGCTGACAGGTAAATCTTTAAGCCAGTTTGCACCATAACTCAAACCCACAGACTGTGTATCTGTTGAAATTGTTGAACTGGCACTCAAGGAACGGCCAGAACCGCGGACATTTGAATCCTGCCACTTTACAAAAAGAGCAAAAGGTAAATCATCAGGATCAGAAACCCCACTGAATGTAACACCAAATTCAATTGATGTAGTTGACTGTTCTTCAACAGAAATAATCAGATCAACAAGGTTTTCTTCAGAACCTGCTACGATATCAGGAACAACAGCACTGAAATACTGAAGATTATAAAGATTTCGTAAACCTGTTGTAACTTTTGCTTTTGAAAAAATATCTCCGGATTCAATAGGAATTTCACGTTTAATTACGTGTTCTTTTGTTTTTGTATTTCCTTTGATTATAATGTTTTCTACATGACTGCGGACATTTTCCATAATCATAAACTGATAGGAAATTGTCTTTTTTTCGATATCCTGATTTGGATTCGGCTGGAAACGGTTTGAAGTATAACCGTTTTCATAATAAAGGTCGGCAATAGCCATAAGGCCTTCATTAAATTTTGTTTTATTGAATACAGAACCTGACTTTAATTTAATTTTTGATGAAAGTTCTTCATCAGAGAAAATTTTATTTCCTACGAATGTAGTTCCTTCATAAGTGTATTGAGAACCTTCCTGAATTACAAAAGTAATCGTAAGTTCATCCCGTTCTTTTTTTTCGTTTACCTCAATACTCTGGGTTATATCAATTACATCAGCTTCAATGTATCCTTCATTTGCATAAAAGGAAAGAATTGTCTGCTTGTCTGCTTCAAGCATTGATTCCTGGAAGGCACCCTTACTTATGATACCAACTTCTTTTAAGGAAAGCTTTTTCTTTAATGTTTTAGATGCAAAGACTTTATTACCGGAAAAATTGATATGGGCAATTACTGTAGAACGTCCTTCATCAACGTTGAAAGTAATTTCAATTCCTTTTGAGGTTTCTTTTGTTGATGAAGTTACTTTTGCATTTGTGAAACCTTTTTCAAGATAATGATCACGAATGGCTCTTTCATCAACAGATACCTTTGCAGGTGCATAAATATCCTTTTCCTTAATGGAAATGGCATCTTTTATTTCTGTTGTACGGATTTTTTTATTACCATTAATTATAATTCTTGATACCGCAGGTTTTTCCTTTACAGTAAATGAAATAATTACAGAATTACGCTTTACATCCCCTGGAAGTGCTTCTGGTGCAATATCATCAAATAAATCAATTGCATAAATGCGGTCTATCATATCAGCAAAAAGTTCGTCTGTGAATTTTTTGCCATAAAATCCCGAAACAATACCTTCAACATCTTTTGTTGATACTGTTTTTAATCCTTTAAAATTTACCGATTTTATTACCTTACCGTAATACCATGTACTGTCAACTTCTGTATTTGAATCTGATTCTGAACTCTGTGCATAAAATACAGCAGGACAAAAAACAAAAAACCCCGCCATGAATAATGCTGCAAAACGATGCCGGATAGACATAAAATCCCCTTTTTATTATGACTGTTATTAAAATGCGAACTTCCAGGATAATGTCATTGATGTAGAAGGCACAAAAGTGTTCAGAAGTCCTTTTTGAAGGGAATCGATATCAGGAGCAACGCCAAGGCGGATATTAACAAAAGGAGATGCTATTTCAAAACCAAGCTCAGGCTGAAATACTAATCCGCTTGTAGAAGTTCTGTCATCGACACGAGTTTCATCATAAGACCAGTGAAGAAGTGAATCTACATAAATTGAACTACCGAAGTACTTACCAAAATAAACAGTCGAATTGTCAATAAAGTTACCTAATGAAATCTGTTTATTGCTAGAATCTTCATCCATGCTCAACTTGATTGAGTTTTGCAGGACACTTGTTCGAATCGAAACTATATCAAAATTTAATAATTCACGCAATGTATTTTCAATTTTGCGCATTGCTGTTGCCTGAACAAAATAATCACCACTGGTAGCAATAAGGGAATACACATCTTCGGAATCACCGGCTATTACCTGTCCAAGAATTTCCATAATTTCCTTTTCAGATTTTGCAGGATTTGAAGAAAAAAGCGGTCTGAAAGTACTGACCCGCTGATTATTAGCGGAAAGAATAATTGTAACCATATTTCCGTTATCATCACGTTCACGGGTTTCAGCGCGGACAGTTACCTTCGGGTCAATTAAATTCTGATTTTCATTAAATACGATTCTACCCTCTTTCAAATAGAAGTTACGGTTCAGCCAGACAAGCTCACCACCCCTTAGAGTAATATCACTCTTAAAATCAAAAGTTCCGCTGTCTGAATCAAAATAAATCGACAATGGTGTTCCCGGAGCTACGACCCCACGCAAAAAAGGATTGAACAGCAGCTGAACTTTCTGCCCTACAATAATATCAAAATCAACTGTAACATTAATGCTTGATGAGCTGGAACCTACCGGAGAAGGAACTGACATCAAAATATTATCCAGAGAAAACTGATTCTGCAGGGAAGTTGCAACCACTTCAACATCAGCTTCATCAGCAAGAACAAAGCCGGAAATAGTAACATCCCTTGGAAAAGCAAAATTCAAATCAAGATTACCACTGGCAAGTCCTTTTGCATGAATGAACGGGAAAGACAAATCAAGCGGAACTTTTTTATTTTCATCGATATTGATTTTTAATTCGAGTGCATTTGGAAGCCATTTATTGAATTCCATTCTGTACTCAACTGTTGCAAGGCCTTTTCCTAATGTAACTAATGTCGGTGGAACAACAGCCTCGCCATTTTCAACATTCATATAAACTTTTTCTGCATGAAGATAATTCTGTGAAATATATGAAATAAGGAAATTCGGTTGAGTTACAGTAAACGCACCCGTATATTCAGGATCTGTCGTAAGCCCCGTAATTTTTAAATTTCCTGTTAAAATTCCAGAATTAAAGAAAACGAACGGAATTTCAACTTCCGAACAAATATAGCGCATGTCAGCAAAAATTCCTGACACATCAATATCAAGTTTATTCTGAATGACAGTTCCTTCAACATTAAAACGGACAGGACTTTTTTTGCCGGTAACGACAGAAATTGAACCGTCTGTTGTATAAACAGCCTTAAAGCCGTTTTCTGCATTTGTCATTAAATCAAAACGTCCCGGAGAATGCAATAAAGTTAAATTAACCGGAAAATCACTGTTAAAGAAATCACCCGTAACTAATTCAGAAAAAAGAGAAACTGAATAATAATCAGGAAGTCCAAAGCGCTTTTCTGAACTCTCACCTGAAACCTTAAGATTCAACGGTGCATGTATTGTCTTTTCAAGAATTGAAGCATTAACATTCATTTTTGCTTCACCGGAAAAGTTCTTTAAATCAAAATTAGCAGAAATATCATTTACGTTTATTGCAGACCATGAAAAATTCAAATCAGAAACATTAAAACCGGTATCATCAAGAACCATATTTCCGCTCATTACAAACGGATACCCTGAAAGTAAAAGTGATGCCCTGTGAATTTGAACAGAAACAAAAGGATTAACAAAAGTACCTGTTGCAGTAACTTCAGCTGAAATTGTGTTATCAGGATTTTGAAGGGTGAGCAGCCGTGAAGAAGGAAATGAAACAACAGATGCGTTAACCGACATATAAAATTCATTCATCAGTGAGTCTAAGGAAAAAGGAGCCTGAGTAGGATTTGTAAAATCAGCCGAAAGAGAAATTTTTTCTGACGTAATTGGACTTTCCGCATTTATATTTGCATGCAGAGAATCAAATATTTTTTCATTTAAGTTCCAGACAATATTTCCTGTACCATCCAGTGAAGAAGTTTCGTCGGTATAAGAAATAGAATTTAATGCAAAACCATGAGGATTTATTGTTCCTGAAAACGCAAGATGAGGATTAAAAGCCAGATTAAGGGAAGGTTCTTCAATTTCAAAACTGATTATATTAGCTTCAAATCCGGTATTTTCATCCCAATAAAGAATAGCGCTTGTTGAAGAAGCAAAAACATTTTTACCAAAAGCAAAAGGTAACTGAGAAAACTGTAATGTTGCTCCAATGCGCTCATCTATGGAAACAATTGCATCAAAATTATAGTCACCTGAAACAGAAATCCATTCCGGTGTAAAGTTTCCGTAAAACGAATAAGGGATTGAATTCAGGGTAAAAGCACTTGTAAAAGAAAATTCCTTAAATGTATCAGCAAAATCTACTTCAATTTCTGCATGTGCAGAATGATTTCCAAACTGTAAATCGAATTGAGAAAGCTGTAATGTTTCCTGAGAACCATCAAGAGAGAAAATTAAAATTTCACGGTCTTTTCTAGTATTAGCAAAAAGACATTGAGGTGCATTTACAGAAATTTTATTAAAATCAGTAGAAAAATACGCTTCAGTTGTAAAGATGTACGGTTCAAAACTTTGAGCAACGGATTTCAGTTTTTCACTTTTTGAAGGTTCTAAAAAGAACGCACCTGTTTCAATCAGACTGTCAGCAAATATATTTGAAACAGCAATCTGTGTCTGAAGAAAATTTTCACGGCCCAAAATAAAGCTTCCATTAATTTCCAGTTTTCCAGCTTCTTCATAATCGGCGTGGGCATAATCAAACATTTCAAACTGAAAATCAAAAGAATTCTGCAAAGGCAAAAGAGTAAACTGAAGAGCAGTAAAACTTTTTTCATTCAGGAAAAGTTGAGGAGCAAAGCACATAAAGCCGTTTCTGTATGGATCAATATACATTTCTGTTGAAATAATTCCGCCGTTTTTTAACAGAAAATACCCTAAACTGAATGTTCCTGAAGGCTGTTTTTTTTCTATATCGTATTTTCCGTAAAAATCGCAGTCAATAAAATTTCCTTTTGCAGAAATATTTGAAATATTTACATTTTTTTCATCACCGTCAATTTTAAAGACTAAAGATACAGGTTCGCCTGCAAACTTCTGACTGACACTAACTGTCAAGTTAGCACGATAATTCATATCATCTTCAGAAAAACGGCCGTTTAAACTGCCTGTTAAAAGAGAGCCGTCAATTTTTTTTATAAAATCATTTTTTCTCCTGATTGAAACAAGGGAAAGCGGATTAAAACGATTGAAATCTGCAGAAAAAGCAAGTTCTTTTTTTGAAAAATCAAAATTTGCAAAAAGCGAATAAGGCAGAACAGTCCTCATTGTACGCAGTTCAAGTTTGTCATCTGTAAAATTCAGCAGTGTATCAATTTTAAAGACAGAATAATCTGCTCCACTGCTTCCAGAAAGACTTACAAGTGCAGAACTTCCCTCAAAATCAGGATAAAAGATTCCGTTTATCAAAAAGGAACTGGCAAAACTTACTGCACGACCGTTATTTTTTATACGATATGTTTTAGCAGTAATTTTTCCTGAACTGTTAATATTAATACCGTCTGAAAAATTAAAATCTGCCAGTTTCAGTTTTTTTAATGTCACAAGAACATCATCTGTTTCATTCGAATAATGAATTGTCAGATTTTTTATATTCACATCAACCGGTATATCAAGTTCTGTTCTGTCGATTTTAATATTGTTTTTATCTTCCGGCTTTGAATTATCATTTTTATTTTTACCAGCCAGTTTCTTTATATTTTCAATAAATTGAGAATCTTTTACAGAATTATATTCTACAGTAACTCCATTCAAAGACAGTTCTTTCAGGGCAACAGACGGATTTTTTGAAAAAAATCCCGCAATCGAATAAGAAAGTTCTGCCCTTTTAATTTCAACAATTTTTTTTCTGGTTGAAACCTCATATATTCCAATATTTTTTACATTTACGCCAATAAAAATCGAAGGTGAAAGCGATTGATACGAAAAAGCAAGTCCGGTCTCATCTTCAAGTTTTTGAGACAGAGAAGATTCAAAAGCAGATAAAGCCTCCGTGATACGCAGATATACCGGTCTTACAAGTGCAAGAACTGCAATAAGGAGAAAAATAAATAATGTGCTTCCAAGGCTGACGCCAAATATTTTTGACTTCATTTATTTTTTAGAGACTACTTCTCTTCAAGTATCGGCATAAAAAGTGTTTTTGAATATAATGGAAAAACAAGGAAAAAAATATATGGTTTTAAAAAATTTTATTGTTTTTGAAGGAATTGACGGTGCCGGAACAAGCACGCAGATTAATATCTTAAAGAAAAGGGGCGATGCGGACCGCTTCTTTTTTACAACCGAGCCAACTGACAGTGAGACAGGCAGATTCTTACGCAAAATGCTTAAAGGTGATGTTGAATTAGATCCGCGCACTTCAGCCTTTTTGTTTGCAGCCGACAGAAACGAACACCTCTACGGAAAAGGCGGCACAAACTGCGGCGTTGTACAGCAGGCAGAAAGCGGGAAAATCGTAGTAAGCGACAGATATTTATTTTCAAGCCTCACCTACCAGAGCGTAACCTGTGGTGATGAGCTTCCTCGCCGCTTGAACGAGAGTTTCCCGCTTCCGGAGATTTTATTTTTCTTTGACATTGACCCGGAAATCTCCCTTAAACGAGTTCTTGGCCGCGGTGAAACAGAAATCTACGAAAAGCTTGACTTTCAGAAAGCAACGGCAGAGCGTTACCGCAAAGTAATCGATGAATACGAAAAAATGAACACCGGCATGAAAATTATCAGATTAGATGCAACACTCCCGGTTGAAAAAGTAGCGGAAATCATCGAAAAAAATCTGTGGCAATCTGTGTAATCTGTGGTTAAAAAACTTCCGATACTGTAAGAGATGAAAAAGATTTTTTGTGCGGCTTTTGCCCTTTTCATTGCGATTTTCTCGATTACACCGGCATTTTCCTACATGGTAAAATACAAGGAAGACTATTACAGGCTTTTCCATGTACACTACCAGCAGTATCCGGACGATGTAATCGAAAACATTTACTGGCTTGAAAAGGCAGTACAGGCAGATTTCTGTAATCCGCTCTATGCTCCGGTAAAGATAAACGACGAAAAAGACTGGGAAAAATACCGCTATCTTTTTATGATGCATATAAATCTTAAACTGATTGAACAGCACACCAGGCTGGGCCGCACTTACGACAAGCAGGTGGCTCATTTTTACGATGCCCCCTGGAAAGATGCTTACATCGAAAACTTAAACAAGGCAAAATCCTGTTACGAAGCAGGCCTTTACTACTGGAAGGAAGCAAAACTCTGGGCAGAAAAAGCCAATGTCGGAAAGTTCAAATTTCTTTTTCTGACAGACATTCAGAACTGGGAAGATGAACGAGAACGGATAGGAAGCGGAAAGCTTGATTACGAAAAAATCTTAAACCGCGAGCTTACCCGCGTAAACAAAGTAATTGAAGAATTTGAAAAGATGGACAAGGACTATTGATATGACATTCGAAGAAAAAGATATTATTTATCCGCCGGTACACCCGGGAACAGACAGAACATTCATCCGTTTTTATGACGGTGAACTTGATTTGAATTCAATTTTTTACTCTGCAGAAAAAGATTCACTTCCGCAGCGCATTTTCGTAACAGATACAAGCGTGGCTTCCCTTCCTGCAATGCACTCTTTCATTGATTTTTTCCGCGGGGAAGATTTTTCTCACCCGAAAATTGAAGCAGGCTTTACAGGTAAGCGCGGAAAAGACGTCCTTTTGATTTTAGGAGCTGGCGAACCTTACAAAACAATCGAAAGCGTTCTTGCAATCGTAAAAGCCGCACTCGACAATAACGGCCAGCGTTCGGCAGTTTTTGTCGGAATAGGCGGCGGAGTCATTACAGACATGACAGCATTTGCAGCTTCAATTTTTAAGAGAGGTGCTCACTGTGAACTTGTTCCGACAACACTTCTTTCAATGGTAGATGCTGCAGTCGGCGGAAAAACCGGCTGTGACTTTGATTCATACAAAAACATGATAGGCTCATTCTTCCCTGCTCAGAAAATCCACATCTGCCCAAGCTTTATCGAAACTCTTCCGCAGCACGAATACAGAAGCGGCATGGCAGAAGTCGTAAAAACCGCCCTTCTCTACTCGCCAGAACTCTTCGAAAAGCTCGAAAAATACCCTGAAATATTAAATGACCGCAAAAATCCGCTTGTAGCAGAAAGCATACGAATCTGCGTAAATGCAAAGGCAAAGGTTGTTGAGCAGGATTTAACCGAAAAAAATATCCGCATGCAGCTGAATTTAGGTCACACTTTCGGACACGCACTTGAAAGTATGGCGGGTCTTGGAGTTGTAACTCACGGAGACGGCGTTGCATGGGGAATGGCAAGAGCTGCTGACCTTTCTCAGAGGCTCGGTCTGTGCACAAAAGAATATGCAGACCGCGTAAAAGCATGTCTTGCTTCATTCGGCTGGGAAACAGAAGCAGTTCATTCTGAAATGAAGAAAAAATACTCAAGCGACGAAGAAATTGCAAAGATTCTTCTTAACGCAATGAAAAAGGACAAAAAGAATTCCAGCGACAGGGTCAGATTTATTCTGCAGTCAGATGTCGGTGAAACGGTGATTACTGAAGTGCCTGAAGCAGATATTCTTGCCGTTTTAAAATAATTTCTGGTGAATAACATTATTTTATTATAATTCGACTCATTCTGTTTTTTGCATTTGTTGACATTTAATTCTGTTTTTACTAGATTTTTAACATGTTAAAGAATATTGATGTTTTTGAAAAAGATCCGATTCCAAAGGCGGTCTTCAAGCTGGCTCTTCCGACAGTTCTGAGCATGATTGTAGCCGTGTTCTATAATATGGTGGACACTTTTTTCGTAGGAAGGACCGGCGATTCTAATCAAGTTGCCGCAGTAAGCGTGGCGACTCCTGTGTTTTTGTTTTTCATGGCCGCAGGAAACATTTTCGGCATGGGCGGCTCCTCATTTTTAAGCCGTGCTCTCGGCGAAAAACAATACAACAAGGCAAAAAAAATCAGCTCCTTCTGCCTTTACGCAGGAATATTTACCGGCGTTGTCGGCGCGATTCTAATGCTCACTTTTATGCGGCAGATTCTAAACGCCGTGGGCACTAGCGAAAACACTTTCAAATTCGCAAAATCTTACCTCACATGGATTGCCTACGGTGGGCCTGCAATCGTAATATCCACGGCATTCACGAACCTTATCCGAGGCGAAGGAGCCGCCCAAAGCTCCATGAAAGGCATGATGGCAGGAACAGTGGCGAACATCATTCTCGACCCTGTTTTTATCCTTGATTCATTTTTGGGAATTCCATGTCTCGGCATGGGCGTGGCGGGAGCTGCAATCGCAACCGTTTTAGGAAATCTCGTTTCAATCGTAATCTTCTTCGCTCATATTCTCAAACCAAGCTCGATTCTCACTTTAAGCCCGAAGTATTTTGCAATCAGAAACGGAATCATGAAAGGCGTGCTTTTAATCGGGCTTCCGGCCTCAATCACTAACATTCTCATGAGTTTGAGCAACATTCTTATGAACACTTTCCTTGTAAAATATGGGGATGTCGCCGTGGCAGGCATGGGAATCGCAATGAAAGCAAACATGCTCGTCGTTTTCGTCCAGATGGGACTTGCGGCAGGAGTTCAGCCTTTAATCGGCTACAATTACGGCGCAAGAAATTTCCAGCGCATGAAGGGAACGATTAAATTTTCCGTCATGTGCAACATCATTGCGGGCGTTTTTTTGGGAATTCTCTATTTTACTTTCACGCGCCAGATTGTCAGCGTATTCATCGGCGACGAAGCCGTAATC
>NZ_JAZOUG010000114.1:0-4967 GCF_045657965.1 Treponema sp. | reverse complement strand
TGTTTTCAAGTCTTGCCAGAGGCAGCGGTTTTAGATTCAGTACGGTCCTTTCCATGCTGGTCATGCTTATTGGAAATATCTTTACATCATTACTCGGCTTTATTGCACTGATTATTCTTGTAAGACTTATTGTATATTTTTTCATTGGAGACGGTTCTTCTTCATATTCAATATGGACTGTATTAGACAGAACACTTTCTCCATTAATTTTCAGAATTGCAGGGTTTTTCTTTAAGAACAGGTCTGTTTCGTATGTAAAAGCAATGGTTACATCCTTTTTAACGGTTGCCTGTTTTTCAGTATTAATTTCCTATCTGCTTCAAATGCTTGGTGTTATGATAGCAATGATTCCGTTTTAAGTTTATAATTGAAATATGGCTAAAAATACTATTCCTTTACGAAACGAAGTTCCTGAAAGCGATAAATGGGACTTGTCAACCTTATATAAATCTGACGAAGACTGGGAAAAAGCCCTTTCTTCAATTAAAAATCTTACTGCAGAAGTTGTAAAATTTAAGGGTAAGCTTGCAGATTCTTCTGATTCACTTCTCGGCTGCTTAAAAACTCTGGAAAACCTTGAGAAAACGGTCGAAACTGTTCACGAATATGCAGGCTTACAGCATACGGCCGACGAAAGTGATTCTAGCGCCCAGGACAGGGAAGGCCGGGCTATGATGGCTTATTCTGAAAGTGACAGTGAAACTTCATTTTTCAGCCCTGAGCTCATGTCAATTCCAGACGAAAAAATCAATGCATGGAAAGAACTTCCTGAATTTGAAGACTATAAAATCTTTTTGCAGAAAGAACTTCATCACAAGCCGTACATCTTAAGTGAAAAAGAAGAAAAAATCCTTTCTCTTCAAAACGAATCGGCAGAAACTGCATACAAGGCTTTTTCCATGCTCACAAACGTTGACCTTAAATTTGACAGCGTTCAGGTTAACGGAGAAGAAAAACCGCTTACACAAAGCACATATACTGTATTCATGCATAATCCGGACCGGAAAATCCGTGAAGAAGCATACAAAAAATTCTACAAAAGCTTTGTTCAGCACGAAAATACAATTGCAGCCCTTTATGCAGGAAGCGTAAATCAGGACGTGTTTACTGCCCGTGCCCGCGGCTATAAATCTTCACTCGAGGCAGCCCTTTACGGAAACAAAGTGCCGGAATCTGTTTACCGCAATTTAATCGACACTGTTCACAAAAATCTTCCGGTTCTGCACAAGTATTATTCACTTCGCAAAAAACTTTTAGGCGTTTCAGAACTCCGTCATTACGATGTTTATGTTCCGCTTGTAAAAGATGTTGAGTGCAGAACAAGCTATGACGAAGCCGTTGAAATCTGCCGTAACGCTCTTTCTCCTCTCGGAAAGGACTACACCGACACTCTCTGTTCAGGCTTAAAAGGCGGCTGGGTTGACCGCTACGAAAACAAAGGAAAGAGAAGCGGTGCTTTTTCAGCCGGAGCATATACAGGCTATCCGTACATTCTTCTAAACTACAAAGAAGATTCAATCCGTGACATTTTTACAATGGCTCATGAAGGCGGACATTCAATGCACAGCTATTATTCAAAAACGAATAATCCGTTCATGTGCTACAATTACACGATTTTTGAAGCCGAAGTTGCTTCAACTTTCAACGAAGAGCTTGTTTTTGAATATCTTTACAAAAATGCAACGACACCGCAGATGAAGGCTTATCTTCTTTCAATGCGTGCTGACGATATTCTTGCAACTCTTCACCGTCAGACAATGTTTGCAGAATTCGAACTTAAAGCACACGAACTTGTTGAATCAGGCACGCCGCTTTCGGCCCAGGTCCTTCGTAAAATCTACCGCGAACTGTTGGAGCAGTATTTTGGCCCGGAGATGGTCTTTGAAGAAGAAAGTGACATGGAAGGTCTTCGCATTCCGCATTTTTACGGGGCTTTCTACGTTTACAAATACGCAACAGGAATTTCTGCAGCTCTTGCCCTTGCAAAACGCGTTACAGAAGGCGGCGAAAAAGAAAAGGAAGATTACTTCAAGTTCTTAAAGAGCGGTGGAAGCCGTTATCCGATTGAAAGCCTTAAAGTAGCAGGTGTAGATATGAGCAGCACGGAGCCTGTTCAGGCAGCGCTTGATGTTTTTGCCGGTTTAGTTAAGGAACTTTCAAGTTTAGCGTGAAAACTGCCGAAAATTAAGTTAGAATAATATTTATATTCTAATGAGGCAAATTGATGATTAAGAAAGAGTTTTATTCATTTTTTAAAGCGATTCCAAAGGCAGAACTTCATATCCATATTGAAGCTGTCATGAGTCGCGAAACTATCAAAAAACTTTATCTCAAAAAAAACGGTAAAGAATTTACTGATACCGAAATAAAAAAACTCTTTTCTTACTCTGATTTAAACGGATTCATCGCAGCCTTTTTACAGGTTCAGGATTTATTTACGGAAGTTTCTGATTTTGACCTCATTTTTGAAGATTTGAAAAACTATCTTGTCCGTAACGGTGTCGTTCACTGTGAAGCTTTCTTTGCTCCTTCTGCCTTTATTAAAAAAGGTTTTGACTATGCCGATATGACAAAGTGTTTTGAAAAAAATCTCAAAAAAATCAAAGACGAAACCGGCATTACTGTCTGGCTTTTAGGCGACGTTTCACGCACTTTTGGTCTTGAAAATGCAGAGAACAATTATAAAATGTTCAAGGCTAATCCTTTTGAAGGTTTTATCGGAATAGGTCTTGGCGGAGCAGAAAGCAAAGGTCCTTCCGGCGATTTTGGTCCTGTTTTTGAAAAGGCACTTAAAGATAAATATCATGCAGTTGCTCATGCAGGTGAAGATGTAGGTCCACAGTCTATTTGGGATGCACTAAAAATCTGTCATGCAGAGAGAATCGGACATGGAATTACATCAGTTCAGGATTCAGAACTTGTTAAATATATTGCCGAAAATAAAATTCCTGTAGAAGTTGCTCCAACAAGCAATGTCTTTACAAAAAAGTATGTAAAGAAAATGAGCGAACATCCTGTCCGCGAAATGTTTGATAAAGGAATTCCTGTAACTATTGCTACAGATGATCCTATTTTCTTTGGTGTTGAACTTTTAGATGAGTACTGGAATTTATATTCAAAATTAAACTTTACAAAAAACGAAATCAAGCACATAATTCTAAATAGCTTTGATGATTCTTTCCTTTCTGAATCAGAGAAAGAAGAATTTAAAAAGCGAGTTGAACAATTATGGAAGTAAAAAGTGAGTTCTGTTGCTGATTTTATTAAAATCCCAAAAACTGATTCCTGTAAACATCTTCAGTTAGGAATGAGATATTCATCCTTTGTCCGCTGGGCAGGTTTTTACCTTCCAAATTTCAGTGAAGATAAAAGGTTCCCTGCTGGAAGTGATGAAGACATGGTATTCCGGGGAGAACTTGAAGAATTTATTCAGGACCGTATTGGTTCTGAACATGATCTTTTGCTTTTACTGTGTTATGCAATTTCCGAAAGTGTCAGTGAAAATGTTACCTCACTTAATGGAACGATAAATGTTGATACTGTTTCAAATTTCAAAAATGCCACTGAGTTTCTTGATACAATAAAACTTGCTGCAGAAAAATATTCTAACAAAGTAAAAGTACGTCCGTTTTTAGGCATAAACAGCGATAAAGAAAATAATCTCCCTCTTGCAAACATGCTTCTGGAAAGTAATCTTTTTGAAGGAATTGAGCTTTACGGCCGGAAGTACATTGAAAACCCGGAAAAATTTCTTTCGATTTTTAAAACTGCGCGGAAAATGGGAATAAAATCCAGAATTTCGTGTTTTGGCTTTAAGGGAATGAAAAATCAGGAAGACATTTTTGAAATTTTATTGAATCTCCGCCCGACTCATCTTTTAAATCCGAATATTGCATTGAATAATGACGATTTAAAAATCTTTCAGAACGGAAAAATCTGCGATCAGATTTTTGAAATGCAGAAAGAACATGCAATATATTTTGAATTCAGTCCGGCTCCTGTTCTTTCCGGAAACCGCGGGGAGAAAAAAGCTTTCGTTATCCGCGAATTTGCCGAAAAAGGATTTCCGTTTTCATTCTGTACGGAAGATATGCTGTTTTTAAATAAATCAATTTCTGAATTCGCCGCTGATTTATGTAATGCAGGCGTATTTTCAGAAAATGAATTAACAGACATTCTTTCCCGCTAAAAAGATTATTTCAGATAAACCATCAAAAGCATTATATCGCTATTGCGGATTCCAGAAATTCTGCTGGCCTGACCTAGCGTGAGGGGGCGTACAGCTTCGAGTTTCTGGCGGCTTTCACCTGAAAGGGCAGGAATCTTCCCGTAATCAAAATCGGCCGGAATATGAAAATGCTCCATTTTGTGCATTTTTGCAACTCTGGCATCCTGCTTTTCGATGTAGTATTTGTATTTTGCATCTTCCTGAGCAATTTCCCACACAATTGCAGGAAAGCCCGGATTTTCGCTATCTGCCTTTTTGAGAAGAATTTCTGTCGCTTCTTCTACCTGCTGGTATTTGAGTTTTGTTGCGTTAAACTGCGCTTCTGTTTTAATTCCAACTTTAAATGCTTTTTCGGCTAATCTCCGGTCTGCCGTGTCGTGCCTTAGCTTTAAGCGGTACTCTGCGCGGGCGGTGAACATCCGGTAAGGCTCTTTTGTTCCGAGTGTTACTAAATCGTCGATTAAAACACCGATGTAAGCTTCGTCTCGGCCTAAAATTAAAGGCTCAAATTCCGGAATTTTGTGGAAATTATTGTTTCCGCCTGCTTTCTGGAAATCTTCAAGAAGCGTGTTTACCGCATGAGTTTCTTTTTCTGAAAATTCTGCAAAATGTTTGATTTCTTCTGCCGTAAAGTGCGGTTTAAAAGCAAATGCGTTTGGTTCTGCTGAAGCCGGGATTTGTCCCATGCCTGAGTGTGCCATGCATAAAGGCCCGCACAGTTTTTTGTGGAAGTCGGAGG
>NZ_JAZOUG010000113.1:0-3686 GCF_045657965.1 Treponema sp. | reverse complement strand
TGAAAACGGAAAAATCTGTTATAAGGCAGAATTTTATGACGATACAGCAAAACGACTTACTGCACTTTATATAATAATCCGTAATGATGACAAAACTTTAAATTCAATTATCCGTGCCGATTCTGCATCCTGGCGTGATGAAAAATGGAACCTTTCCGGCGGCATTCAGTACACATTAAAAGACGGCACGATTACATCTGGAAGCGTAACAGTTGAAAATAAAAACCGTCTTACAGAACCTCCGGAAACATTTCAGAATAATGTAATAAGCGTAGAAACTGTAGATTCTGCAACAGCCAGGGTTTATATCGAGCATTTGCAGAAAGCCGGTCTTCCTTTTGCCGAACCTTTAAGCCTTTATTACAAAAAATATTCGTTTCCTTTCATATTGTTCATCGTTGTTTTTTTATCTGTGGGCTTAAGCGGTAAAACGCGCAAAAATGTCATGCTTATGAGTCTTGCTTCATGTATCAGTGCGGCGGTTCTGTTTTATGTCACTCAGATGATTACGATGCTTCTTGCTAAGTTCGGTGCAATTTCACCATTCATGGGAGCCTGGTTCCCGGTTTTCATGTTCGTCGTGATTGCAACTGTGGTTCTGCGCTATGCAAGAACATAGTGTTAAAAAAGCTGTACTGATAAAACTGCTCAAAGTTCTATGCAATTTCCTTTGCATTCATATTGATATTACGTACAACAGCAAAAATCCTGTTCTGGGCTTCTTTCCCAAACAGCATAAAGAACTTCGGACGATCGAATGGGGCACGGCCTTTCATGAGGGCATCCATATTGATTTCGCCCTGTTCAACGATAATGTTAATCAGACGCTGAACAAACTCAATCTGCATGCTGTTCATGTTGGCATCATTTATAAATTCTGCAAAGTAGTCGTTTATAGAATCTTTGTCCATTTTTGTTGCCCTGCGAATGAACACTCCAAGTGATTTTCCTTCAGAAAGCTGGTTGAACAACTTTTCGTTTCCAAGTTCTTCCTTGAAGATGTGATTTAAACTGTCAAAGTCATCTTTTGTAAGAGGCTGATTTGTACGCAGCTTATTAATGGCTTCATCTTTCATGTGTTCAGAAAGATAAGCATCGACTTTCTTCTTGTACTCTTCAAAGTTGTCTGCGGGAATTGGATCTTGTGCTTCAGCAGGTACATCCACGTTTGTTACAGTATCACCATAATCAATAAAAATAGGATCATGACCACTATCTACAGAGAATTGAGCCAGGTCACGAATCTCTTTGCGGATTTCTTCATAATCAAGGACATGTAATTCGTCATAATATGAATTAACCGAAAGCAGCTGGAGGCGAGGTAAATGGTCTCGAACAGCTTTGATAGATGTTTTAGTCAAAAGTTTTTCAGCTACAGCCTTAATCTTTGAGCGGTAAAGATCTATAGGTTGTTCTGACAACTGTAATTCCATTATTCCGTAACAGAAATTATCAAAGCCTTTTGCATATTGATCCAGTTCTCCATTGAATACTAGTGGAGCAATGTACTTTGAAAGATTCATTACATCTTCATCGGTCAGACATTCAAAGCTCTTTTCATTCTGGAATTTAAGGACATGCTTCAAGACAAGATGAACAGGTGTAAGCGATGTATTTAATGCGGTAATCTGGGCATGAACTTCGCTTATAAGCTGATTACGGTAAGTAAGAAAGAGATTTTGAGATTCCGAATCAAGTTCGGAATGACATAAATTTTTTGAATCCTGCAGAAGTTTTATGACCGCACACTTATGAGCAAAGATTCTTTCACTTACAGATTTTCCGGAAGCTCCTTCAATGCCGTTCTTTTCTTCGCGGAAGAATTCAAAATTTCTAAGGTAATCAAAAATGTAGAAATACTTCTTACCAACATAAGAACCTGTTTCATCTGTGCATACGAGATTTGGAGCAAGTCGGGTTCCACGGCCAATCATCTGCCAGAATTTTATTTTACTTCGAATCTTTTTATAGAAAACAAGATTTACAACTTCTGGAATATCAACTCCGGTATCGAGCATATCAACACTAACAGCAATCTGCAGCTGTGAATCTGTCTTTTTGAATTCCTTGATGGTAGATTTTACTTTTGTATCATCACAGACAATTCTCTGACACATCTTGCCTTTATACTGCGGCCAGAATTTATCAAAGGTGTCCACAATGTGCTGGGCATGATTTTTGTTGTAAGCAAAGATGATTGTCTTACCAAGTTTATCACCGCCCCCAGTTTTAATCCCTTTTGTCATTAAGTCTTCAAGAACCTGGCGAGTTGTATCTTCATTGAATACATATTCGTTAATTGCCTTTGGAGGAATCTCTTCAAAAGGTTCTTCGCTTTCTTCTTCCTGGCGACGGACCTTTTCTAAATCTTCTTCACTCAAGTTTTCTTTATTGATTCCTTCATCAAGGAATGTTGAAGTCTTTTCAATTGCATGATATGGAACCAGATAGTTAGCCGCAACAGCTGTTTCATATTCATAAACATCAGTTGGAACATCGTCCTGAAGTTCAAAGAACTCGAATGTTGATTTATCAACATCGCGGCGCGGAGTAGCTGTAAGTCCTACAAGGTATGCATCAAAGTATTCAAAGATTGCTCGGTATTTCTTAAAGATGGAACGATGTGCCTCATCAATGATAATCAAATCAAAATGAGCCGGAGTAAATGTACGGTTGCCGTCTTTATTTTTCTCAGTATCAATAGCATTTAAGATAGTTGGATATGTACTGAATACGATTCGTGCACCTTTGTTTTCAGCTTTGTCTTTTGCATCAAGCAGATTGCATACAGTTACATCCGGACAATTTTCACGGAAAGCGTCATATGCCTGTTCAACAAGCTGGATTCGGTCTGCAAGAAAGAGCACGTTTGAAACATAATGAGCACGACTCAATACATCTACAATGCTGATTGCGGTTCTTGTCTTTCCGGTTCCAGTTGCCATGACAAGCAGGAACTTACGGATTTTCTTTTCCATTTCAGCACAGATTGAACGAATTGCCTTCATCTGATAAGGGCGGCCAGAAATATCTGTATTGATTTTTACATGATTCAAATCTACAAGAAGCTTACGGCGGTCCATAAGCTTTTGCAAATCAGCCATCGCAAAAATCATACTTACAGAACGAGGTGCATACTGACTGTCATCCCAGAAGAAGGTTTCAAAGCCATTAGTATAGAAGATAAATGGACGTCGATTAAACTTTCGTTCAAGACAATCTGCATATAAAACAGCCTGCTGCTTACCTACATTCGGGTCTTTTGTAGTTTTCTTTGCTTCAACAACAGCAAGTGGAGCCCCATCTTTTCCAAACAAAACATAGTCAATATAACCTGTTTTGCCAGATATACCTTCCATATCATCAACTTTATATTCTTCAACAACCTGAACCTGATCAATTCTCCAGCCAAGAGTTTTAAGATCTTCATCGATAAACATCTTCCTTGTCTGGAATTCACTTAAATCTTCAACTTTCAGATCTGGTTTATTAGAAGGATGGATCTTATTATTTTGAATTGAAGCAAGTGCCTGGGCAAGCTGCTTTTTCAATTCTTCTATTGTATTATCTTTTGAATCAATTTCGTCTTTGTATTTCTGAAGTTCATCTTGAGAAGGCTTTTTTATTGCAACTACAACTTTGTTTTTTGGAATTGCATCTTCACTAAAAGTTCGTTGTTTATAATC
>NZ_JAZOUG010000112.1:0-2336 GCF_045657965.1 Treponema sp. | reverse complement strand
ATCTATATTGATAAAGAAGGCGGAATCAACATTGATGAATGTGAAACCGTATCCCGTATTTTATCAGAGGCACTGGACCAGGAAAATCTGATTCAGACTGCCTATCAGCTTGAAGTATCTTCCCCGGGTGCTGAACGAAAGCTTACAAAAGAATGGCATTTTGAAAAAGTGCTTGGCAAAAAAATAGAACTTTCTTTGTATGCACCGATTGACGGAAACAAAAATATTATGGGTACATTGGAAAAATATGAGAACAATGTCATTTATATATCCTGCAACGATATCTCAATGGAATTCCCCAAGGATAAAGTTGCATCCGCAAAGCTTTATTTTGACATTACTGAAGCTTTGAAAGCAAAATAATTGTTTATTAAAATTTTATCTTATATATTGGAGGTACAAAAAGAAAACTATGAACAAGGAATTTTTATTAGCTCTCGACCTTTTGGAAAAAGAAAAAGGAATCGAAAAAGAAATCCTGATTGAAGCAATGGAAAATGCATTGGTAACTGCTTACAAAAAGGACTACAATCCCATTGCAGAAGTAATTGCTACCGTGTCCCGTGAAACCGGTGATGCAGCTGTTTACTTAAGAAAAACAGTCGTGGAAGAGGTTACTAATCCTGAACTGGAAATCGAATTCAAAGCAGCGAAAAAAATCTCTAAAGCTGTTGCTGTGGGTGATACCGTAGATGTTAATGTGACTCCTAAAACCTTCGGCAGAATTGCAGCACAGAATGCAAAAGGAATCGTAGTTCAGAAAATCAGAGAAGTAGAACGCGGAATGATGGTTTCTGAATTCACCGAAAAAACCGGAAGCTTAGTTACCGGTACCGTAGAAAGAATCGAAAAAGGTAATGTAATGGTGTCCATTGGCAGAACCGAAGCAGTTCTTTCTCCCCAGGAACAGATTCCCGGCGAAGTATACAAACACGGCGATAAAATCAAAATTTACGTAGTGCAGGTTAAAATCATCGGCAAAGCACCGCAGATTATTATTTCCCGTTCTCATCCCATGTTGGTAAAATGCTTATTCGAGCAGGAAGTTTCTGAAATCGCTACCGGCGTTGTTCAGATTAAATCCATCGCCAGAGAAGCAGGTGCAAGAACCAAAATCGCCGTATACTCTACCGATGAAAATGTTGACTGTATCGGCTCTTGTATCGGCCCCAAAGGTATGCGTGTGGAAAACATCTTAGCAGAATTAAAAGGCGAAAAAATTGATATTGTAAAATATAGTGAAGATCCCGAAGAATTTGTAAAAGAAGCCCTCTCCCCTGCTGAAATCATCAGCTGTACCGTAAATCAGGACGAAAGAATCTGCAATGTAATTGTTGACAAAGATCAGCTTTCTCTGGCAATTGGTAAGGAAGGTCAAAATGCAAGACTGGCTGCAAAGCTGACCGGCTACAAAGTAGACATTAAAGCAGTATAAGAGGAAATAAGAATGAAATACATTCCCAAAAGAAAATGTGTTGCTTGTCACAGCATCCACCCAAAAAATGAAATGATTCGTATGGCTAAGTTAGCGAATGGAACCTATCAGCTTGACCCGGATCATAAATTGGACGGTCGTGGTGCTTATGTATGCAATCAAACAGATTGCATCGAGCAGGCAATCAAGAAAAATGCTTTTCACCGTTCTTTCAAAACAAAAGTTTCGGATGAATGTTATGAAGAGCTGAAGAAATTTCAAGAGGAATCCTTTCATGCAAGATAAAGTATTACGTTTACTCGGACTGGCACGGCGTGCCGGAGCGCTTACTTACGGACAGACCGCAGTGTTGGACGAAATCAAAAAGTCCCATTCCAAGCTGATTATATTTTCTGCTGATTTCAACGAGAAAACCAAACAGAAAATTCTGGAAGCTTGCAAAAACATCAAGGTGATTACACTCCCCTGCACGATGGAAGAAATTGCATTTGCAATCGGGAGCAAACCAACCGGCGTGGTATCTGTCAACCATGAAAATTTTAAAAAAGGAATATTAGAGGTGAGTTCATTTGAAGAAAAAGAAGATATCTGAATTAGCAAAAGAATTCAATTTACAAAACAAACAAGTAATGGAAATGATAAAGAACTTGGGGATTGAAGGCAAAAGCAGCGCCAGCAGTTCCTTAGACGAGAAAGAACTGGACCTGGTATTGGACGCCATTATGTTCACCCATCAGGTTGAAGATTTTTCCATGTATGCTGTTGAGAAAAAGGCAGAAGATAAACCCAAAAAAGATGAAAAATCTGTTGACGAAGAAAAGAAAAACGAACAGGAAATCATCGAAGTAATCGAAAAGCCCATCGAAAAGAAAGTCCGTCATATTGATACCCGTCAGAACAC
>NZ_JAZOUG010000111.1:0-4018 GCF_045657965.1 Treponema sp. | reverse complement strand
ACCTTCATCGAGCATTTTGATGATTTTTTCACCTGCCTGTTCTTCGTTCTGAGAACGGCATGAAACAAGCGGCTTTTTAATCTGGAGATGATTCAAAAGCTGAAGGGTATGACGCGTATCTTCTGCTGCAACCACATCTACAGATTTAAATGTCTCTACTGCCCGAAAAGTTATATCGCCAAGATTTCCAATTGGCGTTCCAACGATGTATAAAACTGACACAATTCATTATAAAATAAGAAACTGGAATTATCAAGTGAATTAAAATTCTTCCGCAATAAGCAAAAACAGTTTGACGATTTAAGATTTGCATATTTATAATAAAAGAACAGTTAAAACAAGTTTTGGAGGTAAAAAATGCTTGTTACAATTCTTATGGGTTTAATCGTCGGTCTTCTCGGCGGATTTTTCATGAAAGTAAGCTTCGGCGGAAGCACCTTAGTCGGCTTTGCAGTGTGCGTTCTTGTCGGTCTTGTCGGCTCTTTTATCGGCGGATTTCTGGGTTCTGCCCTCAAAATCAAGAATACCGTGCTGCAGTTCGTCCTTGATATTGTAGGTGCGTGCATTTTGATTGCAATTTTAAAGGCTGTGATGTAAAAATTCTGCGCTGCCTCTCTTTAAATGTAAACCTATTATTCATGTTTTAGGTTTACATTATCTTTTGTTTTCATTAAAATCAATAATCAAAATGACAAAACAGAAGCTGTGAGAGGTACAAAATGACAGATTTAACAGAACTTGCTTCAAAAATCATAAATGGGAAACGCTTAAAAAGGGGCGATGACCTTTCCTTTTTTAAAACCTGCAGTCTATCCGAACTGACAGAAAATGCAGACAGAATCCGAAAACATTTTAAGGGTGAAAATGTTGACCTCTGTACAATCATAAACGGACGGAGCGGACGCTGCGGCGAAAACTGCAAATTCTGCGCCCAGAGCGCTCACAACCACACTTCCTGCGAAGAATATTCTTTCCTTGACGACGAAAAAATCATAAAAGAAGCAAAATCAAATCAGGATGAAGGCGTAAACCGCTTTGCAATCGTAACGGCAGGCAGATCCCTTTCCGGCGAAGATTTTGACAAAGCAATTCACGTTTACGAGCGCATGAATAAAGAACTTAAAATAAATCTCTGCGCTTCAATGGGATTTATTACGCGAGAACAGTTTAAACGCCTTAAAAAAGCAGGTGTTACAAGCTATCATCACAACATTGAAACTTCAAAGCGCAATTTTCCAAACATCTGCACAAGCCACACCTACGACATGAAAATCGAAACAATTAAAATTGCTCAGGAAGAAGGCCTGTGTGTCTGCTCCGGAGGAATCATCGGCATGGGAGAAACTTTTGAAGACCGGCTGGACATGGCAATATCTCTTTCAGAACTGAATATCCGCTCAATTCCGCTCAACGCACTCATGGCAATTCCAGGAACCCCTTACGAAAACCTTACCCCTCTTACCGAAGATGAAATCTTACGCACAATCGCAATGTTCAGATTCATAAATCCGGAAGCAAATATCCGCCTTGCAGCAGGACGCCGTCTTTTATCAGAAAACGGCAAAAAAGCCTTTGAATCTGGCTGCTCTGCCACAATCACAGGCAATATGCTCACAACAAGCGGCAGCACAATCAAAGGCGATATAGAAATGCTTAGGGAAATGGGCAGAAAAATAAAAGCACAGAAAGGAACAGCCTGCGATTCATGCGGCTGCTCAAATGACTGTGCAGCAAATAGCTGTGCATCTTGTGAATAACGGGGAAAAAGATTAAATTACAATGGATAATATGCCACCTTCAACACTTTTTTCTTCAACATTTCCAAAAAGCAGCCTCACCGTCTTTCAGGATAAATCCCTGTTCTGTTTCGGAATCGATGCCGTCCTTCTTGCAGATTTTTCGCAAGTAAAAAAGGGCGGGAATGTCTTTGACCTTGGAAGCGGAAACGGAATAATCCCGCTTTTGATGAGCAGAACAACGCCGGCAAAACATTTTACAGCACTTGAAGTTCAGAGCGAATCTGCTGCCCTTGCATCAAAAAACGTAGAAGTTAATCATCTTGAAGAAAAAATCGATGTAATCTGCGGTGATATAAAAAATGTACGCACCCTCTTTAAGCCGGAATGTGCTGATACCGTTACAAGCAATCCTCCGTACGCAAAAGAAAACGCCGTCCGAAAAAATCCGAACCAAGCCAAAAACATAGCGCGCCACGAAGTTTTGTGCACACTCGAAGATGTAGTTTGTGCCGCAGCATATCTTTTGAAATCCGGCGGAAGTTTTTACATGATTCACCGTCCGGAGCGCCTTTCTGAAATATTCACAACATTTACAAAATATCATCTTGAACCAAAAACTCTGCAGCTTGTGTACCCATTTGTAGATTCTTCTCCGACAATGATTATGATAGAAGGCCGGAAAAACGCCCGCCCGGAGCTTAAAATCCTTCCCCCGCTGGTGATTTACAAGGAAAAGGGAGAATATACAGAAGCTGTACGTAAAATAATTGCGATTGCAACCTAAAATAAAATCCGTAAATAATCCCGCTTTCCATACAAAACGCGGTCAATGTAAATGTCATTATCTTCATGTCGATAAAATGCAAGATAATTTTTATACATGACAAAGCGGTATTCTGACTCTAATCCGTTTGGCAACGAAACAAGTTTCCCGGTTTTCGGATGAAGTTTTAATGAGGATATTTCAGAGAGAATTCCTGTAATCGTATTCTGTGCAGCTGTTGGATTTTGTAACTCAAGCAAGATATATTCGTAAATTTCATCTAAATCTTGTTTTGCAAGTTCTGAATAATGAATGGTATTTTCTGTCATGAGTTTTTAAATCGTGCTTCAAAATGTTCAGAAATATCTTCTTCAGAAAGCCAGCCGTTCTTCTCGCCAGATTTTTTCCCGCGGGCAAGTTCTGTTAACAAAGCCAGAGCCGCCTTAGTTTTTTCGTATTCTTCCTGTTCTTTAATATCCACGATTGCATAAGCTCCACGCCCATTTTTAGTCAAAAAAACTGGGGAGCCAAAAGAGACATCTTGCAAAACTGCTGCGTAATTTCGTAAATCAGAAACTGGTTTAATGTTCGGCATTTTACATAACCTCTTACGATGAATATTATAGCATATTTTGCAGCAAAGACAATGAGAACAAAAAAATCCCGACCAGAACAATTTCCAGCCGGGATTTTTTAGATACTACATCGCATGGATGCGATGAAAAAGCAAAGTATCTTACGCCAGCGCGGAAGAGATTCTGGCAAGAATTTGCTTCCGCGTAGCGGGCGATGTTCTTGATAAGGTTCGGTTCGAATCCGCCGATGCCGACTGTGCGCTCTGAGTGACCCATTTTGCCGAGGACGAGACCGTCCCACGACATCCGTGTCGTAGCGATAACCTAAAGGTTATCGGGGAATTATTTTGCTTTTTAAGCAACGCGACCTCCTGTCGCGCTATACAATGAAAAATACCCTTGCTTTTACGATTGCGAATGCTGAGCCGTTCTTCGGCATACATGCCGTTATGACAACCTAAAGGTTGTCGGGGATCAATTATGCTTTTAAAAACTGGCGACGTCCTTGTCGCCCCTTTAAATAACAATTTTGTATCTTTCATTGTCGGCTGGCCGTTTTCGTTGCAGTACTGGCTGTAGACCTGTCCTTTTTCGAAGAGTTCCTGAGCCATTTTTTCTGGCGATATGAGTAATCTTTGAAAGTTTGCGGAAAAAATGACTTGCAATAATATTTGCCGTCTTTTGTTTTATCAAGAAAAGTGAAAATATTCCGAGATTCAACAATGTTCTTCATCAAATATTCGCCTGTTATTTGTGATGTCAGGATATTTTCTTTTTCGTCATATTTGAAAATCGTGTCATTGCTGTCAAAAATTGATTCAAGCTGGGCGAGATAGTGAACACGGTCTTTGATTTTGGAGTAAAACTGGGAAGACTCGATTCTTTCAGTTTTGATTGATTCGGATAAAATCCAATCGAATACAATTTCACGCTGATTATCA
>NZ_JAZOUG010000110.1:0-8972 GCF_045657965.1 Treponema sp. | reverse complement strand
ACCGCCGCACTTCATGCCGAGTACGATATCTGTAAGAGGAGCTTCTTCACGCTTAAATTTGCCCGCATATTCAGCAAGTTCTGTAAGAAGTTTTTTGCCTTCTTCAAGTTCGTCTTCGTGCTGCTGGGTTGTCATGAATTTTACGCGGTTTTCGTCGTATGCGCCCAAAAATTCCTTGAAGTATGGGATGTTGTTTTCTTCACAGCCAAGTGAAACGACGAGAACGCCGCCTGCATTCGGGTGATGAACTAAATCAGCAAGGATTTTTGCAGTTGTTTCTTTGTCGCCGCCCATCTGAGAACAGCCGTAAGGATGCGTCCATGTGAAGAATCCTTCAAGACCGCCTTTTTCGCTCGGTTTTGGCTCTCCTGCACAGAATTTGGCATTTGCCCACATTGCAAGAGTTTCAGAAATTTTATTTACACAGCCGACGAGTGGAACAATCCAGACCTCGTTTCGGCTTCCGACTCTGCCGTCTGCTCGTTTGTAAACATTGACTGTCGGAACATTTGCACGAAGTTTTTCGGTTTCTTTGTACCATGCATCGTAAGCAGCCTTTGCATTTGCTTCGTTGTAAGTGTATTCAAGTTCGCCTTCAAGCAAAGTGTGAATGTTGTGAGTGTGAACATGCTTACCTGCAGCGATGTCTTCTGTGGCAGAACCGATTGGATAACCATATTTGATTACCGGCTCGCCTTTTTTGATTTCTTTGATTGCAAATTTATGACCTGCAGTGATATCTTCCTGCAAAGTAACTGTAACTTCAGGAACGTCGTCCATTGCTTCGAGAGTGACTTGAGTGCCTTTTGTAAGCGGCTCAAGAGCTACAGCAACGACATCAGCCTTGTTTATTCTGATTGCGATTTTACTCATCGTGTACCTCTGAATAATTGAAAAAAATATAGAACCATTATAATATTAAAATAAGAAAATGTATATGGAGAATTTTATGCAGATTACAGACACAATTAAATACATTGGCGTTAACGACCACAAAATCGATCTTTTTGAAGGACAGTTTGAAGTACCAGCCGGAATGGCTTACAATTCTTACGTAATCCTTGATGAAAAAATTGCCGTTATGGACAGCGTTGACCAGCACTTCGGCGATGAATGGCTTTCTAATATCAAAAATACAGCAAACGGAAAAACACCTGATTTTCTCGTGATTCAGCACATGGAAATGGATCATTCTGCAAATATCAAAAAATTCATGGACATGTTTCCGGAAGCAAAAATAGTTTCTTCAAAAATGGCCTTCATGATGATGAAAAATTACTTCGGCACAGATTTTGCAGAAAGACAGGTTGTAGTGGCAGAAGGCAGTAAACTGGAACTTGGAAAACACACCCTCAATTTTATTGCAGCCCCGAATGTTCACTGGCCTGAAGTTCTTTTTACTTATGATTCTACAGACAAAGTGCTTTTTTCTGCAGACGGCTTCGGTAAATTCGGTGCAAATGATATTGAAGATCCGGAAGGCTGGGCCTGCGAAGCACGCCGCTATTATTTCGGCATTGTCGGAAAATTCGGTGCAAATGTGCAGACAGTCTTAAAAAAAGCAGCCGGATTAGAAATCAACACAATTGCCCCGCTTCATGGCCCTGTCCTTACAGGCAGCGAAGCTAAAGAGGCTTTACGTTTATACGATATCTGGTCAAGCTACGGCGTTGAAATTGAAGGTGTATGCGTACTTTATACTTCAGTTTACGGAAACACAAAACAGGCTGCAGAAAAATTTGCTGAAATTTTAAAAGCAAAAGGATGCCCTAAAGTTGCACTTTCTGACCTTGCCCGTGAAGACACTTACGAATGTGTAGAAGATGCATTCCGCTACGGAAAGCTCGTGCTTGCTACAACAACTTACAACGGCGGTATTTTCCCAACCATGCGTGAATTTATCGAACACCTTACTGAACGGGGTTACCAGAACCGCAGAATCGGCTTTATCGAAAACGGCAGCTGGGCACCAATGGCAGCAAAAAATATGACCGCAATGTTTGAGCAGAGCAAAAACATTACGGTCTGTGAAACAAAAGTCACTGTAAAAATTTCAATAAACGATGAAGTTATCAATAAGCTTGAAAAACTTGCAGATGAAATTCTGGCATAAAAATTAGTTTTTAGCAGTTACTTTCACTATTCGTGAACCATTTACCAAAACCCGATAAGTTCCAGCCGGTGCATTAGCAAGAGTAAGAACTTCATCGGGATTTTCTTTGTTCAGATGATCAATCGAAAGCAAAACTTCTTCTTCACCACGTTTTACAACAACGCACCGGCTTGCTTCACCAAAACCATTTCCAGTTACAGTAAGCTCAATTGTTGCGGTATCTTCAAGGGTAACTGCATATTCACACTTTTTATTTTTTTCGATTGTTTCAATTGTGGCAGAACCTTTGTTATTGTGATAAATGGCAGTAATGCCGTCTTCGGTTTTAAATTTTGCTTCACCTTTTACGATTTCAAATTTTGCACCTTTAACAGAACCAATTCCTGCCGGAATTTCCTTTACCTTAGTAACTGTAGTTGCATCTTCACCAATCGGACTCTTTTTTGGAGTACCTTTCCATTCCCAGGTTGAATCAACACTGCCTGCTTTTGAAACAGTTCCTTTCAAATCAACACTTTTCTGTGCAAAACACAAACTTACTGACAATAAAGCTGCGGCAACCAGAACAATTTTTTTCATATTTTTCTCCCATAAAAAAAGAGGGAACTCAATCCAGTAAGCACAGTAAAGACTTCGCCTGAACCATGCTCAAAAGATTTCATTCCCTTTTAAATTCAGCCCCAGAAGCATAACTTTTCTAAAGGCCAGTTAATAATTAGTTCTTTGCTTTGATTCCTACAATTCGTGAACCCTGAACAAGAATACGGTATGTTCCAGCCGGAGCATTTGCCAGAGTAATTGTTTTAGCAGGTTCGTCCTGATCAAGATTGTTAATAGCAAGCAAAGTTTCTTCGCCATTCTTTACAACAACCATGCGGCTTGCTTCTGCAGAACCGTTTCCTGTAACGATGAATTCTACTGTAGCAGCATCATCGAGAGTAAGTGCATATTCTGCCTTGCGTTTTTTCTCAAGGTTTTCATAGTTAGCAGAAGATGAATTATTGTGATAAATTGCAGTAATGCCGTTTTCTGTCTTGAATTTAGCTTCACCCTTAATAATTTCAAATTTAGCACCTTTGATTGAACCTGTTCCAGTCGGGATTTCTTTTGCCTTAGTAACAGTTGTCATATCTTCACCAATAGGGCTCTTTCTTGGGGTGCCTTTCCATTCCCATGTTGAATCAACACTGCCAGCAGCTTTTGGAGCAGCTTTAAGGTCAGCTGATTCCTGAGCGAAAACTAATCCACCAATCAATAACGCAGCAACTGCGATTCCAAATCTTTTTAACATTTTTAATTCCTCCTTTAAAATGCCTGTATATTATAATAACAAATCTATTCTGAATATGTTGCAGACTTTTTTCAAATTTCTGTTGTTTTTGAAAATTTCTGACAATAGAAACACGTTTTGTTTTTTAATATAATTAAGACAAATGGATTTTTTTGAATTAAATGCCTTTTTAAACCTTTCACAAACTCTCCACTTTGCTCATACAGCCGAAAAAGTAAATCTGAGTCCTTCTGCTTTGAGCCGCCTGATTTCCCGACTTGAAGAAGAAACTGAAACAATTCTTCTGGAACGAAACAACCGGGAAGTTAAATTAACTCCACAGGGAGCAGAATTTGCGCAGTTTGCAAAAAAATGTCTGGAACAGCAGGAAGACATTCTGAATTCATTTAAAGCAGGCGGCGATGAAATTTCCGGAACTCTTCATGTCTATGCTTCTGTAACAGCATGCTATTCTATCATGCCTCCTTTTTTAAAAGAACTTTCCGAAAAATATCCTCAGATTCATCTGGAAATTGAAACAGGAGATCCTGCAGGAGCTGTAAATGCCGTAAAAGAAGGACGGGCTGAACTTGCCGTTGCCGCAATTCCCGAAACAGGTCTGAACGGCTTTGATACAATTCCAGTACACAGAACTCCGCTTGTTTTTGCCGCAAGTATTGGCGGTGCATACGAAAAAGTAAACGGAAGCCCTCAGGATATTGTTTCTTCAGTACCATTGATTTTACCAAAGACAGGGCTTGCCCGCGAAAGATTCGATGCATGGATTTCAAGCAGAAATGTAAAACCAGTAATTGCTGCCGAAACAGAAGGAAACGAAGCAATTATGGCTCTGGTTCAGCTTGGAATTGGTATCGGATTAATTCCACATATTGTTCTTACAAATGGTCCTTATGACAAAGGATTTACCTGTCTTTCAGCAGGAAATGCACTCGGTTATTACGAAGTCGGTTTCATTCAGAAAAAAGAGATTTCAGGAAGTGAGTCTGTCAAAAAAATCAGAAACGCTGTAAATGATATTTTGGCTACAATTAAATAATTCTGTGGATTGCACTAATAAAATTCACTATAATCCTTTTTATGAATACAGAAATATCGATTACAGTAAAACCGAATGATGAAAAAAATCAGACTCTCATAAATTCTGAAATTGAACGCACGCTTTCCAAAAAAGGAATAAAATTTCAGGGTGAAAAACTGACCTCTGTATTCATTAAAAAATCAATTGATGCGCGGCACGGTCAGATAAAACTGCTTCTCAAATATAAAGTTTACATCGCTGAAGAGCCGAACGGAGACGGAGAAACTCTTCCTGTCTGGAAAAAAGCTTCTGGAAGCAAAACAGTTGTAATAATTGGTTCAGGACCGGCTGGTCTTTATGCTGCATTCAGACTTTTAGAAGACGGAATAAAACCTGTTTTAATTGAACGCGGATCATGCACAGAAGAACGAAAAGGCGATATTACAAATCTTGAAACTGACGGTAAACTTAATGCTCAGTCAAATTTCTGTTTTGGTGAAGGCGGTGCAGGAACATTTTCAGACGGTAAACTTTACACTCGAAGCAATAAACGCGGCGATATCGGAAAAATTTACCGTATTTTTGTCGAATTTGGAGCCAGTGAAAAAATAATGACTGATGCTCATCCACACATTGGAACAGACAAACTCCCGGGAATTATCAGCGGAATGAGAAAAAAAATCATAGAACTTGGCGGAGAATTCTATTTTGATACACTCTGCACAGATTTACTGGTTAAAAAATCACTTTCTTCTCTTTCTGTCACCGGCGTAAAAATAAAAAATCTTAAAACAAGCACAGAATCTTCACTTGAATCAGATGCAGTAATTCTTGCGACAGGGCACTCGGCAACAGACATTTATAAAATGATTGCGAAAATTTCCCCTTCTTCCCTGGAAGCAAAAACATTTGCTGTTGGCGTGAGGGTTGAACATCCCAGAACATTAATTGACTCAATTCAATTCCATGGAAAACCGATGCCTCAGGCTGCAGAATATCGTCTTACAACTCAGGTCGAAGGCCGCGGAGTTTACAGTTTCTGCATGTGTCCCGGCGGATATGTTGTTCCCTGTGCTACTGCAGAAAATCAAATAGTTATTAATGGAATGTCTGCTTCAGGACGTAACAGTGAATGGAGTAATGCAGCCATTGTAGTTGAACGCAGAGTCGAAGACATTCCTTCTGAATTTATCGAAAAAGCAAAAAATGACGGCTGTGAAGCTCTTGGTGGTCTTTACTGGCGTACATGGCTTGAAGAAGAAACTTTCCGACATGCAAAAGGTCAGTTTGCTCCGGCCCAAAAACTCGTCGATTTTCTCGCTCACAGGGATTCTTCTGATTTAGGAAAGACCAGTTATAAACCTGGAGTAATTCCAAGCCGGCTTGATGAATGGCTTCCAAAAGAAATCAGTTCAAGGCTCGAAACAGCTTTTAAAGATTTTGATAAAAATATGCATGGATTTGTCTGTGACGATGCGCTTCTGATTGCAAGCGAAACAAGAACAAGTACACCAGTTCGAATTTTACGAAGAAAAGAAACTCTGGAATGTGAAGGAATTGCAAATCTTTATCCGTGCGGAGAAGGTTCCGGCTATTCAGGCGGAATCGGTTCATCCGCAATGGACGGAGAAAAAGTTGCCGCACAAATTTCCCATAAATTTCAGGAGAATGCATGACAAAAGACGAACTGATTTTCATGATAAATGCAAAAAAGGAATTTGAATTTTCCTATAAAGGCAAAAATTATAATCTGACTTACGACCGTGACGATAAAGGCAATGATTTAATTGTCTTCGGAGAAAGGTTTCAGGGCAAAAAATATACTTCATTCGGTGAATTTATGAACGAAGCACGTATTGAAAATCACTTTTTCCGTGAAATGCTGGATATTCTTTAACAATAACCTTCTCAGTTGTAAATCACTTGTTTTTTCAATAAAATAACAGAATGAAAGCATCTAAATTTTACATTTCAACACTTCGCGAAGCTCCATCAGAAGCAGTTATCGCAAGTCACAAATTAATGCTCCGCGCAGGAATCACACGCAAACTTGGAAACGGTCTTTACACATACCTTCCTCTCGGAGTACGTTCCCTTTATAAACTCGAAAATATTATCCGTGAAGAACTCGACGCTTCAGGCGCACTTGAATTCAAATCAACAGTAATCGTTCCGGGCGAAATCTGGAAAGAAAGCGGACGCTGGGAAACTATGGGCCCTCAGATGCTCAAGGCAAAAAACCGCGCTGAACAGGACATGGTTGTTTCTCCAACTGCCGAAGAAGCCTACACAGCAATAGTTCGCGATGCACTCGACTCATACAAACAGCTTCCTGTTAACCTCTATCAGATTAACACAAAATACCGCGACGAAATCCGTCCCCGCTATGGAGTAATGCGCGGTCGTGAGTTCATCATGATGGACGCATACACAATGAACGCCGACGATGCTTCCCTCGACGAATCATACAACGAATATGAAAAGGCATATTTCCGCATCTTCAAACGCCTCGGCCTCAAAATCATTCCGGTTAAGGCAGACTCAGGAGCCATGGGCGGAAGCGGTTCAGAAGAATTCATGGTAGAAAGCCCGATTGGTGACGATACCCTCATTATCTGTCCGAACGAAAAATGCGGTTACGCTGCAAACGTTGAAAAGGCAGAATGTGCTTTAGACGAATCAGTAAATATTAAAGGCGAAAAACCTGCCGCAACAGACAAAATGCCGGAAATGGTAGAAACACCTAATGTATTCTCAATTGAAGACATGGAAAAATTCTTTAATGAATCACCAAAAATGTTCATTAAATGCCTTATCTACCGCGTAATCAATTCTTCCCTCGACTTCTCTGACGTAGAAGCAGCAAAAAACTGGAAACGCGTTAAAGACCCTGCAGGCGATTACTATCCTGTTTCTTATGCCTGTGTCTGCATCCGTTCAGACCTCGATGTTAACGAAGCAAAACTTGCCGCAACCCTTAAAGCAAGCGAAGTTGTTCTTGCCGAAGACGAAGAAATCGTTGAATACGCACAGGCAGGTCACGGTTTTGTAGGCCCGATGACTTCAAAATGTCCTCTTATCGTTGACTACTCTGTTGTAAAAGACGGACAGGCCCGCATGCACGACGCAATCACAGGAGCCGGCAAAAACGGTTACCACGTTAAACATGTTGAACCACTCCGCGACTTTACACCATATATAAATGCAGATGTACGCACAGTAAAAGAAGGCGACAAATGTGCCTGCTGCGGCAGTGAATTCTACACCCGCAAAGGAAACGAACTCGGACACATCTTTAAGCTCGGACACAAATACACAAAATCAATGCACGTAACCTTCCTCGGTCAGAACGGAAAACCGACAGAACCAACAATGGGCTGTTACGGAATCGGTGTAGACCGCACACTCGCTTCAATCATCGAAAAGAACAACGACGAAAAAGGAATTATCTGGCCAATGTCAGTAGCTCCTTTCCAGGTTTGCATTGTTCCGATTAAATATGACGGCGCAATGAAAGAAGAAGCCGACAAGATTTATGAAGAACTGCGCAAAGCAGGAATTGAAGTTCTCCTCGACGACAGAAACGAACGCCCAGGCGTAAAATTTGCTGACATGGAACTTATAGGAATCCCGCTGCGCATTACAGTAGGCGACAAAAACCTTCCTAATGTTGAGTTCAAGCCGCGTGCAGCCCAGGAAGCAGAACTTGTTCCTGCCTCAGAAGCAGCAGCAAAAGCTGAAGAATTCGTTAAGGCAGAACTGGCAAAATTAAAGGCGTAAAAATGAATATTTTCAAACGAACATTTCTTTCACTTTTAATTTTCCTTTCAGCTGCTGCTCTGTCTGCTCTTCCAGGAGTAATACCTGCTGTTCCTGACTTTTCAGGACAGTATGTTTACTACCGCGATTTCAGTTTTGAACGTGAATCTTACATCGGTATTCTTTACTACGACGAATCAACCTATGCACTGCGCTACTTTGCACCAGTAGTAAATGATAAAAAAAATCCAAAACCCGAAAAAAACATTCACATTTTATTTACACTGGACTCTTCTAAAAACTATGTAGAACTGACCGGTGAACGGATTTTAACTTCAATCGCCCCTGAAGACACAGATTTAGTAAATTATATTCACGACTTTATCTACGAAATGACCAAAAGACGCCAGAATGCAGGTGAAGTTACTGAATCAAAATCAGAATATCAGGATTATGAACAGTTTGGCGGGAAAGTTACGCTTTATTTCAATCCGCTTATCCCGATTTTGAATCTTGAAAAGATTATTTCTGTTGATAAAAAAACTGTTTTTAAGATTGTAACGGCAGGCCAGCTTGTTTCTTCTGAAGACCAGAGTTTTGTTGAATTTTCAGGCATATCAGAAAAAATTTCTGATAAAACCCATTCATTTAAGAAAAATAAAAAAACGAAATCAGAAATTTTTACATACAAAGCCACAGAAAATTCAAAAGAACTTAAAACAAAACTTGACAATTCCTGGACAGCAGTTGCAGAAAATTTCTTCACACTGGAAAGCGTAGCTGTTCTTACA
>NZ_JAZOUG010000109.1:0-8336 GCF_045657965.1 Treponema sp. | reverse complement strand
TGTGTTAATATAATGAATGCCCGCAAGGATGTCTTGCATATTTATTCATGAATTCTGTATAATTATCTAATCGAGGGGACGACGGCGTTAATATCGTACGGAGTCCCTTTATTATTTTAAGGGGTACACTATGAAAAAAATTGCACTCGCTGTCATTGCTCTGGCAGCATCTTTATCATTCATCGGCTGTAATAAAAAGGTTGAAGCCGGTGAATTTACTGTTGAAAAAGGCAAACTCAAGGTCGGTATGGAAATCGGTTATCCTCCGATGGAATACTATGATACTGACGGAAAAACTCCTGTCGGTTTTGATATCGAACTTGGTAAAGCTGTTGCTGCAAAACTCGGCCTTGAAGTTGAATTTGTTGACACAGCATGGGACGGAATTTTTGCTGGTCTTGAAACAAACAAATATGACTGTGTTATGTCAGCTGCCACAATCACTCCGGAACGTCTTGAATCAATGGAATTCTCTCGTCCTTATATCGGAAACGGTCAGACAATCGTTGTAAAGGCTGATTCAGGTTTTTCTCCTGCAAACCCGGAAGACCTTGAAGGAAAAACAGTTGCTTATCAGGCAGAAACTACATCAGATATCTTCATGGCAAAGCAGGCTGAAGCAGGTCTCAAATTTACTCCTGCTGAATTCGACAAAGTAATCAATGCTTATGATGAACTCAAACTCGGCCGTTGTGATGCTGTTGTTTCAGATGCTCTGGTTTATGCAAACTATGCTGAAGATCCTGCATTTGTTTCAACATGGGTTGGTTCTGCTGATGAATATTTCGGTGTAGCAGTACGCAAAGGAAATTCTGTTCTTGTTGAAAAAGTAAATGCTGCTATCGAAGAAATGATTGCTGATGGTTCAATGAAAGAAATCTATATCAAAATCTTCGGAACAGATTTGAGCGAAACAATTAAATAACTGGAGTTAAAATGACCGCTTTACAGAAAATTATCGGCTGGATTCCGGCTCTTTTGGAAGGAGCAAAAATTACTATTCTTCTCACACTTACATCAGTTGCGGCTGGAATTGTAATCGGGCTTTTTCTTTCGCTCGGCAAAATGTCAAAAAAGCAGGTTCTTAAAAAAATCTGCGAGGCGTATATTTTCTTTTTCAGAGGTACGCCGCTTTTGATGCAGCTTTATTTTCTGTACTTCGGCCTTCCAAAAATATTCCCGTTTCTTACACTGAGGAACAAATTTCTGGCTGCATTCATTGCCTTTGCATTAAATTCCGGGGCTTATATGGCTGAATATATCAGGGCGGCAATTCAGTCAATTGATAAAGGTCAGAAAGAAGCAAGTCATGCGCTTGGTTTTAATTACTGGCAGACAATGGCTTTGATTATCGTTCCTCAGTCAATCCGCCGCCTTATTCCTTCAATCGGAAATGAATTTATTATGGTCTTAAAAGATGCTTCACTTGTTTCTCTGATAGCACTTGAAGATATTACTAAAGTAACGAGAAGTATTGCATCATCTGCCGGAAATGAACTGGTTTATATTCCTGCAATGATTCTTTATCTCATAATTACGGCGGTCTTCTCTGTTGTGTTTAACCGCACCGAGAAAAAATTCAGTGTTTATGAATAAGCTGGTTCAGTAAAGGGGATTTTAATGAGTATAATTAAGACTGAAAATATCGATGTTTCATTTGGTGATCTGCATGTTCTTAAAGGGGTTTCTCTTGAAGTTCAGCCAAAGGAAGTAGTGTGCATAATCGGACCTTCTGGGGCAGGAAAATCAACATTTCTTCGGACTCTTAACCGTCTGGAAAAATTTGATTCCGGAAAAATCTTTGTTGATGACAAACTTCTTGAAGAATTTGAAGGCGGTGTTGAAAAATTCAAAATGCCTAAAAAAGAACGTTCAAAAGTTCTGCTTGAAATGGGCATGGTTTTTCAGCGTTTTAATCTTTTTCCGCATAAAACAGTTCTTCAGAATGTAATGATTGCACCGGTTTTTGTCAAAAAATCTTCCCGTGAAGAAGCCCGGAAAAAGGCACTTGAGCTGCTTGACAGAGTCGGATTAAAAGACAAGGCAGATGAATATCCTGCACGGCTTTCAGGAGGACAGCAGCAGCGTGTGGCAATTGCGCGTGCTCTTGCTATGGAACCAAAAATCATGCTTTTTGATGAACCTACAAGTGCACTTGATCCTGAGCTTGTTGGTGAAGTTTTAAATGTAATGCAGCAGCTTGCAAAGGACGGCATGACGATGATTGTTGTGACTCATGAAATGGCTTTTGCCCGTGAAGTTGCAAACCGCGTACTCTTTATGGAAAGCGGTAAAATCGTTGAAGAAGGAACTCCGGCAGATATTTTCACAAATCCTAAAAGTGAGCGCCTTCAGCAGTTTTTAAAAAGCGTATTGTAAATCATTTTCCTCTGTATTATTTTGAAAATAATATTAAAAGATTATTGAGAAATTCATAATTTCTGCCGATAATATACAGATGAATTCATTTGAATACGGAGACTTTGTTCTACCTTCCAGAAATAAATCTTCTCAAAAAACTCTGTTGAATATGAATGGAGTTTTTGTCCGTGAAAAAATAAAAAATTCTGGTAAAATTCCTGACAAAACTTCAGATTTATCTCAATTAAAGCAGGCTGCTGACGATTTTATTCTGGAAGAGCCTGCAGAATTTGTTCCTACACGTGCAGATGAAATTTCAAAATTTCTGGCTGATGATAAAAAATCTCTTAAACTTGAAAAAAATGCAGTTAAACTGATTCGTAAATATGAAAATTTAGAAACACGGCTTGAAGAAAAAGCTTCTAAAATCCGCCGGCCGATTGGCTTCAAACTTGTTGTTATTATTTCTATGCTTATGGTAGTTGCTGTAGGCAGCGTAACCTATGCTGTTTCGTATTTTGCAACTCAGGATTCACGTTCAAATGCTGAAGAAAACAATCTGGCCATTAATTCAAGAACCACAAGTGATACAGAAAACCGAATTAACAGTGCTGTTTCATCTGTAACAATGCTTCTTGATTTGATGGCAAATGCTGCGGACTCAGAAGCAGATAAGCGTGGAATCGAAAAACTGTTCTTTGAACGTAATAAGGATATTGTTGCTGTTTATTATTCGCGTGAAGATGAAGGAATTCTTTTTTCTAGCGATGCATTCCTTGTATCTCACGAAATAGAATATGATACTGTTCTTTCTTATATGCAGCAGGAAACTGATGGTGCTGAAAAAGCAAAAAGCGGTATTTTTGAAATTCTTAATTCTACGCCGTTTTTCAATGTTCCGATGATTTGTCTTTTTTGTCCTCTTTCAACTGCAAACGGGGACGGCTATGTTTCATTTTTATATTCAACTCAGGAAATTGCAGAAAGTTTTGCTGCCGGCAGTATAAATCAGTCGTCTTTTGTTAATAATGAAGGCATTGTTCTTATCCATGCTGATTTTGAAAAAATGAATACAGCAGCTGATGAAAGTGAATCTAAAATTGTACAGGAAATGCTTGCAAGTTCTGTAGGCAACGGTCAGATTCCTTATACGGACGAAAATGGGGATGAATATATCGGTGCATTCCGTAAACTTGCTATTGGAAACGGCGGTGTAATCACAATTGTAAAAACTTCTGTAGTTCTTGAAGGTGTAAGACGGATTACAATCCGGAATTTTTTCATAATGGGCCTTATTATAGCACTTTCAATTCTTGTAATTTATTTCTTTGCAAAATCTTTAAGCACGCCTTTGCGGCGTTTAACTTCCATTGTTAATGAAGTAAATAAAGGAAATTTCAATACAGAACTTTTTGATGAGTTAAAACTAAAGCGCAAAGACGAAATCGGTGTCCTTGAACGCAGTACTAAAAATGAACGGGAAATTCTTAATATGGTTTCCCGTCTTACTAATAAAGGTGTAACAAAGGCTGTAATTACAAAAGAAATTGACTTTGAGCCGCACTTAAAAGACATTACGATTTTTTTCAGTGATATCCGCGGTTTTACTGCAATTTCTGACGGCTTTAAAAAACGGTTCGGTGAGCACAGTGCGGCAGAAATCATCGGCTTTTTGAATGATTACATGAGCCGTATGGTAACCTGTATCAATAAAACCGGCGGTATCGTTGATAAATTTGAAGGCGATGCAATTATGGCGGCGTGGGGCGTTCTCAGGAATGACGGTCTTGAATGGGAAAAAATGGCTGAAACTTCAGTTACCCGAATTCTGAAAGAAGAAGCTCACAAGGCTTATGTAAAAGCCGATGCGATGAGTGCGATTACCTGCTGTATTGCAATGCGCTATTCTTTGATGAAGTATAATAAAGATGCAGAGGCATTTACAAAGGAACATGCAAACGATCCTCTTGCAAAATACAAACCGCATATTCAGATTGGTGCTGGTCTTAACTCAGGCCGTGCGACAGTCGGATTTATGGGGTCATTTGATAAAATGGAATTTACTTCAATCGGGGATTCAGTTAATTTTGCAAGCCGTGCTGAAGCAAGTAACAAGCCCTGCGGTACAGATATTCTGATAACGCAGGATACTTACGATATTCTCAAAAAAGATTTTATCCGCTGTGAAGAAAATAATTTTATAATCCGCCCGGTAAATATCCGTAATGAAATTATAGTGGAGCGGATTCCCGTAGAATTTGAAGTAAAAGGCAAAGGAAAACAGCATTTTTATGGTGTCGTAAATATGCCGAACTTTGACATAGAAGAATTCTTCAAATCTGAAGACGAAAATTTTGTTGTGGATTCTGATTGTGAACGTGCAGTCGGACCTGCAGGACCGAAAACATTAAAAGAACTGCGCGCTCTGCTTGGAATTCCGACCCCTGACTTTGATAAGGTGAATTTGGATGCGGAAGAGAATAAGATTCAAGTCGCTGTTCCTTGATTTTTTTGTGATTCTTTTCTGTCTGTCCGCTGCCGCTTATTTTGGCTGGCTTTTCTGGCAGGATTTGAACACATTTACAGTCCGCAACGACAAAGACGAAATCGGATATATCTCATTTAAGCAGAATGTGGCTCAACGAAAGTTTGATGACCGGGTTGTCTGGGAAAGAATTACAACCGGTACAAAGCTTTATTACGGGGATACAATCCGTACTGCAGATTTGGCACAGGCGATTTTGACTTTAAAAGACGGTACCGTAATTGATCTGGGCGAAAATACCATGATTCAGGTGGGTACAAATTCTTCCGGCGGAATTCAAATTTCTATTGACGGCGGTGATATTCAAATCGATTCTACAACAGCAACTTCCAATGTAGAAGTTAAGCTTGATGACGGTTCTGTTGTAAATGTTGATGCCGGAAGTGCCCTGGCTGCAAAAAGTGACAGCGCAACAGGTGTACATAATGTCGAAGTTAAAAGCGGTTCTGCTCAGGTTACGACAGAAAGCGGTCAGAAAGCAGACCTTGCTTATGGTGAATCTGTAAATGTCGAAAAAGGAAAAGAAATTCAAAAAAATCCTGTTTCTGTAATTTATCCTCCAAAGGAATTGAAAATCCTTAATGTAAAAGAGGATGCTGTTCCTGTGCGTTTTGAATGGAAAAGCAGTGCAGGGGATGCTGTTACAATTCAGACTTCTTATTCGCGAGATTTTACGAAACTTATTGCAAGCCGTGATATCGTAAATTCTTCAACTGCAGAAGTTAAGGTCGGAAAAGGCGTTGTATTCTGGAGGGCTTTTACAGAAGAAACAAAAGATAAGGCAGTTGAAGGAAAAATCACTATTGAGAATATCAAAAATATTCAGGGGGTTTCTCCGGCAAATTCAACTTCATTTAAATACCGTTCTTCTTTGCCAAAAGTTTCCTTCAGATGGAGTGGAAATGAATATGCAGAAAGATACAGGGTTTTGATTTCTGCCACTCCGGATATGCGTTCCGTTGTTTTTGATTCAGAAGTAGCCGGAAACTTTGTAAGTGCAGATTCTCTTGAAGAAGGAAATTACTGGTGGCAGGTTACGCCATTCTACTCACTTAATAATCTTGGTTACGCCGGCGAAAGTGAAATTTATACCTTCAAAATTACAAAAAGCCAGGAAATCAAGCGGCCGGAACTTTCATCGCCTGCTGAAAGCGCACAAATCGTATACAAAGATGATATTTCTGCAAATTTCTTATGGAAATCAGAACTTAAAAATTCAACTTATACTCTGAGTATTGCCCGTGACAGTGATTTTAATTCAATGGTTTACACTGCACAGACAAATGAGACAAGATTCTCAAAAACTTTTGCACCGAATGAACTTTATGACGGCACGTATTACTGGAAAATTGTCCGCAATTCTTCTGACCCGGATGATCTTTATCCGGAATCTGAAATCCGCTCGTTCCGTGTAGCCCGATATATTCCGCAGGACAATAAACTTCTGTATCCGCCGGAAAATTTCAGCATTGAAAGCAGCAGGGTTGCTTCAACTGCCTTTATGTGGAAACTTGCAGACGAATACGATAAAAAGTCCAGCGTTTCTGTAATTCAGATTTCTCCAAATCCAAATTTTGCCCAGATTCAGATTGAAAAGTCTACAGCAGCAACTGTTATCGACAGTCTGATTCTTCCTTCAGGAAATTACTGGTGGCGTGTCGGCATCCGTGATGAAAAGGGAGCTGTTTCGGCTCTTACTCAAAGCAGAATGTTTACGGTTCTTTCAGAACTTACTCCTCCGAATTTAATTTCACCGGTGCAAAATCAGGAAATTATTGTTCATAACTACATGCCTGTTTCTGTTTCATGGACAGGAGTTTCTGAGGCTGATTACTATATCGCAAAAATCTGTAAACCAACCGGCGAAGTTGTAAAAACACAGAGTGAAATTCATGATACTTCTGCTCACTTTGTTCTTGATGATGGAAATTACATCGTTCAGGTACATTCTGTTGCTGTAAAAGATGATGCATCTCAGCCAAGAGTTTCTGTTGCTTCCGAAAAGAATTTCTCTGTCCGTTCTCCGACTATGGTTCTTGCTGAAAGTCCTGCAAACGGCACAAAAATTCCGGGGCTCACGGCTTTGCGCACTCCTGTTGTCTTTACCTGGGTTTCTGGAAAAGACAGAGTTTCTAATTACCGGCTCGTTCTTTCAAAAATTCAGAAAGATGGTTCGTCAAAAGTTGTCGAAACAATTGAAACTGTAAAAACTTCTGCTTCAATTCCGCGCTTAACGGAAGGTTCTTACACCTGGAAAGTTGCTGCCAGCACAGGCAATGGAATTCCTGTTGATTCAAAATCAATGACCTTTACTGTAGAAAGCGTGGCTGATCTGTCCGCCCCAGAATTAGTTTCTCCTGCAAGTGCTCTTGTAATGGACGGCGCATATCTTAAAAAGCACCGTTCCATTGAATTTAACTGGAATGAAGTAAATGGAGCCAGTTCATACACCTTTGCTTTATACAAAATTGAGCCGAATGGAAGCAGAACGGTTATTTATACTGAACGAAATACAAAATCTTCGTCTGTAACTTTAAAAGATCTGTCTATTCTTGATGTCGGCACTTTTGAATGGACTGTAAGTGCTGCTTCTTATGCAAAAGACGGCTATCTTGAACAGAAAGGTCTTTCTTCAAGCCGCAGATTTACAATTGATTTTGCTTCACCGACAATGGTTGAAACTGTAAACCCGGGAACTCTCTATGGAAATTAGGCGCTTTTTATTTACCGTTATTTCCAGATTTCTCATTTTAATGGCTTTGTGTTTTCCTCTCTTTGCAGAAAGTTCAGCTTTTTCTCAAAAAATTGAATGGAAATCAAATGCAAATGCCCTTGAATACAAAGTTGAAGTTCAGAATACAGCAACAGGAAAATCTACCTTTATCACTACTGATAAAACTTCTGCAGAACTTTCGCTCGTTCCTGGAAATTACCGCTACCGCGTCTTTGCCTATGATTTTCTGGGAAGGGAAGCCGGTACAAGTACATGGACGCGTTTTGATGTTTATAAGGCGGCAAAACCAAAAATAAAGAGCGTTGAGGATAAAATCACACTGGATAAAAATAATCCGAATGTCGAACTCAATGTAAATATTTCTGATGTTAATGCTGAATCAAAATTTGAACTCATAAATGAAAATCTTGAAGGCCGGATAGACAGTTCAGAAAAATCAAAAATGAACTCAAACGGTTCTGAAACAGAAAGCGTTTCTAAAATTCAGTTTAAGGATATTCCTCCGGGAAGATGGCGGCTTAAAGTTACAAATGCGAGCGGTCTTTCTTCTGTTTCTGATGTAATTATAGTTGAAGGTGAAAAAACTTATACCGAAGAAGAACTTGAAAAAATCCGTTCTGAGGCAGAAAATGCCGTCAGAAAAGACATGCAGGAAAATCTTGATTCTTATATAAAGCAGGCTGAAGCTAAGTCGGA
>NZ_JAZOUG010000108.1:0-7951 GCF_045657965.1 Treponema sp. | reverse complement strand
ACGGAACAAGTGCACATTTGCCTGTTGAAGCAATTATAAAAAGTGCATCCGTTGGATGACCTGTAAAATAGCGTACAGCCGGACTGCGTCTTTCTTCACAGTCTTCAAAGACTACGGCGGTAATATTATTTTCTGTCATGTAGGCAAGAAGTTTTTCCTTCCGTGCCTGATAAATTTTTGACAGTTCTTCTTTTGTGTAGTTTTTCATGATTGAGAAATACAGTATCACAAATAGAAATAAAAAAAAATACCCGCCCCTCCATTACGGAAGAGCGGGATTTTTAGCAGTTTACTTGCTAAATTAGACCAACGGCTCAGGCACAGCCTTCGCCGAGACTCGCCTACAAACTCGTCTCACGAGTTTGTTCGCCTGCGGCGACCGGCTCCCTACCTGTGCCATCATAATCTATTGGCTCGGATTAGACCAATCCTTGAGCCATCATTGCTCTTGCTACTTTCAAGAAGCCGTAGATGTTTGCGCCTGAAACGTAGTCTGGTGTTGCGCTTGGAGCGAACTTTTTGGCTGTTTCGTATGCGTTGTCGTGGATGTTTGTCATAATCTGCTTGAGTTTTGCATCAACTTCTTCGCGGCTCCATGAGAGTCGTTCTGAGTTCTGGCTCATTTCAAGACCAGAAACTGCTACACCACCTGCGTTAGATGCTTTTCCTGGTGCGAAGAGAACGCCCTTACTCTGGAGGAATGCGATTGCATCTGCACGAGTCGGCATGTTAGCACCTTCTGCTACGAGTTTTACGCCGTTCTTAACGAGCTTTTCTGCATCTTCCATGTAGATTTCGTCCTGAGTAGCGCATGGGAATGCACAGTCAGCTTTAACTCCCCATGGTTTTTCACCCTTGAAGAATTTTGCTTTTGGATATTTTTTAACGTAAGCGTCGATTTTCTCTTTGCGTCCGCGGAATTCCATAACGTAAGCGAGTTTTTCAGCATCAATTCCGTCTTCATCGAGGATGTATCCTGTTGAGTCAGACAATGTGATGACTTTTCCGCCGAGCTGAGTGATTTTTTCACAAGCATACTGAGCAACGTTTCCGTCACCAGAGATGATTGCTGTCTTGCCCTTGAAGTCTGTTCCTGCAGCTTTGAGCATACACTCTGCAAAGTAGATAAGACCGTAACCTGTAGCTTCCGGACGAATCAAAGAACCACCGAAGTCAAGGCCTTTACCAGTCAAAACGCCTGTGAACTGGTTTGTGATTCTCTTGTACTGACCGAACATGTAAGCAACTTCTTTTCCGCCAACGCCTTTGTCGCCGGCTGGAACGTCAGTGTCTGCTCCGATGTGGCGATAGAGCTCTGTGATGAAGCTCTGGCAGAATCTCATGATTTCGCCGTCTGATTTTCCGTGACCGTCGAAGTCAGAACCACCTTTTCCGCCGCCCATTGGCAATGTTGTGAGTGAGTTTTTGAGAACCTGTTCAAATCCCAGGAATTTAAGAACGTCAAGACCAACTTCCGGGCTGAATCGGAGGCCTCCTTTGTAAGGTCCGATTGCGCTGTTGAACTGAACGCGGAAACCGCGGTTTACGTGTGGTTTTCCCTGGTCGTCTGTCCAAGGTACACGGAACATAATGATTCGTTCTGGTTCAACAAAGCGTTCGAGAACTGCTGTGTTCTCGAGTTCAGGCATTGTGTCAACGACCGGTGAAAGAGTCTCCAAAACGAGACCTGCTGCCTGCAAAAAGTGCTCCTGATCAGCATAACGAGTTTTGAGCTCGTCCCAAACACGCTTACAGTAAGCGTTCTTAACGTTAAATTCTTTGATTGCCATTTTTTTCTCCTATTCTGGCAGGGATTTTCATTTGTTTCTTAACGAAACAAAAAAGGCGCCATAAACTAAACGCCACTGTAAATCCAAACGGATACACCAATAGCGGTTAATTTACGACGCCTTTGTCATGGCATTACTATATATAAAAACAAAAAAAGTGTCTATAGGTCAAATTTCAATAAGTATTTTATTTTTTTTCATATTTCTATTCTAATCTGTGCTCATCTGTGATAATCTGTGGATACTTTATTTTTCAGGAGACAAAAATGAAAATCGCTTTGATTAACGAAAATTCTCAGGCTGCAAAAAATGAAATTATTTTTAAGGCTCTAAAAAAAGTTGCAGATGCACACGGATTTGAAGTTGTAAACTACGGTATGTATTCTGCAGACTCACCTTCTCTTACTTATGTTCAGAACGGAATCCTGGCTGCAACACTTTTAAACTCAAAGGCTGTTGATTACGTAATCACTGGCTGCGGTACAGGCGAAGGTGCCATGCTCGCTTTGAACAGCTTCCCTGGTGTTATCTGCGGACACGTTGCAACACCTCTCGATGCATTTACATTTGCACAGATTAACGACGGAAACGCAATTTCTATTCCGTTCGCACTCGGTTTCGGCTGGGGCGGCGATTTAAACCTCGAATATATTTTTGAAAAACTTTTCTGCGAACCAAGCGGTCAGGGATACCCACGCGAAAGAGCTGAACCTGAGCAGCGCAATAAAAAAATCCTCGACGGCGTCCGAGAAATTGCTTTCAAGCCATTCACAGAAATTCTTGAAGGACTGGACAAAAATCTTGTAAAAGGAGCATTCGCCGGCGAAAAATTCAGCGAACTGTTCTTCAAAGACTGCAAAGATGCAAAAATTGCAGAAACTGTAAAAAAATTAATGGCATAATGCCGGTGCGCAAGGCTATGTAGCCCCGAAGTTGCTTCGTAAGAAGCAATGAGCGTTAGCGAAGGGCGAAACAGCCGGCCCGCCGCAAGGCGGGGTGCGCCCTACTCTTTTTCAGAATTATCTTCTTCTTTTGGTTCTTCAATCCAGGATTTGATTTTGATTTTATTGTTTCCTAAATCAGTGATTTTATAAAAGATGTCGATGCTCTGGATTTTTGTGAAACGAAGGTTTGATTCTGTCCAGTCTTCTTCGGCTTCAACAATATCATTCTGCTTATAAAAACGCCGCCAGGTTCCAAGCTGAGCTTTTATAACATCAACGGCAGTTTCATAAGACATTCCTTCTGTATTAACTTTATTTATTCTTTCAATAATTGCTGATGAATCTGATGATGGTTTTAACTTTTCAAGATCGGTTCTCGACCATGATTCTTCAGTTTTGTTAGTTGTATGATAAAACATATTATTTCTCCAGTAATCTTTTCTTCCGGTTGTGCAGTAAAATTATAACACAGATTGCCGTAAATACCACAAAAACCGAAATTAAAATTACAGGAGCATATGGAGTTTCAAAAATCATCTGTCCGAATGACGGTTCACTGACTTCCTGAGTATTTTTATTTAAGAGAAGATAAAGTGCGTTTGGAAGATTTACAAAGCCGAAGACTGCAAAAATTACAAATGCAAGCATATTAAAAAAGCTGTCCGGAGTTTTTCCATGGAGGAAATGTCCTACACAAAGACCTATTATGTCTGCAAGTAAAAGTGCTGCAGAAGAAGAAAGCCAGATAACAAGTGCATTTGCGTTTAAGCCGTTTGTTGCCCCAAAAGTGATTGCCGTAAGCTGAGTTTTATCACCGAATTCAGCAATAAAGAAAATACAGAAGACTGCAAGCGGTGCAAATTTTATTTTACTTGCACCCCCTTCTTCTTCGTCATCATCTTTTAAAAGCGATGTTATGGAAAAATAAAAAAATGCTGCACAGGCAATAAATTTTACAATCCACAGATGAGATTTAAGAAATTCGTTTAAAAGACCGCCTGCAAGAACAGCAAGTGCATTCAGTAAAAGAATTGAAAGTGTTGTTCCAATAAGAATGTCGCGTACCTTGTATTTTGAAGTCATAGCTATAAGAAGAAGCTGGGTTTTATCACCCATTTCCGCAATAAACACGGCCGCAAACACGGTAAGGAATAAAGTTAATGATGTCATTTTAGTGCCTCTAAAGAAAGCTTGCTTTACTGTAAACTTTGCCGGTATCTCTCGTATAAAAGAACGCCTGTTGCCACGCTCACGTTAAGACTGTCTATTTTGCCGCAGGTTGGAATTGAGACAATGGAATCGCACGATTCTTCTAAAAGCCGGCTGATTCCATTTCCTTCACTTCCCATTACAATACAGGTTTTTGCAGGAAAAGCTGTTTTCTGAACTGTTTCACCGCCTGCATCTGCCCCGTAAATCCAGAAGCCGGCTTCCTTAAGCTTTTGAGCTGCACGGTTTAAGTTTTTTACAACCGCACACGGAACGTAAGTGCTGGCACCTGCTGAACTTCTGGCAATAATTTCGTTATCTGCAAAATCATTCGCACTGTTTCGCTGCGGAAGAATTGCAAGATTTACACCAAACTGATCGCATGAACGCAAGATAGCGCCAACATTATGAGGATCCGTAATTGAATCGAGAATCAGAACTGTAGACTTTTCTTCAGAAAGGGCAGCAGAAGCAATCCATGAATCAAAATCTACTGCATTTTTAGCTGTCTGCTCCTGTACTTCGGCAAGCAGAACAATTCCACGATGGTCACGCAACGCTTCCGGAAGATTTTTTACAAGACTGTCCAGAGTTTTTCCGTCAGTTTGAGTACATGGAATACCAGCTTTTTTTGCTTCTTCCAGAATTTTCTTAACGCGGGGACCTGTTTTAGAATAAGAAAGAGAAAGCCCGCCAATTTTTCCACTATCTGAAGCGAGACGAACTTTCTCCTCGATGGCATGAAAGCCTGTTATTGACTGTTTCATTTGATTAGACTAGCGCCCACAGCATTTTTTGTATTTCTTGCCGCTGCCGCATGGACAAGGATCGTTACGGCCAATTTTTGCACCTTCACGAACAACTGTCATAGGTTTTACGCTTCCTACAGAATAAAGCCATTCGCCGTTAACTTTTTTGAAGTAGCCTACTTCATGATGAATATCGCGTAAACCGCCTTTGTCAGTGTAGGTAGCTTCGAATTCGACAATTCCTTCTTCGTCTCCTTCACCACCCTTTTCAGTACGGAGGATTTTAAGACCATGCCATGTTGAATTTTTAGCCCAGTCTTCAGTTGCCTTGCGGTCGATTTCTGCAATTTTTTCGCCTTCTTCACATGAGTTGATAATGAAGTCGATTTCCTGTTTTTCGTAAGAAGAATAGCGTGCACGCATTAAAGCTTCTGCAGTAGGAGCTTTTACAGTTCCTTTGATGATTGGTTCACAGCACTCGCTGTATTTTTTGCCAGAACAGCAAGGACACAAATCTTTTTCTGCCATTTTATTTTCCTTTAAAAATCCGCAGCTTGCGGAGATAATTAAGATTGTTCTGACATTATAGTGAATTGTTACTTCTTCATCAAATCCCGTACGCTCACTGAATCAAGATACCCCTCGATTAATTCGTCAAGTTTTGTCCACATTGGAATTGTACGGCAATGCTCTTTTTTAGGACATGGTTCTGCACCCTTTTCAAGGCATGCAACAGGTGCAAGCGTTCCTTCCGTAAGACGGAGAATATCACCGACTTTGTAATCTTCAGGATCCCGATTGAGTTTGTAACCACCTCCCTTTCCATGAACGCCGTCAACAAATCCGTTCTTTGAAAGCAGTGTCATGATTGACTCGATATATTTTTGTGAAATCTGCTGCCGCTCTGCGACATCTTTGAGTGGAATTCTCTCTTCTTCGCTGTGTTCAGCCAAATCAATTAAAACTCTAAGAGCATATCGCCCGCGTGTAGAAACAATCATAAAAAAAACCTCATGATATACTTGATTTATTCAACCTAGTATACCACAAGGTATTAATAAAAACAATCAAATCCTTTTATACAAAAAAGTTATCCGCAAGTTTTTGCATGTCAAAAACTTGTCAGGACATGGACGTCCAATTAGTCTGCAAACAATGGTGTAGAAAGGTAGCGGTCACCTGTGTCAGGAAGAAGAACTACGATGTTTTTACCTTTGTTCTCAGGTCGTTTTGCAACTTCGATTGCAGCCCAGAGTGCGGCACCTGAAGAAATTCCTACCAGAACACCTTCTTTTATACCAACAAGCCGTCCAGTTTTGAATGCGTCATCGTTCTCAACAGCGATGATTTCGTCATAAACTTTTGTATCCAGAACATCCGGAACAAAGCCTGCACCAATTCCCTGAATTTTGTGTGCACCTGCAACACCAGTCGAAAGGACTGCAGAAGATTTTGGCTCAACAGCAACGATTTTGACATCTTTGTTCTTTGATTTTAGGAACTGCCCTACGCCTGTTACTGTTCCGCCTGTTCCAACACCTGCAACAAAAATGTCAACTTTGCCGTCTGTGTCTTCCCAGATTTCAGGACCTGTTGTTTCCAGGTGAGCTTTCGGGTTAGCAGGGTTTACGAACTGACCTGCAATAAAGCTGTTTGGAGTAGTTGCTTTAATTTCTTCTGCTTTGGCAATTGCACCTTTCATGCCTTTTGAGCCTTCTGAAAGGACAAGCTCTGCACCGTAAGCCTTCATCAACTGACGTCGTTCTACAGACATTGTGTCAGGCATTACAATGATTACACGATATCCGCGGGCAGCAGCAACAGAAGCAAGGCCAATACCGGTATTTCCAGAGGTTGGCTCGATAATTGTTGAGCCTTCTTTCAAAATACCTTTAGCTTCGGCATCATCAAGCATTGCCTTTGCAACGCGGTCCTTAACGCTTCCTGCCGGATTGAAATATTCAAGCTTTGCAATAACTTTTGCCTGAAGATTGAATTCTTTTTCGATATTTGAAAGTTCAAGAAGCGGTGTGTGTCCAATCAGCTGGTCTGCTGAAGCATAAATTTTTGACATATGGGTCTCCTTTTAATCCACAAATCAGCACAGATTTTCACTGGTTAAAAATTGTATCTGTACTTATCTGGGATTTTCTGTAGTGTTAATTTATCATACCCTCTTTTACCTACTATGTCAATGGGTAATGATTACAAAGAAAGATTTTTTCTCTTTTAATTTGATTTTCAGACATTACTAAGTTAAAATAATCTTTATGGATGCAAATTATTATGACTTTCTGACAGATTTGCCGAACATGACTTATTTTTTTGAAATCTCTCCGGCAAGAAAAGAAGCGATTGCAAAAAATCAGGGTATCCCTACAATTCTCTTTATAACACTCCACGGCTTAAAGACATTCAACCAGAAACGCGGCTTTTCAGACGGAAATAATTTTTTACATTCCTTTGCCCAGCTTTTAGCAAAATTCTTCGATAAAGAAAACTGCTGCCGTTTAGGCGGAGGTCACTTTGCAGTTATTACCGACGGCACAAATATTGAAGACAGACTGCACACTTTAATCGAAAACTGCAAAAAACTGACTTCAGGCAATGCAATTTATCCGCATATCGGTATTTACACTTATGAAAACGAAGATGTAAATATCAACATAGCCTGTGACAGGGCTAAGCTTGCCTGCGATTCTCTTGAAGACAACCAGTTTTCAGAAATTGCCCGCTACGATCAGAAAATAAGGCACGAAGAAGAAAATCACCGCTACGTAATTGACAATCTTAGCAAAGCTATCTCTGAACGCTGGATAGATGTCTACTATCAGCCAATTGTACGCAGTGTAAACGGTAAAGTCTGTGATGAAGAAGCACTTGCCCGCTGGATTGATCCGGTAAAAGGCTTTTTATCGCCGGCAGATTTCATCCCCATTCTCGAAGAAGAAAAGCTCATTTACAAACTCGATTTATACATGGTTGAACGCGTAATCGAAAAAATGAAATATCTTGAATCAATGGGTATTCCAATGCTTTCACAGTCTATTAACCTTTCACGCTCAGATTTTGAATCCTGTGACATTGTAGAAGAAATTCGAAGCCGTGTAGATCTGGCCGGTATTTCGCGCAGTAAAATCAGTATTGAAATCACCGAAAGCACAATTGGAAGCAATTTTGACTTTATGATGAAACAGATTCTGCGGTTTAAGGACCTCGGTTTTCCAATCTGGATGGATGACTTCGGAAGCGGATATTC
>NZ_JAZOUG010000107.1:0-6431 GCF_045657965.1 Treponema sp. | reverse complement strand
TTTTTTGATATTTTATTGACTAACTCCCCGTATTTTAATTATAATTATCAGTATCTCCAAAAACTCTAAATGTACAGAATTATGAACATACAGCAGAATGATGATTTATCAAAAGCATATGCTCTCCTCGAAGAAGGCAAGCCCTTCCAGGCGAGGGAAATTCTGGACAGAGCACTGGAATACAATTTTGATAACACTGAATTGATTTTTGCGCGCTGGTGCTGTTCTTACTGGACAGATTTTGTACAGACACTGTCAAAACTTGATTCAACAGAACGCGGTGACAGTCTTATTGCCCGCTGGAAGGCTTTCAAAATTGATTACGAACGGCAGAAGCAGATTTTTCAAAAACCGCTTTATGCCATTCAAAAAGGTATTTTCCGTCTTGCTTTAGACTCTTACGAGTCTTTTCACGAAGAAGGAAATCAGCTGCAGCAGGCAGAACTTCTAAGAAAAAAAGGCTTATGCTGTAAAAAGCTGGGAAAATACGAAGATGCACTGAATCTTCTTACAGAAGCACACCAGATTTCAATGTCATCCGCTGTAATTATTTCAGAAATGGCAGACTGTTTTGCGCTTTGTGGTGAAGACAAAAAAGCGAAAGTGCTTTTCAGGGAAGCATTTTTTATTGATGCACAAAAAATTGAAATTCAATTTCTGGATTCAGACTTAATTGCAGGTCTTATTCAGCGCATCAAAGAAAAAGGTTATTCCGGCTCAGAACTTCAGGCATGGATTCCTGTATACGGAGTGTTATACGGGGTATTCAATGTAAAAAGGGAGTTACGTCCTCAGGAAGTCGGCCGGCTAAAACAGGAAATATATGCTTTGGAAAATGAAATTAAGGATCCTGCAAGCGATTCAAAAATTCTAAAACCAAAGCTTATAAATATGTATTTTTGGCTTATTGACCATTATGCACGCACGAACGAAGGCAGTGAAAAAATTAACACATGTCTTCTTCAGATTCGCGTACATGATGAATCTATATATAGAATGTATACAAAATAATTTGGCAAGGAGAATTTTATGTCAAAAGAGCTAGTAGAATTGGTTCAGGCAAAACTTAAAGAAGACACCTGGACACGCGCAACAATCAGTAATTATTCAAAAAATGACCTGATTGAATTGACCACAATCGTTGAAAAAGCAAAAAATGAAAACTGCATCGACGAAATTAAAGCAGTATGCGATGAACAGCTTTTGCATACAAAGGACAGTATTTCAGCGCTTTACATTTCAGGAATGCTGGCTCTCAAAAAAGGCTCTCTGGATAATTCTTCACTCGAAACTCTTGTTGACATTTTTCAAAACAACCACAAAGAACCAATCGTTGTTTACATGTGTGAAACGATTCTTGCCGATGACACATCAAACAAATTCGCATTAAGAACTCTTGCTTCAAACTTTGAACAGTCTGGCAATTCTGAGCTCTGGAATATCTACGAAAAAATCGTAAAAGTTGATTTTACAGAAGCTGAAATAGCAAAAAAACTTGCAGACCACTATATGGCAGACGGTGATACAGAAAAAGCAAATGATTTCTATAAAAAATCACTTCTCCGCTATGTAAACAACAAAAACATAAACTCTGCAAGTGAAATCTGGTCTAAATTAGTTGCTGCAATTCCAGAAGAAATTGACTTCTTCCTTCTTGTACAGCGCAAAATTGCAAAATCAATCAGTGCAGATAAATCAGCTTTAATGATGCAGGAACTTTATGCTTACTACAAAGACAACAAAAAGTGGGATACTGCAATTGATATTTTAAAGCTCAACCTTTCAATCGATCCAAAAGATTCATGGGCACGCCGCGAAATCACGGACTGTTACGCACAGAAATATGCAAATCACAGTCATGTTGAAGAATATATCCGCTCTTCAGACCTCAACCAGAGCTACCGCAATGTTTTTGAAGCAATCTCTGACTTCGAAAAACACATTGCTTTTGATGCAAAGAACTTCGTTTATCACAGAACATGGGGTGTTGGTGTAATCATCAAAGTTGAAAATGATACACTTACAATCAATTTCGGTAAAAACGGTAAAAAAGAAATCTCTCTTAAAATGGCAGTCAGTGCATTACAGCCGCTTTCACGCGACCATATCTGGGTTATCAAAGCAACAGTCGGTTCAAAATCTTCAAAATTCAGCACAAAAGAAGCACTTGCAAAAGAAATCAAAACAAATAAAGAATGGGCACTCAAAACAATCATCAAGAGTTTTGACAACAGCTGTGACTTCAAAAAAATCAAGGCTGAACTTGTTCCTTCAATTCTTACAGCGAGCGAATGGACAAGCTGGAACAGCGGTGCTAAAAGAGTACTCGAACTTGATTCAACATTCGGCGTAAATCCAAACAACATCAACGAATATACAGTCCGTGAAAGAGCTATTACTCCGGAAGAAAAATACTCAAATGAGTTCAAAGCTCAAAAACAGTTCTTTGCACGAATCGACATTCTTTATAAATTCATTGAAGACGATGAAACAGACAAAGAAAGCGAACTTCTTGCAGATATGTTCAGCTATTTCACTGGCTTCCTTAAATCATTCAGCGAAGTTGATGAACAGGTAATTGCTTCATATCTTGTTGTTCAGCAGCTTGGTCAGGAAATTCCAAACCTCAGCTTCCAGAGTAAATACACCTTCTCACAGCTTTACAACGAAATTGAATCTCCAAAAGAAATGTACTCAATTCTCAGAGGTTCTAAAAAAGGCGATTTAAGAACTAAATTCCTTCAGGCTGTAAAAATGCTTCCAGACTGGGAAGACGAATACATTAAAATGTTCCCTTCAATCCTCAAAAAAGAAGTTCTTGCAGCAATTATCAATGCAGGTGATGTCGAAAAAGTTAAAAAACTTGTATCAGACTCATTTGAAGACTTCCGTACTTACCGCGATGTAATTCTCTTCCTGTTTGATGACTGCAGCGAAGAAGACTGGTTTAAAGAAGCCGGTGTTCCTCTCCAGAAGCAGCTTATTGCAATCGTCAATATTATTTCTCAGTGTTTCCGCGAAATTGATAACCATGTTGAATCAACAGAAAACAAAAAAATCATCAAAAATGCTTGTAAAATGCTCTTTGAAAGCGGAAAATATTCAGCATACATGCTTTCGTGTGACATCGACCAGATGGGCCATATGTACACCCTCGTTGATGACATTAAAGAACTTGACGGCGTAATTAAAACACAGCTGCGCAACAAGATTCTCGAAAAATATCCTGACTACAAATTCCATACAACTGAAGAAAAATCAGCTTCTCCAAAAGGAATGCTGGTCACAGCAAAGAAACTCGAAGAAAAACGTGCTCTTCAGGAAAAAATGGAAAAAATCGACATTCCTGCTATTGCAAAAGAAGTTGCAGAAGCAAAGGAAAAGGGCGACTTAAAGGAAAACGCAGAATACATTGCTGCAAAAGAAGCTCAGCACAAGCTCGGAAACGACCTCAAACGTCTTCAGGAAGAACTTGCACGTGCAGTTATCTTCGATCCGACAACAGCAACATCATCACTCGTTTCTTTCGGAACCACTGTTACACTTACAAACAAAGATTCCGGCAAAGACGAAGTTTATACAATTCTTGGTCCATGGGAATCAGATCCGGAAAACGGCGTAATTTCTTACATGTCACCGTTCGGAAATGCAATTCTCGACCGCAAAGTTGGAGAATCGCTCACATTTACAATCAACGAGCACAAATACAACTTTGAAGTCAAAAAGATTGTAATTACAAAGATGTAAAAAAATGTCCCGCTTCGGCGGGATTTTTTTTTGCGAGGGAGAGAATTACGGATTATACCTGACTTCATTTGCAATCATCGACATAATCATTTCCCGGCTTTTTCTGATTTCTTTTAGAACTTCATCCTGTGAACCGCCAAATAAATCCGCAGGCGAAACAGAAAGTTCTTCACAAAGTTTTTCAATCAACGCTGCCGAAGCAAACTGAATTCCAGTTTCTATAATCGAAAGATGCTTTTGGGAAACTCCTAATCTTTCAGCAAGCTGTTCCTGAGTTAATTTCCGCTCATTACGATATTTTTTAACATTCCGCCCGAAAAGCTGTGGAATAGATTCTTTTTCAGACTGTAAAATCTTCTTCATAGGTAAAAATTATTAACAATGAGAAAGATTTCTAAACTTGTAATAAAGTAATAAATATACCTTTTAAGAAATATTTTAATTGATTTCTCTGATTTCGCAGATTATAATATTACTTTAAGAAAGGAAAATTTTACCAATTTAGTGGAGGAAAAGGATATGAAAAATACTGACGGAAAATGCAAAATTTATCGGACTCTTATAATTATATTTACTACACTTTGTCTTTTTACTGTTTTTTCTGCCTGTTCTGATGGCGGTGGCGGAAGCGGAAGCTCAGAAACTGTCACAAAATATTCATATAACCTTACTTCATATGAAAATTACTACCGGGTGAATGTATTTTATTGTATTGAAACAGAATCGAATTCATATTATGTAAAATCTTATGAAATTCACCTTTTTTCAAAGACAAATTCAAATTACAAAAACAAGGCTGGAAATGAATTATGTGACATGGTAAGAACAAAGGCTGTTACGGCAAGTTCTTCTGAGAATAAAACACAGGCTTCTGCAACAACTACAAGCGCAACAAATTCTTCAACAGGTGTTAAGACAACTTATAACATCCCTGCAGGACTTGAATACACTGTTTACTATTACTTTTAAAACAAAGGAAAGAGAGTAAATCAAACTAAATGGATAAAATAAACTTACTCGAAAAATTAAAATCATTCTGGTTCTCATTTAAGAATAAAAGCGACTATGAATTATGGGAGATTTTTATCCGTATTGCAATGATTTATGCAGTTTTAGGTCTAATTATAGCACTTGCAAGAAACTAAAAAACATCAACAGAAATAAAGGAGCTGTTATGCAAAATCTTATCAAAATGAAAAATATTTATTTTCAGCAGGAATTTTCTGAAAGCACAAAGCAGCGCATTTCTACTTTTTTCAGTTTTTCTGCTGATGAAGAATTGCTCTGCGGTGTATGGACAGGTGCATTTTTAAGATATGGTTTTGCTGTCAGCAATAAAGGTCTTTACTGGTATTTAAAATCAAAAAACGGCATAAAATCAGGAGCGGTTTCCAAAAATCAGTATACCGACATTAGAATTTCAAAAAATGCTTCATCTGATAATTCTGTAGCAAGTCTTTCGGATTCAGTTACAGAATTTTATACAAAACTTGAAATTCAGTCAGGCGGTAAATCAGAAGAATTTTACATAACAGGTTTAAGTGAAGAAAAAGAAAAAACTCTCTGTGACATCTTAAAATTTGCATTTACGCAGTCAGTTCTTCCTCAGACTGATTTAGGAAAGCTTATAAAATCACCTTCTTTAATTTTTTTGAGAAGTTTCTGTGATGAAATTTTAAATATCGCAGATGAAAACAATAAAAGGCTGAAAGAATTTAAAAATTCTGCAGCAAAGGCTTTTCATAAAATTATGCATATAAACTTCAGGATAATACGCGCTGAAAACAATACAGAATCTAGAAGTACGGACATTGAAAAAAGCGAAGAAATTCTATCTGGTAAACAGACAGATGAATCTGAATCATCAGAAACAGAGCAAACTGAAACCCGTGATACTGAAAAAGAACCAGTTCACGCCGCTCCGGAAAAACAAAATCCTGCACTACCTTTTCTTCTGAATATCGCTGATATTTTTGCAGGTGTTATCATTATCTTAAGTCTCATTATTCTACGAAGGACGAATTTACTCTACAAATATGCCAGTCTTTCCGAGCAGTTTTCAAAAATCGGCCTTTCTGTTTACACCGTGCTCAAATGTGCTATCGCCTTTTATTCAAAGAAAACCACAAGAAAAATCATCGCCCTTATTCTGGTATTCATTTCGATATTGTCTTATATCATGCTCGCTTATACGCTTACAATGAGCTCATCAAACGGCTATTTACTTTTCATGATAGTTGCCGTTGCATTATGTATTCTTTCATATTTTGCATTTGAATTTGCCTGCGGTGTTAAGACAGAAAATATCATCAGAAAAATTATAACTGTTGCTGTTTTGACATTTGTTGTGTACATCATGGCCAGTTATATGAAATATGACTTGAAAAAAGAACTCATCGATTCTGCACGAGAATTTTTCAGACAATTGAGCCGTTTCCTCGATACACTCTAACTTTTCCATTTTCACTTTTCTTTTTTCATGCTACAATATTTCTGATGATTCATTTCCTCTATAATGGCGGTATAAACGACACTTCGGTCTCTGCCGTCATTATTTCAATTTCGTTCATTCTCATTGCAGGCTTTTTAATGACGCGCGTAACAAAAAAGCTGCGTCTTCCAAACGTTACAGCCTATATTGTTGCAGGAATTTTAATCGGTCCTCACTGCTTAAATCTGGTTCC
>NZ_JAZOUG010000106.1:0-3743 GCF_045657965.1 Treponema sp. | reverse complement strand
GATTTTGAAAAAATATTTTTAACTGTAAATGAAAATGAAAGCAGTATACTGACAGCTAAATTTGAAGAAAAGCAGAATTATAATATCTTCAAAAAATCTAACGAAATTACTTATAATCCGCTCAGATATTATTCTCGTGGTGTTTATCTGCCGTTTTTAGGTACTGTTCCTGTTTACAGCCATGATTTTGAGCAGAACTCGACAGCAATTTTAGGATTTACTTTCTTATCAACAAATCCATGGGGAGACAGACAGATTAATTTTTCAGCCGGATACGATCCTGTTTATCAGAACGGCGGAATGAATCTTGGCTTTTCAGGGGGGAATGATTCTTTCCAGTATGCTTTGAGCGGAACCTGTATTTTTGATAAAGATGGTTTTATGCAGAGCGCAGACAGTCTTTCGTTTACTAAATATCTCTGGCGTGGAAAAGTAAGTTATTTTGCTTTCGGCACAGAAGGAAAATTTTTGTACGGCAGACAGATTATAGATGAGCTTTTTGAAGATAATGTTGATGATTCAACAGGAAAAAGTGCAGACGGTATCGCATTCCTGCAGTTTTCTAATGTTCATAAGATTTCTCCTGAAGTTTATAATTCTCTAGGCTTTGTTTTTCAGCCGTTTTTACTTTCATCCTACAGGGATTCTGAAAATCTTATTGATGATGATAAGTATTTAAATACAGGATGCAGCCTGACTTTGAGGTTTCCGGTTATTATTCCTTTTATTGTGAAAGGAAGCTTCTTTCCATCTTCAAAATATTGTGCAGCAGGTAGTGTTACAGCAATTCTTGCTGATTTTGAAATCCATAAAGGAATTCCTGCTGTATCGCTTTTTATGCAGAGAGTTGTAGTCAGTGCGACTTATTCTGGAAAAATTTCCTATCAGCATGGAGAATTCTGGGATGTAAGACATACAGATACAATTTTTAAGAATATTGAAAAATCTGATTATTCTGATGTGATTCAGGCCGGTGCTGATTTGTATCTTTCTCCAAATACAGGTTTCCTTGCAAATGATTCGATTCAGTTTAGTGTCGGCTATACTTTTATTTTCAGACCTCATCCAAAAGAAGATGAAAGTAAATTTGTTTACGGTATAGCAGTTGGAGCTAATTATTAGGATTAATGTCGCATTGTTTCAATTTCTTAACTTTTGTGATATAATTCCGATAATTAAAACGAAGTTCTTTTTTTAGGGGATAAAAATGGCTCGTGGAAATGGTGGAATCGGAAAAACAATTTTTCTTCTTGTTTTAATTGTTATTCTTGTTTTGGGTGGACTGCTCTGGTTTGATTATCTTGGTGTTATTCATGCAAAAAAACTTTTTGCTCCTGCATATAGAATTTTTGGATTAGCTCCTCAAACTTCACAAACTTCAACTCCTTCAAAGCCGCTTACATCTGATCTGGATGATGACAGACTTGCTAAAGGTTATGAAGGAATTGAAATTCAAAAGCAGGAACTTGCTAAGCGGGAAAGTGACATCGTAAAAATTGAAGAACAGAACGAGGCAATTGCAAAGGAACTTGAAGACCGTAAAAAGTCTCAGGATGAACGTGAAAAAACTTTCAATAATCAGGTTAAAAAATACGATGACAGAAATGCCAATATTGAAACGATTGTTAATTATTTAAATAATATGCCTCCGCAGACAGCTGTTGAACAGCTTCTTTCGCATGATGATCAGGATGTTATTGATATCTTACGAAAGGCTGATGAAATAGCAGCTGAAAATAAAACTGTTTCTATGTCTTCAACCTGGCTTATGTACATGGGAAGAGCAGGTCAGTCTGAACGGGCTTCAACAATTGAGCGCAAAATGGCAAATAAGCCGGAAAGTTTAGAAAATTAAAATATAATCCTGTAAAACTGAACAGTCTTTTCTGTTCAGTTTTTTTGTCTTATAAAATGCAAAAAAAATCCTTAATAATATTTTTTATTTTCCGATGATAGAAGAGTAGAAGTTAAAAAAATTACGTCAGGTGGGAATTGGGGGACGTAAATTTCAGGCTTTTTGCAGGAGATAAAAAATATGAATATTCTTTCGATTTCACAGGTACAGGCTCAAAGTTCCCAAAATGATTTTCCACAGATGAATTCTGCAGAGCGTTATGATTCTGAAAAAATGTCATTTTCAGATTTTCTGCGTGATGCTAAAAGAGCAAATGAAAATGATTATTCTGCAAAAAACGAAACTTCATCTTCAGAAAAAAATGTTTCAAAAGAAAATGAAAATGTTTCAAACAACGAAGAAAAATTTTCAGAAAAAAATGTAAATGAAAATCATGATGAAAAATCAGAAAAAATAGCAGAAAAAAATTCTTCTGATGATGAAAAAACAAAAGAAGAACAGGAATTTCATGAAAAAAGCTCTGTTAATCCTGAAAATTCTATAGCAATGAATATTACAGGAATTCAGGGAACAGAACAATTAAATTATCAGAGCGAGAATATTGATTTTGAAGAGAAGACTCTTGTTTTAGGTGAAGATAATAATCAAATCGATGACAAAACGCTTGTCTGGCTTATGTCCAGTGCTAAACTGGAAGAAAAAGGCGATGAGATGTCAAGCGAAGATTTCGCTAAAATGATTGATGCTGCAGTTGAATTTATTCCTGGAAGTGAAACTGATGAGGAAAAACTTGAATCAGCCCAGAATCTTGCAGTAAATGATCCGGAAAAATTTCTGAAGAATATTGAATCTGGTGAAAATATTTCCAGACTGGCAGAAATTGAAAAAAGGGGGCTGCCTAAAAGTCAGTTAATTTCTGAATCTGATAAAACAGCATCATCTAAAGAAAAGAAGAATGATGTAAAACTTTCTGTTCATGATCTAAGAACTCATCATCTTTTTGATGAAACTGACGCTAAAGCTGCTTCTGATAAAATTGTTCAGAAATCTGCTGAGAAAAAAGAAATTAACCTTTCAATGCAGCGCCAGAATGACGGTAATGTTCAGATGACTATGGAACTGGCTGACCGTGCTCAGCAAAATATTACTTCTTCATCCAGTCAGACAGCTTCAGCAAATGGTTCTGATTTCCAGCATATGCTTTCAAATGCAGTTCAGGAAAATGCACCTGAGTTTGTTAAAGCAGGAAATATTATTCTTAAAGACAACAATCAGGGATCAATCAATCTGATTTTTCGTCCGGAAGGTTTAGGAAATGTAAAAATTTCTCTTAATCTTGATGATAAAAATCTTTCGGCTCAGATTACAGTTCAGACAAAAGAAGCAATGGACGCATTCCGGGAAAGTATTCCGGGGCTGAAGCAGGCATTTACTGAAAGTGGCTTTGAGACAGGCAGTTTTGATTTAAATTTTTCGAATAATGAAAATCAGCAGGGCTTTGCACAGAATGAAAATCAAAATCAGCATAATTCGGAACTTGCGGCACGAAAAACTTACGGTGATTTTGTTACACCGGATGCATTGTCTGCCGAATCAGTTGAGGCATATTCCGGCGGTTCTTACGAAATCAATATAGTTGCGTGAGAAAATTATAAAGTTCGAAAATCCTATGCCGATATTTGAAGTGTAGCGTAAACCGCTAAATGTGGGGTAAAAATGGAAATAACAGCAGCTAACATCAATACAACGATGAGCCCGCAGGAAAAGTTTAATGTCGATAACATTGTTAACGGCTATAACAAAAAACTTGACTACGAGCTTCGTGAAGGACGGGTTGCGAACCGTGAACTCGGTAAAGATGACTTCCTTAAGCTTTTGATGGCACAGA
>NZ_JAZOUG010000105.1:0-5060 GCF_045657965.1 Treponema sp. | reverse complement strand
CCTCAAAAATTCTTAATCTTCCAACGATTTCTTCCTTACTTTCTGATAATCAGTACACCTGCTTTTTAAATTACTATTTAGAAAATATTTTTGATCAGATTATGACTTTTAATGGAATTATTGAATCTTATTATACAGATTTTTCAATCGTCTCAATCTTTTCACCTGCCTTATTCTCAGAAAATCATTGTGAACTTGCCTTAAACACAGCTTTTTCTATAAAAGATACAGATAAAAAAATCAACGCAGATATAAAAACAATTCCTCTTTCTCCCAAAATCGACGGTATGAATGATGATTTGTATACCGCCTTTTTTATTTTAAATCACAATAAAGTAAAGGTTTCTACACAGACAGCTCTTTTTACTGATTCGATAAATACAGGCTTCACCGGTGCAAAAGAAAAATTTTCATTTAAAATTTGTGATAATTCCTGGAAAGAAGCGCTTTCATTATGTGATTTTTCACAAAAAACAGGGCTTACCGGCATTATAGTAAATGAAAAAGCAGGCGAAAACCTGAAAAACAGCTGCATAATCCGTAAACTAAATGAAAATTATGAAGTTTTAGGAAAACTAAGTGATGATAATGAAAAACTCTGGAATTATACAAAATACTGGAATCAGGCAATGGATTTACTTGAAAAAGGTGATAAACAGAAAGCACTCGCTATATTTAAGAAACTTAATGAAGGCCGGCCGAATGATAATGCTGCAAGGTATTTTATAAAATTACTGGAAGTAGTAGAATAATTATATGAAAATAGCTGTCTTAGTAAGTGGAGGCGGTACAAATTTACAGGCATTAATAGACTATGAAAAGTCTCATGCTGATTGTCCGTACCACATCGCACTCGTAATTTCGAATACAAAAAATGCTTATGCACTCGAACGGGCAAAAAATGCAGGAATTCCTGCAGAAATCCGCAGCCCTTTTTCTGTACTTGGTAAAGAAAATGCAGAAAAAGCCACTCGTGATGAAAAACGCATTGCAATAAGCGATGCAATTCTTGATTTATGCAGGAAATATCAAATCGAAGCCATTGTACTTGCCGGCTATCTGTCAGTTCTGGGCGGATCAATCATAAATGAATATTCCGGCAAAATCATTAATCTGCACCCTGCTCTTCTTCCAAAATTCGGCGGTGTCGGTATGTGGGGGCACAATGTTCATGAAGCTGTTTTAGCCAGCGGTGAAAAAGAAAGCGGCTGTACAGTTCATCTTGTTGACTCCGGCTGTGATACAGGAAAGATTCTGGTACAAAAAAAAGTTCCAGTCCTTCCCGGTGACACCCCTGAATCACTTTATGAAAGAATTGCACCTGAAGAACACAAAGCCATGATTGAAGGTGTATGTATTTTGGCAAGTATGAATAAAAATTAACTTAAATTATTTCTGTTTTTACTTGACTTTGAAAATCTAACTGTTAAAATAGATAGTATGAGTGATTATCTTGACGCTACAAATGAAGAATTGTTAAAAGACTACTTCTCAGAATCAGAACTCATGGTTGATAATCTCGAAAGCAATATTCTTGCCATCGAGAACGATCCTAATAACCATGATGCAATCGATGAAATTTTCCGTGCTGCCCATACATTAAAGGGTAACTCAGCTACAGTCGAATTTTCTGAAATAGCACATTTTGCGCACACCATGGAAGACCTTCTTGATGAAGTCCGTTCCGATAAAGTAAAAGTTACAGAAGATGTTGTCGACACACTTTTAACAGCACTTGATGTTATAAAGGCTATGCTCGAAGCACGTACAAACGGTTCTGTTTATGGTGAAAGCGTAGACGAAATTACCGAAAAAATTAAAGGCATGATAGCAGGTGGCACAAGTGCTTCTCCAGCTCCCAAAGCTGCGTCTCCATCGCCGGCTCCTGCACCTGCTCCAAAACCGGCTGCACAAAGTACTTCTTCTGGCGCTCCAACAGTTTCACTTTCAGAATATGAGCTTGCCGAATTAAAGCAGGGCTGCGAAGCAGGTCAGAAACTCTGGTCAATTTCAGTAAGTTTCGATGAAAACAATCCTATGAATTCTGTTGGTGGAATTCAGGTTTTCGCTGCTCTTAAAGCCTGTGGTACAGTTTTAAAAACAATTCCGGATTTTGATGCACTCTATGAAGATGAATTCCACAAAGAAGTAGTGTATTTCGTAGCTTCAGCAAACACAGCTGACCAGCTTGAAGATACAGCTTTCCTTGACGACGTTACATTAAGCGTTGATGCAAAAAACATCGACGATGCAGTTGCTGCAGATTCAACACCAGCTCCTCAGCCGGCAGTTACTCCTGCTCCTGCTGCAGAAGCTCCAAAAGCTGCTGCTCCAGAGCCGGCACCTCAAGCCGCTGCTCAGCCGGCTGCACAAAAAGAAGCTGCTAAACCAGCTGCTAAAGCAGCTCCTGCTTCAGGTCACGCACAGCAGAGCACTATTCTCCGCGTAGATTCAAAGCGTGTTGACAACCTTATGAATCTTGTTTCTGAAACAGTCATTACTAAAGCTTCATTTAACCAGAGTCAGCAGCAGTTTGCAGATATGCTCATTCAGTTCCAGACTCTGGATACTTCTTACAAAGAGAAGATTCGACGCATGTTTGAACAGCTTCCACAGTATCTCGAAGAAATTCAAAATGGTGTAGCTGTTAAAGATATAAAAACAAACATCTCTAATGAATTTGGCGATATTGCTACATTCTTTGATGCTTTTGAAAACCGCTTCAAAGATTTAAACTCAAAATTCCACTCTTCTACGCAGAATCTCGGTCGAATCACAGGCGAACTGCAGGAAGGTATCATGAAAATCCGAATGGTTCCTATCAGTCAGGTTTTCGACCGTTTCCCGCGTGTTGTACGTGATTTACAGAAAGACCTTGGCAAAAAAGTCAATCTGATTCTTGAAGGTGAAGATACCGAACTTGATAAAACAGTAGTTGATGACCTCATGGATCCAATCATGCACTGTGTACGAAACTCAGTTGATCATGGTATTGAATCCCCGGAAGAACGCAAAAATGCCGGCAAAGACGAAACAGGTACTGTTCTTCTTAAAGCTGCAAATGAAGGCAACAGCATTGTAATCGATGTCGTAGATGATGGCGGCGGTATCAACGTCGACAAAGTCAAAGCAAAGGCTATCGACAAAGGGCTTATTCATCCGTCAAAAGTTCTTTCTGATCAGGAAGCAGCACAGCTTATTTTTATGCCTGGTTTCTCAACCGCAGAAAAGATTACAAATGTTTCAGGCCGCGGTGTAGGTCTTGATGTAGTTAAAACCATGATTGAAAAGCTTAACGGCACAATTCAGGTTACATCAGAGCACGGAAAGGGCTCGAAATTTTCAATTCGTCTGCCTCTTACACTTGCAATTATTCAAGGTCTTCTTGTTAGAGTTGGCCGTGAAGTATATTCAATTCCGATTGCATCAGTTATCGAAAGTGTCCGTGTAAAGAAATCAGAAATCAATACAATCGATAACTACGAAGTTCTTAATGTCCGAAACGAAGTTATAAGCGTTCTCAGACTAAGCCGGCTGTTCAATATTCGTACTAATGAAGACGGTGAATACTGCTTTGTTGTAATCGTCGGTTCTCAGGACAAGAAAATCGGTGTAATGGTCGACAATCTTATCGGTGAAGAAGATGTTGTAATCAAGCCTTTACGTGATCAGTTCACGCAGTCTCCTGGTATCTCAGGTGCTTCAATTTTAGGTGATGGTTCAGTATCGCTTATCATCGATGTTACACAATTGCTTGAATTAGGCGTCCGTCAGGAAATTCAAGCTAGACAAGAAACAGGATTTGGTGAATAAGGAGAAGATTTATGGAAAACACAGCAGAAGAAAAACCTTCAATCAACTCCGTTCTTAAGGAAAGTCTTGGTAATCTGCAAAGTCTGGCAGGACCTGATTCTGCAGTTGTTGAAAAACAAGATAACATGGTTGTTGTTGACTATAAAATGGTCACATTCTCACTCGCTGGCAAAGATTATGCTATCGACATTATGAAAGTCAAGGAAATTGCTAAAGCAGGAAGATTTACCTATGTGCCGAATGCTTTGCCTTTTGTACTTGGCGTTTATAATTTACGCGGTGATATTATTCCAATCATTGATTTACGCTTGTTTTTTAATATTGATATGCCTGAACGTGAATACGATGCACTGGAAAACATGCTTATTGTTTCAATTGGAGAACTTACTTTTGGCGTTGTCGTTGACGAAATCGATAAGGTTGTAGGTATTCAAAAATCAAGCATCAACCCTCCTCATCCGTTATTTGGTGATATTAATATCAAATACATTCAGGGTGTTGTAGAAGTAAATAACCGTCTGTATATTCTTCTCGACATTGAACGGATTTTCGGTTCAAAAGCTGATGTAAAATCTGCAGAAGCTGATGTTGTAAAAGAAATGTCAGCAAGAATCTCTGCACCCGTTACCGGAAGTAAAAAACAGCCTCAGAAAGCTGCTCCAGCAAAAGAAGAAAAGGTTGATTACTCGTTTGTAGTTGAATCACTGGCTTCAATGCGTAAATTCACTGCATCACCTCTAAATGACAAATGGATGCAGAAACGCTACAAAGAATGGGAAAAGGAACGTGGCAAAGATAAAACACAGCTTCAGTCAGCATCAGATGCAGATATTTTCTTAAAAGATTTCTTCTCATCTTTCAGCGGAACCTGGTGGGATAAAAATTATGCAGATTCAATTTATAAAGCTCTGCCAGATAATGCTGCAAAGCAGATTGTTGTATGGAATCCAGGCTGCGGAAAAGGAAGCGAAACATATTCTTTAGCATGTATTCTGAAGAAACGCTACCCGGAAGCAAAAATCCGAATCTATGCACATGAAGTAGACCTTCTTAATATTTCAAATGCGCCGTTGCTTGCTGTTCCTGGTGAAGTTGCAAATGACTGGTATGCGCCATATATCACAAAAAAGGCAAATGGAGATTTCACATTCATTCCTGAAATTCGTGACAGTATAATGTTCGAATATCATGATTGTGCCAATACCAACAATCTGCCGACTTGTGATATAATATTTGCACGGGATTTA
>NZ_JAZOUG010000104.1:0-27775 GCF_045657965.1 Treponema sp. | reverse complement strand
TGAGTTACTGAGGAATAACACCGTTAACGCCTTTGACGAACCATGTCATATTCCATACTTCGTCATCGCTCATAACGGTACCGGCAGCAACTTTCTCTGCACCACTCTGATCATAAAGAGGACCTGCAAAAATTTTAAGAGAACCGTCTTCGATTGCAGCACGTGCTGAAGCTGTTTTTTCTGCTGTTCCTTCTGCAACAAGCTCTGAAAGTGGAGCCAAATCTACCATATTTGCACTCAAACCTTCCCAGTATTTTCGGCTTGTCCAGCTTCCGTCGAGAATTTTCTGAATGTCATCCTTTACGAAAGTTGCCCAGTGGAAAATTGGCGCTGTAAGATAAGCTTTTGGAGCTGCATCCGGAGTCGGAACATTATAACCAAGAGCAAATGCACCTTTTTCTTCTGCTGCAACCTGAGGAGCTGTTGTATCCTGATGCTGTTCAATTACGTCACAGCCACGGTTCAAAAGCTCAAGAGCACCCTGCTTTTCTTTTGTAGGATCATACCATGTATTTGTCCATACAACATCAACAACTGCATCCGGGTTTACAGACTGTACACCGAGAGCAAATCCGTTAATTCCGCGGATACATTCTGAGATAGGGAATGCTGCAACATAGCCGATTTTGTTTGTTTTTGTTTTAAGACCAGCTACAATACCTGCAAGATAGCGTGCTTCGTACATTTTTCCGAAATATGTAGAAACATTTTCTGCTGTTTTAAATCCTGAACAGTGACCGAATTTTACTTCAGGGAAATCTTTTGCAACGTTAATTGTTGAATCCATAAATCCGAAAGATGTTGTGTAAATTACGTTACATCCGGCATCGATTAAATCGCGGATTGCTTTTTCGCAGTCAGAGTTTTCCGGAACATTTTCCTTGTACATTGTAGTAATACCCATTTCTTCAAGAGCAAGACGGCTCTGATCCTGAGCCTGTGTATAGCCCTGGTCATTTACAGAACCAATGTAAACAAATCCGACTTTAAGATTTTCTTTTGTGACAGAAGCAGAAGCTCCAGATTTTTTGTTACAGCCAGTCAATACCATTGAAAAAGCCATAACTGCAAGTGCAATTTTTGCAAGTTTTTTCATTTTTTATACCTCTTTGCGGAATTCAATTCCGTTTGAATCCATTTTATCGATAATCGCAAGACTTTCAACCTTTAAGCCAGCCTTTCTAAGCTCATCTCCGCCATTCTGAAAGCCCTTTTCGATTGCACAGGCAGCACCGCAGAGTGCTGCACCCGCACTTTTACAGATTTCAATTAAGCCTTTAAGTGCATTTCCGTTTGCAAGAAAATCATCAGCAAGAAGAACGCAGTCCCCTTTACTGATATATTTTTTTGAAACGACAACATTGTAGTACTGGTCGTGCGTAAAGCTGAAAACTTTTGCCGAATAAACATCTTCGTTTACATTTGAAGTCTGATGTTTTTTTGCAAAAACAAGCGGAACACCAAAAACACGTGCAAGACTTGCACCGATTGCAATTCCGCTCGATTCAATTGTAAGGATTTTCGTAATTTTTACACCTTCAAAACGGTGTTTCCATTCCAGTGCAAGCTCATCAAGAAAGGCTACATCAATCTGATGATTAAGAAAATTAGAAACCTTTAAGATTTTTCCGCCGATTACCTCGCCGTCAGCAAGGATTCTGTCTTCAAGTAATTTCATTAGAATAAATCTTCCATTCCGTAAAGTTTACCTTTTGAAAGCTCTCCCGACTGAAGTTTAGAACACAATTTTTCCAGGGCAACTACACTTCCGCGTGCAAAACCTTCCCGGCTGCGTGCTCTGTGTGTAAGTTCGATTGAATCAGCAGGTGAATCAAAGAAAACAGTATGAGTTCCAGGAACAAAGCCTACGCGTGTAGAAGAAACATGAAGTTCGTTTGCCTTAGGCTTTTCGTGGAAAGCATCAAATACCATTTCTGTCTTTGATTTGTTTCCGCTCATAACACGACGTGCAACTTCAAGAGCTGTTCCTGAAGGAGAATCTGCCTTCTGATTGTGGTGAGCTTCCCAGACTGCAACATCGTATTCAGAATATTCAGACATAAGACGGGCAGCTTCTTCTACGATTTTATAAAACATATTTACACCGATTGAGAAATTTGAAGAGCGCATACATGTACCGTTTGAAGAAGCGCAAAGTTTTTCGATTTCGTCTTCTGATTTAGCCCAGCCTGTAGTACCGACAACAACCGGAAGACCAAGCGGAATAAGGGCGTTTAAGTTTCCGATTACAGCAGTCGGGTGAGAGAATTCGATAACACCTTCAGCCCCACTGTTTTTTACAGCCTGTGCAACAGCATCATAATCGCCTGCCTTTACAAGATTTGCAGCATCTTTTGCAGCAACATCTACAGTTGCCACAACTTCGTGTCCCATTGCTTTGGCACAGGATTCAATCATGTGCCCCATTTTTCCATATCCGACTAACGCGATTTTCATTTTTTACTCCTATAAAACAAAATGAATTATATGCTAATTCACAACTTCGTCAAACAACGCCTCATAAAGAGTTGTCATATCTGTATTTGTCTTTTTTAGTGTAGAACTTAACCGCTGTGCAAGGCAGAGCATTACGCGGTAACCTAAAACAGGTTCTTTATCACAAAGTTCTTTAAATTTCTTCCCGCTGATTACGCTTGTACGGCAGTCAGTAAGTGCAATAACGGTAGCACTCCGTTTGTCTTTTGCAATCAAAGCAGCCTCACCAAAGAAAATTCCCATTTCATCATTTAATATGGCAAGTGCAATCCGGTCACCGGCAAGGGTGTTTCTGAAAACCTGTACCCTTCCCTGTGTGAGAATGTAGAAATTCTCTCCGTCTTCGCCTTCTTTTATAATTTCTTCCCCGGCAGAAAATGTTTTAATTTTTAGTTCATTGTAAACAAGCCGGAGAATGCGGACATCATTTTCGTTTTCTGCACGAAAGTCTGAAAAAAGATGAAGTTTCAAAAGTTTTGGAAGAACTTCTTCAAAACTCTGGCTGATTTCTTCGAGAACTTCTGATTTTTTTGGATCATCTTCTTTATTAAACAGCTTCGAAAGAATCATTTTTCTTACCTTTTACAAAAATTGCCTTTGTATGTTTCTGAATTATAAAATCATCAGCCGGAGTCAGAATCGGATCATTGCTTTTTAGTGACTTTACCTTTTTAAGATTATCAACAATCTTTTTTACATCAGGATTTTTCTGGGCTTCACGCAAAGCATCCTGCCTTCTGCGGTAAAAGTTTCCCGTATTCTGAAGAAGCCCGATTAAAACAGAACCGTTTGAAATAGAAGAGCGTAATTCACCATAAGTCTTTCCGATGAAAGATGGCGAAATATTTTCGATAAGAATACCGGAATCCGCATCATCACCAATAAGTTCACGGATAACGTTTGAATAACCCATGCCGCTTGAAGCAGTAGCAAGCAGCGAGTATTCGTAGTCACTTGTAAGTATTATTTCATCACAGTGAGCCATTTCAAGATGTTTCTGGAATTTTGAATCATAAAGCTCTGCCGCAATGTAAAGGCTCGGATTTAAATTTTTCATTGTAAGGGCTGCAAGAACTGTACGGCTGTCCATTTCCATCTGGGAAAAATTCTTTGAACGGTCGGCGATAATTAGCACTCTTTCTGCATCTTTAATAAGGGCGCGGTTCAAAGTTTCTTCTTCACTGAAGTCCCCTGAAACATACTGAAGATCTTTAAAACGGCTCTGATTTTTAATCTGCTCAATATTTTCAGAAGCAGTATCGTTAATCAGAACAACCATATCCGGCGTTATGTCCGGATTTGAACGAAGAACCGTATCAAGAATTTTCTCAAAACCGTCACGATAGCCGCAGAGTAAAAAGTGATTTTTTAAATTTTTCAACTGCTTTAACCCCTTGTCTTTTTTCATTTGAATTTCCATGAACATGGAAGCTATTTTACCTGTGATTGTACTGAATAATAAAATTCCTGAAAGAAGAATGATAAAACTGCAGAAGCGGCCGACAGGAGTGACCACGCAGATGTCGTAATAGCCTGCAACAAAGGCAATTAAAAAGTTCCAGATACTGTCGCCGTAATGCTCCATTGTAACGCCGGCTTCATAACGCCATACAATATCAATCAGAACAGCCATAAGTGCGATAAAAGCAATTACGACATAAGTAAGCGGATTTTTTAAAAGGGAAAGAGAAAAACGTCTGACTGAACGAATTAGAGTTTTTCTACTCACTTAAACAAAGCCTTATGCAAAATCTGAACAACGTCATTTGCCTGAGATTCGTCTACAAGCATTGAAATATTAACTTTGCTTGCTCCCTGAGAAATCATCTGAACATTGATATCTGCCTCATGAAGTGCTTTAAATGCATCTTCAAGAATTGAGCTTGAATGGCTTGCATCACAAATAAGGGTAACGATTGCTTTGTTTGACTTTACAGTTACATCAGCTCCGCGTTTCAAATCTTCGACCAGACCTTCAAGCTTTGTTTTACCGTTTACAGTGAGAGAAACAGAAACTTCAGAAGTTGCAATTACATCAACACTGACATTCCACTTTAAGAACTGATTAAAGACATGCGCAAGAAATCCGCATGCACCAAACATATTATTTGACTGAATATCAATTAAACTTACATTTTTTACGCTTGTAATTGCAGTAACACGCGGAGTTTCACCGGAATGTTTTTCAACGATTACCGAACCTGCACTTTTGATATTGTAGCTGTTTTTTACACGGACTGGAGTTCCTGTTTTGCGGCAAGGAATCATTGAACGCGGATGAAGAACCTGAGCACCGAACATTGCAAGTTCCTGTGCTTCTTCGTAAGTAACTTCTGGAACCGGGCGTGCTTCTTTTACGATTCGAGGGTCTGTTGTAAGAATACCGTCAACATCCTTCCATGTCTGAATTTCGTCAGCCTTCATTGCAGCACCAATCATCGTTGCGCTCAAATCAGAACCGCCGCGGCCGAGGGTTGTAATAATGCCGTTTTTGTCCTTTGCAATAAAGCCTGTTACGATAGGAATTTCTTTCTGTTTTCCGTTTTTATAGTCGCCTAAAGCCTTTGGAATATTATCCCAGACTTCATCGAGAAGTTCTGCCGACATGTAGTTTGAATCAGATACCATGCCAATATCCCACGCATCGTAGAATTTTGCAGAAGTTCCCTGTTTTTCAAGATAGGCTGCCATCATACGTACGCTCATCCGCTCACCAAAAGAAACGAGGTAGTCGCGGGTGCGTTTTGTAAGTTCGTGAAGCATTGAAATGCCGGTAAGAAGGAATTTAAGTTCTTCTAAAAGCTCTTTGATTGCCGGAACATCGATTTCGAGTTCTTTAGCTGTATCAAAGTGAAGTTTTTCTACTTTTGCAATATCAACCGTGCCGTTTACAGCCATATCAGCCGCATCAAGAAGATGGTCTGTAGTATCTCCCATCGCACTTAAAACAACGACAGGGCGTTCTTCTTTATAAGCCTGAATAATTGAAGCAACATGGCGGATTCTTTCCGCATTGGCAACCGAGCTGCCACCGAATTTCATTACTATCATAATGTTTTTATTTTAGCGATTTGACTTAGTTGATACAACATGAAATCAAGTACAAGCAAAACTAATTCATAAATTAAAAAAAATATAAAAAAATAAGGCTCATATACAGCATTCAGATAATAAAACGGGGGCAGCAGATATTGAATAAAGCGGAGGGAATGAATATTCATAAAAACCGGACAGAAAACAAGAAAAATCAGAATCAAAAGCGGTAAAACTGCACAGAACCTGACTTCATTTCCACACAGCAGAAAAATTATATGTGAAAATAAAATTGAGCTGCATAAGAACAGAATAAATGCTAAAAATTCACCTGAAAAATTTGTAAAAAGTGAAGAACAGATAAGAGCTGATATAAAAATCAGCGATGAAGAAACCAGCGGAATAAGAATCATCGAAAGTGAAAATAAATATTTTTTTATCTGAGAATTAAAATGAAGCCAGATAAAAACGCCTCTTTTAGAATCCTTCATAAAATACAAAACCGAAGCAAAAGTACAAAGCATAAGCCACACAGAAAGCAGCCCTCTGAAAGGTAACAGAAGAAATGCATTTGAACCGTTTTTAAAAAAAGCATTTTTATGAACAAAAAGTTCCGGACCAGAAGCAAAACGATTATATTCTTCAAAAAGAATTTCTTCATCAACAGTACCAAAACGTTCCAGTACATAAAAACGGTATGCCTGATAAGAAAAAAGCGGGTAAATTTCTTTATATAAAAGCTCCCTGCTGAAGCTTAATGCTGTATTTTCTTCGGCTTCAAAAACAGTCACGCACGGCCTGATAATTCCGTCTTTTGCGGCCTTTAAAATTCTTTCTTCAAAATCTTTATCAAAAAGCCATGCTGAGTCTGCCTTTTTCTCAAGAACCAGATTTTTTGCTTCTTCTTCAGAATCACACTGAATAAAGTTCACATTCTCGATGGAGGAGGAAAAATTCTTAATAAGGCCGTCATTTACTGTGTGAACAGCAATAGTAAGAACACCGCTTTTTTCAGAAGAAGTCAATTTAAAAAAAACTGTTAACGGCAGAATTAAAAGGAGAATCACAATGAAAGACGGCTTTTTTAGAAGTCTTTTCTGCATCAGTAAAAACCACATCATGAGCGCCCCCTTATTCTACGGAAACGGAGAAAAACTGAAATACAGAAAAATAAAAATGAATACGCAGATATAATTAAAAGTGAAGAAATGCTGTCATTTTGCATTAAAGATGAAGTTAAAAAAGAAAGAGAAATACCTGCTGGTAAGATATTCCCTAAAATTTTCATCTGTTCAGGAAAAAAATCCAGCGGATAAAAACAGCCGCCTGTAAAACAAAGTGAAATAAACACCAGAAACTGCAGGCTTATCAGAGAAACTGTATTATCCGAAAACTCAAAAAGCATAAACTGCAGCAGGGAAAGTAAAAAACAGACCGGAATCATATGAAAAAAAAGCGATACTGTGCCCTTAAAAATGCCGCAGTATCTCCAGGAAGAAATTTCAATTCCAGAAACTGAACAAAGCACAAAAATTGAAAGCATTACCCAAAAAAGCTGACATAAATGAAGCAGAAAATAAGCCTCACATTCACAAAACACCTGCTTAAAACAGCCTATACCGCGCGAAGCAAAAAATTTATACTGACTTTGAATGCGGTTCATAAAAACCGGATACGAGCTGATTCCTGAAAGCGAGAAAAATAAAATCAAAAGTGCGCAGAGATAATAAGAAAAAACAGAAAGCCCGTGAGAAAGACCTGCTTCCTGCACACGGGCAAGTTTAGTACGGTCCAGAGTCCATTTTACATACTTCATATTCAGATTCAGCAGATATTTCTGGGCAAGCGGGCGCTGATTTGTGAGGGCGGCGATATGTTCCATTGCAAAAATTCCTGCCTGAGCCTGTAAAAGCAGATTAGTAATTATTGATGAAACCTGATCTTTTAAAAGGCTTTCGATTCCCGAAGCTCCGCTTGAAGTAACATAAGTGACTTTTTTATCATTACTGCCGTTTTCAACGCTTTCAAAAAAGCCGTCCGGAATTACAACATAAGCTGCAATTGTATGTTTCCTGAGTAATTTTTCTGCTTCTTCAAGATTAAGGATTTGTAAATCTACAAAAAACCGGCTGGAATCCATCATTTCAAGCGCATCAACGCCGAATTTCATATACTTATTCGATAAATCTCCCACAATACCAACGGAAATTTTCTGCTTTGTACCGGAAAAATCCATATTCCGGACAAAAAGAAAAGCAAGAAAAGCAATTGTAAAAAAAGAGATTAAAGAAACTGAAAGAATATTAAAAATATGCGGACGGATTTTTAATATCTGAATCCTGAAAAATCTGAAAAACTGCATCATTGAGCAGAATCCCTGCAAAGTCTAGCTTCGCCGTTTTCAAGAATATATTTTTTTGTACAAAGTGCAATTTCACTTTCATCATGCGTAACTATAAATAAAATGCCGCCGTTTTTTGCAAATTCTTTGTAGTAGGAATAAAGTTTTGCCTTACACCCAAGATCAAGGGCAGCTCCAGGCTCATCTAACAGAAGGATTTTTGGATTTCTGGCAGCAGCACATCCTATTGAAAGTCTTTTTTTCATTCCGCCTGACATTTTAGAAACAGTTGTTTTTAAAAAAGCATTTATGCCTAAAAGATTTAAAACACCGCCGTCTGAAAGAGATTTTTCCAGTTCTGATTTTGAATACCACAGGCGCAGATTGTCGCGTGCAGAAAGCTCTTCAAATAAAACTGAGTTTTGCGGAACGTAACCTGTAAGTTCTGAAAAGAGGAAAGAGTTTTGCTTTTCAAAAAGATTTTTACCGGAGACTAAAAAAGAGCCTGAATCACATTTTTCGACTCCGGCAAGAATTGAAAGGAGCGTTGATTTTCCGCTCCCGTTTTCTCCCAAAATTCCTACGATTTCCCCTTCAGAAACTGAAAGAGAAATATCTTTAAGTACAGGCTTTTTGCCGTAGGATTTTGAGATTTTAATTAATTCTGTTCCCACCAGCCGTTATCCGAACTGTCATAAGAACCATAACCATCATAATCATCGTAGTCATCATAGCTGTAAGAACCGTATGGGTTTACATAGCTTTCTACGATATTTGCAATTGCTTCTCCGTTTAACTGAGATACAGCTTCAACATATTCATCAGCAACTTTTGCTTTTTTAAGGTTAGCAGCTACAGTATCCATTTTAATTTCGCGTACTGTTTCCATAATTTTATCTTCATCAAGAGTTTCAATATCAATTGCTTCCTGAGGAACAGTCAGTTTGCTTCCTCCGTTAACTTTAAAGTCTCCCTTGAGTCTTAAGTATGGAGAATCACCGTTTCCGATTACAAGCTCAGTTTTTGCAGATTTTCTGTCTTTCTGCTGCATGTTTAATATGAATGTAAGGTTATCAATTAAAGCAAGTGCATTTTCATCAAGGGTGTAGCGGAGTTCACGTTTAAGTTCACGCTGCATTTCTCTGGTAAGAGTAAATGAAACACTTCCGTTTGCTTTAAGGTTCTGCATTCCTTCAAGGTCAAAATTTTTTGTAGAGAATGAGAAAAGATTTTCTTCATCAGCATAAACTGTAAAATCACCTGTCATTTTTCCGCCTGAATAAGAACCGAATCCATTCAAAGAAAAAAGTTCGTTTTTACGCTCTACAGCTGCAAGTGAATAGCCGAATGAAGAGCCTTTCTGAACAAATTTTGATTCGATTGAATCGCGGTCAACAACAAGTTTTGAACCTTTCAAGTGAGATTTTGAATCTGCATAAACACTTACAACGACATTATCTTCATATGACAAATCATCAAACAGTTCTTCGAGTGAATCTGCAAATTCTGCGGCAATTTCTTCTGATGAAATATCTTCATAAAGAAGACCTTCACCGAACTGAAGAGCCCAGTCAAGAATTGCTTTAAGATTTTCACTTGCCAGTACTGCTTTTTTAAGATTAGCTCCTGTTTTTTCGCACCATTCTTCTGTTAATGCAAATTTAAGTACAGTGTAATCAGCAGAAACATCTTTTCCAGAAGAAAGACCTGCAGAAAGAGTCTGTACTGATCTTTCAACACCGCTTACATCAGCCAGAAGAGCTGTAAGAAGTTCTTCAACAAAACCTGTGAAAACTTTTTCAGAAGGAGCCGTTTTAAGAAGCTTAAGTTCTGCCATATAAAGTTTGAAAGTTTCCTTTAAAGAGTAATTATCTTTTGAATCAATTACAAAATACTTTTTCAAAAGTTCCGGCATAGAAAGATAAATTTTAGCATTTGCCAGATCTTCAATACACTCAATAGTAAGAATATTAACTGAATTAACGCCGATTCCAAGATTTACACCGGCTTTGTCATCTTTTAAAGTACTTGATGAAGTAAGCTGAACTGAATTTAACCATCCTAAGTCTACACCTGGAATAACTTCTGTAATAATTCCACGAATGAGAGAGGATGTTTTTTCATCAAGCTCAATTGAAAATTTTCCGTCTGAGCCAAAACTTGACAGATTAACCTGCTTAAAAGTGTCTCTGAAACCGCCGGCAAATTTATTTGTCGACTCCATAACAGAAGATTTTACTACAGCCTTAAACTGTTCATCAGGCGTTTTTTCTTTTTCGCCGCAGGAAATTAAAAGCAATGCAGAAGCAAGAACCGCTGCCATTGTCAAAAGCACTTTTTTCATAATGCTCTCCATTAAAATTAGATTAAAATATAAGGATAATCTTATCATTGGTGTGTTTTTGTGACAAGCAGTGAATTTTAGAGATTTTTATGCAATTTTAAAGAGTTTTTCGATATCAGGTTCTCGCACTACAAGCACATTACAGTTTGCACTCCCGATAATTTCAGCATTTGTAGCAGATATTTTGTCATGCCGGATTGAATTGCGTGCCGTATCATTCGGATGCTCTTTACCTCCCAGAAGAATCAGGTTTGCCCCGAAATCTTCAGCTGATTTTATAAGTTCCGACCAGATTGCACCTTTTTTAAGTTCTGTTTCGATTTTAACGCCTTTTTCCTTTGCAAGCCGGTCAAGATAAGAAAGATATCGTTTACCGTCATCACACAGACGCTGTTCATAATTTTTACTTTCTTCTTCAAGAAAAATTCTGCTCATTGTCAGCTGTTTGAGCGTGGAAGTGTCAACCACATAAATTGCCTTTAACTCACATTTGTACTGTTTGGAAAGAAGGATTCCATACATTGATGCATGAATCGACTGCTCAGAGCCGTTCACAGCTACAACAACTTTCTGAATTAAAGGTTTAATCATTTCACACTCCGCTAACTTGACTTTCTGTTTTTCAGACTCTTCAATACAAAAGTGTTTTCCCGTTCACGCTCTTCAAGCACGCTTTCGATATAAGTTTTAGTTTCGCGGTTCTGCGGAATAATCATTTTGTCCAGCGCATTTACACGGCGCTGAGTTTTTTTGACTTCTGTTGCAAGCCGCCATGCAATAGTTCTGATTGAAGCCATCTCGGTTAAAAGATTGAGTAGTTTGAAAAACTCCACCATTACTTTATCGGAATCAGCATACGTTCCCATAAATGAATAAAAAAGCTGCTGCTTCGGAAGTTCAACTTCTACAGACTTAAAACTCATTCCGCCTGCTGTGACAGACTTCTCTTTAAGATTGTATTCGTAGTGAATTGATTTTGATATCCGCTCCGTCTGATCTCCGCCGACGCTCATAAGCATGTTACGTAAAGCCGGATAAGCCTTTGAAATGCACTTATCAAGTTCGCGCTCTAAAAGTTTTACCTTTTCGACCATGCGCATAAGTTCCATAACAAGGATTTCACGCTTCTGTTCAAGCAAATCGTAGCCGTCAACAGCCACAGCAAGCTGTTCTTTTATGGAGAGAAGATTAGATTTAGTCGGTGCAATGTTTAGTTTCGCCATAATTTAGTCTTCTGGATAATACTTTGCAATGAGTTCTGGTTTGATTCGATAGAGCTCATTCTTCGGAAGGATTTTCAGCAGTTTCCAGCCCAAATCAAGAGTTTCTTCGATACTGCGGTTTTCGTGCTCCCCCTGAGTAAAGAACTGAGTTTCCAGTGCTTCACCAAACTTTAAGTACATACGGTCAACTTCGCCGAGTTCTTCTTCACCGATGATTGCGGCAAGGTTTCGGATTGATTTTACTTTTGAATAAGCGGCAAAAAGCTGGCTTGAAACGGCAGAATGGTCTTCGCGCGTCATGCCTTCGCCGATTCCGTCTTTCATAAGGCGCGAAAGTGAAGGCAAGCCTGAAACCGGCGGATAAACGCCTTTCTGGGAAAGTTCGCGGTCAAGAACAATCTGGCCTTCGGTGATGTATCCAGTCAAATCTGGAATCGGGTGAGAAATGTCATCGTTCGGCATTGTAAGAATCGGAATCTGAGTGATTGAACCGGTGCTTCCCTTGATTTTACCTGCACGCTCGTAAAGCTCAGCTAAATCTGAATAAAGGTATCCCGGATAGCCTTTTCGCCCCGGAACTTCACCACGGGTTGTAGAAATTTCACGCAGAGCTTCGCAGTAGTTTGTCATATCAGTCATAACGACAAGAACGTGCATGTTTTTTTCGTAAGCCAAGTATTCAGCTGCCGTTAAAGCACAGCGCGGAGTGATAATTCGCTCGATAGAAGGAGCATCCGCAAGTGACTGGAACATAACAACTTTGCTCAATACGCCTGATTCTTCAAAAGAATGAATAAAGAACTGAGCCTGATCGTATTTGATACCCATGCCGGCAAAAACCATTACGAACTGCTCGTCAGAATTGCGGATTTTTGCCTGACGGATAATCTGAGCGGCAAGGCGGTTGTGCGGAAGACCGTTACCGGAAAAAATCGGAAGTTTCTGTCCGCGGATAAGAGTATTCATGCCGTCGATTGAAGAAATTCCTGTCTGAATGAAGTCTCGCGGATAGACACGTGCATAAGGATTAATCGGCATGCCGTTTACATCTACTTTTTTGCTTGAAACAATCGGCGGAAGTCCGTCAATCGGCTCGCCCAGACCGTTAAAAATGCGTCCTAAAAGCCCGTCGCCTACACGAAGTTCCATAGGTTCTTCAAGGAATTCAACGGAAGTTTCATGCAAATCAAGGCCTGTTGTAGAACCAAAAACCTGAACAATTGCAATATTTTCGTTTAAGTCGATTACACGGCCGGTCTTTTTTTCGCCGTTCCGGTCACGCACAGATACAATTTCGTTATAAAAAATATTTTCACTGCGTTTAACTACAATAATTGGTCCGTCAACGGAAGTCAGGCCTTTATATTCAACACCACGCATAATTCACCTCGCTGCTTTGTCTGCATAAAAACAACTCTGAATATAAACTGTATCAAAGAATTCAGCAAAATGCAACGAAATTAAAATTTCGACAGTTCGGATAAATAATTTTCAAGTTTTTTCCCGTATTCAACATCTGTTGCCCAGTGGCCTGCAAGTTCCTGTACATTTTCAGCGAATTTTGCCTTGTGAGGCCATGAATATCGGGGATCAACACACGGCTGTTTTAATTCAACTTCAGCAGTTGTGGCATAAGCCTGAAGATGCTGAATATGAGCACGGACTCCAGTCTGCTCACTTTCAAAATATTCTCCGGGGTGCTCAGCATCCATTGCACCAAGTCCGCAGAAATTATTCATTTCAGGAAGCACAAGATTTCCAAATCCCAGAAAACCGGTTTCAAGGCACATCTGAACAAAAGCAACATCAGAATTGATTCCTTCAACAGCAGCTTCTTCAATATAATAACCTGCAAGTCTTGTCACTTTTTCTATGTCTGCATCACTTTTATGGCTTACAAAAAAATCTGTAAGCTGCTGAGCATTTTTTATTCCGCTGCCAAGCAGTTCTGTAGAACATTGTTCAGTTACTCTCGAACTCATACAGGAAATTACTGTAAATGATACGGCAGCCAGCACCAGACGTCTTAAAACAAAAAATAATTTTTTCATATTAAAATTATCGGATTCAGATTTTTTTTCATGATTTTTAATTTTTTTTATGCCCAAGAATTCATTTTACAGCCTATAAATATACAGGAGTTATTATATGAACAAAAACAACCGGCAAAAGAAAAAAGACGAGGATAAAAAACTTGAAATCCGGGAGCTTACGCTTAAACACGGTCTTTTTTATCCAAGTGAAGTAGAATTAATCATGCTGATTTTAGGAAGCGGCACCAGAAAACTTCCTGTCAGAGAGCTTTCCCATAAAGTTCTGGAAACAATTATGTCATCAAATAAGGAAAACTTAATTCAAAATCTTCTTAAAATAAGAGGGGTGGGAACTTCAAAAGCGCTTATGATTGCTTCTGCACTGGAGCTGGGAAGAAGACTTGACCAGAAGCCAAAATTTTCCCTGTGCTCCCCTTCAGACATTATTCCATATATTCAGAATTATTCCATGATGAAGCAGGAGCATTTTCTCTGTATTTCCTTAAATGGAGCACGTGAAATAATTTCAATCCGGGTAATCTGCTCCGGAGTCGGAAATATGGCAATTGTCAGGGCATCGGAAGTTTTTTCTGAAGCCGTCAAAGAACATGCTTCGGCCGTTGTAATAAGTCATAATCATCCAAGCGAAAATATTACGCCTTCAAGAGCTGATATAGAAACAACTCACAGACTTTTTAAAGCTGCTGAAATTTTGGGAATTGTTCTGCTTGACCATATAATCATTGCAAAGTCAGGTTATTACAGTTTTCTGGAACATGGGATTTTAGATGAAGAAAAAATGAGCAATTTATTGTTAGAAGATGATTTTTGAGATATTATTTATAGCATGAAAAAGATTTTTTTAGTTATTTTTACAGTTTTTTCAGTTTTTTCAGGAAGTTTAGTTTCGGCAGAAGGAGCATTTGATTTTATTCCGATGCTTGAAAGCGAATCATCATCACCAATTGAAGACAGAAGTACAAAAGTTACATTCAATACAAATGTAAAAAAATGCCGGATTCTTCTGAACGGAAATTATCAGGGCCTAAGTAAATTAACTCTCACAAATCTTATCGACGGAATCTACCTTCTTCGTGTAGAAAAAGAAGGTTATGAATATCAGGAAAATTTTATTTCCGTCGAAAACGGCAAGGCACAGGTTTTCTATATCGAGCTTAAAGAACTTCAAAAAACCGAAGATGAATCTTCTCAAAATCTTCAGGAACAATCTGCTGCCCTGCAGTCAGAGCAGGCTCAGGCAGAAAATACAGTTACAGCAGGAGAAGGCTTATGAAACTTTATTCCCGCTCACAGCTGATAAAATCAGCATTTTCCGGTCTTATTGCAGGCATTTTAATTGCTCTCGGTTTTGTTGCTTATTATTCAGTAAATTCAAAATCTTCAGATTCAAATACTGATACAGAAACCTCACAAAAATCTTCTGAGGCTGAAACTGATTTTTCTGAAAATCAGTCGAATTTTTCACAGACCTCTGAACAGGAAAGCATCCGCCAGAAGGTAGTTTCAGAAAACACAAGCACAATTTCAACTTCTTCTTCAAAATACACTCAGGATGAACAGCAGAATATTTCTGTATACGAAAAATGTAACGAAGCAGTTGTAAACATTACAACACAGGAAATGGCTTACAACTGGTTCTGGGAACCTGTTGTGCAGGAAGGCGGTTCAGGAAGCGGCTCTATTATCGACAGCCGCGGCTATGTAGTTACAAATGTACATGTAATTTCAAATGCCACTAAAATCAATATTTCCCTTGCAGACGGCTCTTCATATGAAGGAACCGTAATCGGAAAAGACGTAGAAAGCGATATTGCAGTCTTAAAATTTAATCCGCCGGACAATGTTACTCTCAAAACAATCGATTTTGGTGATTCAAACAATCTTAAAGTCGGTCAGAAAGTTATTGCAATCGGAAATCCTTTTGCCTTAGAGCGCACTATGACCACAGGTATTATCTCCGGACTTGGCCGTCCTATTCAGGAAAGCACGAATGTCATTATCAGAAATATGATTCAAACCGATGCAGCAATCAATCCTGGAAACTCAGGCGGACCTTTACTTGATACAACCGGTAAAATGGTCGGAATCAACACGATGATTATTTCTAATTCAGGAAGTTCTGCAGGAATCGGCTTTGCTGTTCCTGTAAGTACAGCCCGCCGCGTTGTTGATGACCTGATTAAATACCGCAAAGTTAACCGCGGTGTTTTAAAAATCACTCCGGTTCAGATGACTTCTTCAATTGCACGGTATGCACGGCTTTCTGTTTCGACCGGCGTTCTTGTAAGCTCTGTCGAAAAAGGCTCGTTAACCGAAAAATCAGGAATTCTCGGCGGCACACAGGCTGTTCAGTACGGTTCGCGATTTAATCCGACCACAATCTATCTTGGCGGCGACATTATCACTGGAATCGACAATATTTCTGTTAAAACTTACGCTGACTACATGAGTGCCTTAGAATCAAAACGGCCGGGAGATACTGTAACAGTAACTGTTTTCCGTGACGGAGAATACAAAAAACTCAAAGTTACTCTCGACGGCAAGGAAAGCAGTCAGAATCAGACAAATGAAAAAACAACTGCTCTTTAGCGTTTTCATTTTTCTACTTTTTACTTTTCAGTTTTCTCATGCACGCACGGTAACGCTTTCTGTAACAGGTCTTGCTACAATGGCAGAAAAGCCCGTGCCTGTTGAAATAGAATGGGATGAAAACTGGTTCTTTAATAATTCGCCGTATCAGTACAATCACAAAATAGCCCGCATTGCCTCCCTTCTCGCTTCTACATCTTATACTGATGTTGAAAAATCACCGGATTCAAATGCACTTCTGGAAAGTTACCATGCATTAGGTTTTTCTGATTCAGAAATCGAATGGAATTATTCTCTTGATTACAGTGTAAATCAGCAGGACAACAATCAGGCGGCTTACAGTTTTGCAGTAAAAAAAGTCAGAAATTCAAATCTCGTGCTTATAGTTCTTCGCGGAACACCGATGAATGCAAACGAATGGATTTCAAATCTGAATATCAGCGACACAACAAAAAAAAATATCAGCATTCACGAGGGGTTTTCTAAAACTGCTCATAAAATCAAAGAAAATCTGTATGCATATCTCGAAAAAAACAAAATCAATACAGAAGAATGTGTTTTTCTGATTACCGGACACAGTCGTGGAGCCGCTCTTTCAAATCTTCTTGGCGTAATTCTGTTTGATGAAGGAAAAATTAAAGAAAATCAGCTTTTTGTATACACATTTGCTTCCCCGAATGTAAGCCAGGAAGAAAAAACCTCTGATGAGAAATACAATTTTATCTGGAACATTGTAAATGCAGAAGATATCGTACCTTCAATTCCACCAAACCAGAATAACTGGCAGTGGAAAAAGTTCGGGCAGAATAAAGTGCTCATAAACTACTGGAATACCAGTCCAAAGCTTTATTTAGATAATTATGTTCCCAGAATGAACAGGTATTTTGAAAAACTGCTTTTAAGACCTTACCATCCATTTAAAAACGGTCCTTTTTTACAGATTCAGCTTTCAAGAATTCTGACAAATATTTATACAGACACAGAAAGTTACTACAGAAATTTTCTCGGACTGCGCAATATGGGAGAAAATGTTTTCTGGAAAGTTTTTCCTGAAGGCTCTTCAAATGACATAAATACCATAATGCAGAAAAAAGAAGAAATTCCTTTTCTTTTTCGCCAGATACGCAGAAATGTAGAAGCAAATATTGAAGGCGGCTTTGATTACGCGTTAAATGCATGTATAGATATGCACGCCCCGGAAACTTATCTTTCCTGGATTATGGCACTTGATGAAAATGAAGTTTATTCTGAATCAGGATGTGCTGAAATAGTTTTTGACGGTAATTTTGACTGTGCGGTCTACGATGAAGAAGGAAACCTGCTCTGTAAAATTGAAGACGGGGCTTTTGAACTTTATTCACTTAAAATCCCGGTTGCAGGCTTTCCGCTTCCACAGAAAAATGTAATCGGTTTTCCCGGAAACCAGAATTTGAATGTGGTAATTCATAAAGACAGCCTTATTCCAACCGAAGTCGGTTATAAAATCGAAAAATACAAGGCTGACGGCAGTTTCCTGCTTGAAACAAAAACACAGAATATTTTTGTCAATAAAGGAAGAGTTGTAAAATTTGAAGCAGGAAAAATAACATTAAATCAGGATTCACTGGAATATGAAAAACTTTCCAGAAAAGAATCTAAACCGCTTATCAAAAAATACGGGCTCTCTGAACATTTAAAGTTTAACATTCAGGCAGAAGCCGGCTTTTCAACACAGAGAGTCTGGAATTTAGGCTTAAAAATCGGAACAAGAGAAGTTTATACCACAGTTCTGGCAGATATTTTTACAAAAAGAAATTTCGATATTTATGGATTTTCAGCAGGTCTCGGTCATGAAGAATTTCTTTACGGACCGGTTCTGCTTGATTTAGAAGCTTTTTCAAGGTTTATCTTTCTGGATGATAAAAATACTGACAAAAAATTAAATTTAGTTCCTTCTGCACGGATTTTACTTGCCTTTAAACCGCGGCATCGATTCCAGATTTTTGCAGCCGTGATTTTTGATTTAAAAATAAAAGATTTTAATGAGGAAGCCTTTTCTGATTCTGTCAGAAAAGATAATCTGGGACATTTTTATATTTCCGAAAAACTAAAAATTTTTCCGTCAATTCAATTTGGTATCAGGATGTAAACTATGTTCAATAAAAACAATATTTTGATTTTATGCAAGGTTGTAGATAATTTCGGCGACATAGGAGTTGTTTACAGGCTTGCACGTGCTTTAAGCGATCTGAATCCGTCTCTTGAACTTACACTTGTTGTCAGTAACCTCGAAAGTTTTAAAGCCCTTGCTCCTCAAATCGATTCTTCAAAACAGATACAGAATTTCCTGTACAAAAACACTGTCTGGAAAGTTGTTGACTGGAATCTCAAAACTGAAAATTCTGATTTGGGCCTTCTGGAAAAATCCGGCTTTCCATTTTCAATTATACTGGAGTGTTTTCAGTGCGGCCGGCCTGACTGGCTTGAAAATATTCTTTTTTCGCCAGATTTTAACAGTGAAGTACAGATTTTACAGATAGATTACCTTACCGCAGAAGATTATGCAGAAGAATTTCACCTGCTGAAATCCGGAACCAGAAAAGCAAACATTAAAAAACGCTTTTTTATGCCGGGTTTTACAGAAAAAACAGGCGGGCTTATTATTAACGAAAAACAGAAAACTGAAACTGTAAAACTTTCTGTTTCGGATTCTCAGTTTTCAATTTTTTACTTTGCTTACGAAGATGACTGCACTGCCGTTGTTAAATCAATTTCAGAATTTCAGGAAATAATGCAGAAAAAAAATCCGGAATTTTGCGTAACTGTTTATCTTGCAAGCGGTAAATCTTCTTCTCCTTTTGAAAATGCCTGTAAAAAAAGCAGGGCATCTTTTTTAATAGAAAAAGTTCCATTTCTGCCACAGCAGGAATTTGATGAATTCATTTTAAAAATGGATTTTCTTTTTGTCCGCGGAGAAGATTCTCTTGCAAGGGCATGTCTTTCTTCCATTCCTTTTGTATGGCAGGCATACAAACAGGACGAAAATTATCAGCTTGTAAAAGTAAATGCCCTTTTAAGCCGTATGGAAGTTTTTTTTAAGGACGAAGAATTTGAACCGGTTAAAAAATTCTGGCAAAGCTATAATGATTACGAAACACAGGAAGATTCTCAGTCACTTACAGAAATGCTTTTAGATACAGCAGACAAAAAAAACACTGAAGGTTTTAAGAATTTTGCCGCAAAACTTTATCAGAACGGAAATTTAGCTTCACATCTTTTGGAATTTATCGGCTCCCTTTAACTTCCTTCCGATAATCATAGTGTATGATTCATAATTTCCGCATTTTAATTCTGCTTTTTTTTATGAATATTTTGATTTTCTCTTCTTCTGCTTATGAAAGAGTTCCTGTAACTTTAAATTTTAAAAGCGGAGGAGAACTTCACACATCATTTTACTGTTTTAATGATTTTTCAGAAGGCAAAAAAATTGCAGAAGAGATTTTTAATGTTCAGCGTTACGATGAACTTGCCCGGGGGAAACGCGAAAAAATGATTCCGGTTCCCCTTGGAACAAATGTAGGCTATTACGACTATGCAATTTTCTGCTATGGATACGAGCTGTGGCTTTTCGAAATTAAAAACGGCTTTTTATGGGGCCGGGGCACAATGCTTCAAAATCCGCACGATTAAAGAAGAGAGGCCTGCTTACATATAAAGATTATCACAAAAAGCGTAAAGGCACTGCATAAAGTAGTCCATACGACAAGCTGGCCGGCAAGTTCTGAATCACTGCCCATTTCGCTGGTCATAGGAACGGTTGAAACTGCTAAAGGAGTTCCGTATAGCGCAATTAAGGCTGGAAATTCAAGATTTCTGAAACCGAAAGCATACGCTGCACTAAGACAGATAAGCGGACAGATTACAGTACGCGCAAGAACTCCCGCAATAATTTTATATTTAAGCCTTGAAACTGCACTGAATTCAAAATTTCCGCCCAGGGCAATCAGTGCAACTGGACTTGCCGAAAGAGCAAGCATAGAAATTGTTTTATATACAAACGGAAGATTCTGCTTAATTGTAAAAAGTTTTGTTCCGTCAGGATTCTGAGGAATAAGCCATCTTACAAGCAGACAGAAAAAGCCTGCAGCAACACCTAAAATAAGCGGATTTGTAACAATTTTTTTTAAGACAGAAACTGCACTGACCTTTTTTCCGTTTTCACTTACAAAAAGCGAGAGAGCCAGAATTGCAAGCACATTAAAAAGCGGAATTGAAACAGAAGAAAGAATTGAAGCAGCAACAACAGGCCTTGAATCTCCAGTTGAAATTGACATTGCAAGTGATATTCCGATAATCGCATAGTTTGAGCGGTAAGCACACTGAATCATAACACCTTTCTGCCTGTCATCTTTAACTGTAAATCGGACAGCAAAAAGTGCCAGCATAAAAAAAACAAGAATAGAAACAATGACAAAGAGGCAGATTTTACCGTACTGTGCAATTTCAGAAAGATTATCAACATTATAAACATTAAAAAAAAGCAGGCACGGAAGACAGCATCTGAAACAAAGCTTATTTAAGAGCGGGAAAAATTTAATTTCAAAAAGATGAATCGACTTCAAAAAATAACCGGTTGCAATCACAAGCACAATCGGCATAACAGCATTCAGTGTAAAAAAAAGATTAGAAATCATGCATTTATCATATAATAAAAATAAAAAAAAATCTAAATATAACACATTAAAATGCAGATTTTGGAGATTTTTTATGTTATACTCATATCGTGCGTAAAAATGTACTCTTATTCTGCATTTTAATTTTATCCGCTTTGGTGCTTAATTCCTGTAAGAAAGATCCGAATCCTGTTTTAAACGGAGAACTTATAGATTTAAGGAATTCTTTTTACTGGGCACCATGTTCTGAAGAAAGCACTGCAGAAGATACAGAAGTTCTGAATTTTAAAAAATTTTCCACAGAAGGCATTGCAAATATACGTACTACGGCAGGTTCTTCTCAAAAATACATCTGGCTCAAAGCTGAATTTGAAGTAAGTGATTATTTAAAAGGTAAAGCACTTGGGCTTTTAATTTCATATCTTCATTTTGCAGATAAAGTCTGGGTAAACGGAACATATGTCGGAGGCTATGGCAATTTTCCGCCGAATGAAAAAAGTTCTCTCTGGGGCTCACATTTTTATACAATACCGGCTTCACTTATTAACACGACCGGCAAAAACACTGTCTGTATAAAAGTCTACTGTGCCGGGAAAAGCGGTATTTCAAATCATGTACTAATAGCCGAACATGACCAGACAAAGCGGGTTCATGTCTATCATGAATTCAGACAGTCAATTATCTATATTTTTGCGGAAGGCGGCATGCTTTTTACAGCCCTCCTTTTCTTTTTGATTTTTGTCTGGCGAAAGAAAGACCGCCAGTACCTTTCATTTTCGCTGCTCTGCATTGCCTCAATGATTTTTATAACACCTTTTTTTACTCCTCAAATTCCACTGGATTTTCTGGGTAATATTTCTTTCACAACTTTTATGAAAGTCACTTTATGTGAAGGTTTTTATTTAATGTCTTTCTGTCTTACAACCTTCATATTACAGCATCTTTATAAACGGGAATCTGACAGACTGAGAAATTTCAGAACAGCACTTTTTCTCTTAAGCACTGTTTTAACACTTGCAGCTCCAGACTATTCAATCCTTATGAAAGTCTGTCCTTTTACTCTGGTGATTTCACTGATTCAAATTGCAACGGGTGTTTTCTTCATTGTAAAAGCATTTTTTAAATTTAATGAACGTCACTCCGCTTTTATTCTGAGTTCTGCTTTTATTCCGCTTGCCCTTTCAATAATCATCGACTTTGTTTTAAAAAATTCCCTTAAAGAAGCTGATTTACCTTATTTTTCACTTTTCGGCTGGCTTTGTACGCTCATCATGTTTATTATTCTTTTGACTGTAAAATACAACAAAGCCGTTGTTCAAAACGAATATCTCAATATACAGCTGCAGCGGGAAGTTCACAAACAGACACGGGAACTTTCTAAAAAAAATACAAAACTTACTGAAGAAATTAAACGTTCGGAAGCCGATCTGGAAATGGCCTCAATCGTTCAGAAAAAATTTTTCCCGTATCCTCCACGGACACTCAAAGGCTGGGATATTGCGGTAAGCTATAAGCCTCTTGATAAAATTTCAGGCGATATGTATGACTACTATGTCACAAAAGAAATTTTAAACGGCTTTTCTCTGTTTGATGTTTCTGGTCATGGCATTGCGGCAAGTCTTGTAACCATGCTTGCAAAAAACATTATTTATCATGCCTTTATCCGGAACCGCAAAAAAAATGAATCGGTTTCACGCACTCTTTACGAAATTAATGATGAAATCCTTGAAGCAAAAGGTGATATCGAAAATTATCTGACAGGCGTTATGTTCCGCTTCAATGACTTTGATAAAAATGATGTCTGCCAGGTTGAAATGGCAAATGCAGGTCATCCGAATCCGATTCTTTATTCTGCTCAAAGTAATATCTGTGATGAAATTGAATCAGGAAACAGCGATGAACACCATGGAGCCATTGGTCTGGATTTTATCACAGTTTCATTTCCGCAGATTACATTTACAATGGCAGAAGATGACATTCTTGTTTTTTACACGGACGGTCTTTCTGAAAGCACAAATAAAGCAAAAGAGCAGTTTGGAAGCGAGCGGATTAAAAAAGTTATCAAAGAAAGTTATGCAAAAGATGCACAGTCAATCATGGAAGACATTATTGACGAGCTTCAGTCTTTTACAAAAGATGAAAAACGCAACGACGATATTACAATTGTTGTCCTGAAGCGCGAAAATACAGCAAACTATATCGAAGAACTCAGCGAGATTTGATTTAACCACAGATTCCACAGATGACACGGATTATCTGTGTCTTTCTCCCCCTATCTCCTGTAGGGCATCTTGCATTTTCTTACTTTCCTCCATACGTTCTTTCAATTTCCTGAATCTGGTCACGGATTGCCGCGGCTTTTTCATATTCAAGCCTGTCTGCGTAATCGCTCATTTCTTTCTTTAATGCTTCAATCAGCTTTTTGCGCTGTTTCGGGTCAAAGAGATTTGCGCTCTTTTTAAGAACGCCGAGTTCGATTTCAGTTTCTTCGCCTGCTTCTGCCTGCTGCCGCACTAAAATATCCTGAACGGCTTTTGAAACTGTGTGCGGAGTGATTCCGTGCTCTTCGTTGTACTTCTGTTGGATTTCACGCCTTCGTTTTGTTTCATCAACGGTTTCTTTGATTGCAGGCGTTATGTTGTCTGCATACATTACGACCATGCCGTTTTCGTTTCGGGCAGCACGTCCTACTATCTGAATCAAACTTGTCGTTGAACGCAAAAAGCCGATTTTATCTGCATCCAGAATTGCGATAAAACTTACTTCCGGGAGGTCAATTCCTTCTCGAAGCAGGTTAATTCCAATCAGCACATCGATTTCACCGGTTCGAAGCGATTTTAGAATCTCAACACGCTCAAAAGTATCGATTTCTGAGTGAATGTATTTTACTTTTAAATTTAAGCCTAAAAGATAATCAGTCAAATCTTCTGCCATTTTTTTTGTCAATGTCAGAATCAGGCTCCGCTCGCCCTTATCGATTCTCTCTTTTACTTCCTTGTAAATGTCTTCCATCTGACCTTCACTCGGACGAATATCAATAATCGGATCCAAAAGCCCGGTCGGTCTGATTATCTGCTCAACAACCTGCGAACTCTGCTTGATTTCTTCAGGCCGCGGAGTTGCAGTAACGTAAATGACCTGGTTCATCTTCTTCCAGAACTCTTCGGCTTTTAACGGGCGGTTATCCAGTGCTGAAGGCAGGCGGAATCCAAAATCGATTAAATTCTGCTTGCGGCTCCGGTCTCCTTCATACATTGCCCCTACCTGAGGAACTGTAACATGAGCTTCATCAATAAGGCACAAAAAGTCATCAGGAAAATAATGCAGGAGCGTTGCAGGAGGATCTCCCCTTTTACGGCCTGTAATCGGACCTGAATAATTTTCGATTCCGGAGCAGTAGCCCATTTCTTTCATCATTTCAATGTCGTAAGTTGTACGGGTCTTTAGGCGTTCAGCTTCAAGCATTTTGCCGGCAGCCTGTAAAGTTTCAACTCGCTCTTCAAGCTCTTTTTCGATTCGCTCTGTGGCACTGATTAAAGTTTCGTGCGGAACTACGAAGTGCTTGGCCGGATAAAGCTGAAGTTCGTCAAGTTCTTCTTCAATGTCACGGTTGATTACATTAAAGCGTGAGATTTTTGCAATTTCGTCAAAATCAAGCTCGATTCTGTAGGCGGTGTCAGTTTCCATGTAAGGCGGATAAACTTCAATTACATCTCCCCGAACGCGGAAATTGCCCCGCTCCAAAACCATGTCATTTCTCTGATACTGAATCGAAGCTAAATCCCGCTCAAATTTTCGTAAATCAAGGATTTCGCCCTTTTCGATGTGAACACGCATTTCCATGTAAAGTTCAGGCATACCCAAGCCGTAAATGCAGCTTACTGTTGCAACAACGATAACATCACGCCGCTCCATTAAAGAATAGGTTGCTGCCAGACGGAGCTTATCGATTTCGTCATTAATTGAAGCGTCTTTTTCGATGTAGAGGTCTCGCGCAGGAACGTAAGCTTCCGGCTGATAGTAATCATAATAAGAGACAAAATATTCGACCGCATTATTCGGGAAAAATGACTTGAACTCACGGTAAAGCTGGGCAGAAAGAGTTTTGTTATGACTGATGATTAAAGTCGGCCGCTGCACTTTTTCAATGATTTTTGCCATCGTAAAAGTCTTTCCAGAGCCTGTAACACCTTTGAGAGTCTGAAATTTATCGCCTTTTAAAAATCCTTCGGCCAGTTTTTCGATTGCCTGTCCCTGATCGCCAGATGGTTCGTACGGACTTACTACCTGAAATTTACGCATAACAAAATTATACACTTTTTTCTGAGTGTTGAATATCTCCTTAAAAATCAGTAAAATACGTACATAAAGCTTTATTTTTTGAGGTAACATATTATGTTGATGACTAACGAAATCAAAGTTGGAACAGCTTTCATGTATGAAGGTTCTCCACTCATCGTTCAGAAGATGCTCGGTCAGAAATCAGGACGTCAGGGCATGGTTACAAAACTCCGCGTTGCTAACATCGTTACTGGCGGTACTCAGGATTTGGGTCTTGACGCCGGCGAAAAATTCGAAGAAGTAGAACTTGTCGAAAAAAACGTAAAACTTTCTTACATTGACGGAAACGACTATCACTTCATGGATCAGGAAACATACGACGATGTAATGCTCGACAAAGATTATCTTGGCGACAATGCCGGATACATTTCTCCAGATGATGACTACGAAGTAAAAGTTACATACTATGAAGGAAAACCAGTTGGTGTACGCCTTCCAATTCAGGTAACACGCACAATCACATACTGTGAACCAGGCGTTAAAGGCGATACTTCAGGTAAATCAACAAAGCCTGCAACTCTTGATACAGGCATGGAAGTTAAAGTTCCATTATTCTGTAACACAGATGACCGCATCGTAATCGATACACGCGACGGTTCATTCGTAGAACGCGCAAAAGACTAAAGAAAACAGCCCCATTTTTCGGGGCTTTTTTTATTTCCTTAAACACATCAGACGGTACTTTCACGCTCAATGAGTTCATAATCTGAGTAAAAGACTTTTTCATCAAGGATAATGCCATTCTGTGAACTTATAAAAAGATTTGCTGCCTGTTCACCAAGATTTTTCATATACTGGTTTACTGTAGTAAGAGACGGTGTAACAAGCTGGCAGAGCGAAATATTGGAAAAACCAAGTACGCCAAAATCTTCACCAGTTTTCATGCCGAATTTACCTAAAGTTTTAAGCACACCGACAGCAATCTGGTCAGAAACACAAAAGACAAGGCAGGGAGTGACAGGCTTTTGTTTGAGAAAGCGGACTGCTCCTTCATATCCGGCTTCGAGAGTATGAGGACACTGAAAAAGAGAATCAGAATCAAAAGGAACAGAGAGTTTTTTACAGACTTTTTCTGCGGCTTCGATTTTATCTTTTGTGGTCTGCCATACAGTATCACCGAAAACATACAGGCGTTTATAATGACCTTTTGAAAGAATCGTTTCCAGTGCATTTTCTGAGGCAGTTTTTTCGTCAACAAGCACGGAATAGAGCTTTTCGCCGCCGTCAATGCGGCTGTTTACCATTATTACAGGGTGTTTATTGCTTATTTCGCGAAGATACTCCGCATTTGTGTCTGCAACAGGACGGCTTCCGCAGATAATGAATCCGTCCACCTGTTTCTGCATCATCAGTTCAAGTTCTTTTTTTTCCTGAGCCATGTCGTTGTTTGTAATACTGAGGATTATGCGGTATTCGTAGCGCCGGCAGGTTTCTTCTATTCCTTTTACGATATCTGCGAAAAACGGATTTGCAATGTCCGAAATGAACACAGCTATGATTTTTGTGCTCATTTTGTTCATACCGCGTGCAAAAACGTTCGGAGTGTAATTGTGTGCTTTCATCGTCTGCTGCACTTTTTCGCGCGTCTTTGAGCTTACGGCATCACTTCCGTTTATAACGCGGGAAATTGTCGCTACAGAAACGCCGCAGTCTCGGGCAAGGTCGTAAATGGTGTAGTTTTCAGGCATACCGCATATCCTTCAGTTTCTATTACATGTATTTGTGCAATGTCGCTCTGACGGCACCTTTACCGGCCAGTTCTTCTTTGAACATTGCTTCAATCTTTTCGCCAAGACCTGCTTTATACAGGTCGCTTCCGAAGATGTTAGCGTTAGAAAGAATGGCTGTAAGCTTTCCGTCTGCGCTTTCAGGCTTACCAAGTTCAATGCCAGAAAGCTTTGCGCGAAGCTCGTCGAGCATCGGGTCGGGCGAAAGCTCAAATGCAGCTCCTGTGTCGTCAATAGCAAGAAGATAGCGCAGCCAGCCTGCTATTGCAAGCGGAATTGCAGTAAGCGCCTTTGCGCTGCCGTCTTTTGCCACGTAGCTTTTGATTGTCTCTCCAAAGCGGATGCCCACTTTCTGTGAAGTATCGCAGGCGATGCGCTGCGGCGTGTCGGGCATGAAAGGATTCGGAAGGCGCACGTTAATCACTTCATCAACAAAGGTTTTCGGGGAAAGGATTTTCGGGTCTGTTACAACCGGCATACCTTCAACCGGGCCAACTTTGTGCACAAGAGATGCAAGGTCGGCGTCTTTCATCTCGTCTGCAATCAGATTGTAGCCTAAGAGACAGCCGTAGACTGCAAGAGATGTATGCAGCGGATTTAAGCAGGTGGTGACTTTCATGCGCTCAACGTTGTTTACGGTGTCGCGGTCAGTCAGGTATACGCCGGCTTTTTCGAGAGCTGGGCGGCCGTTGGGGAATCGGTCTTCAATGACGAGGTACTGCGGACCTTCTGCGTTTACAAACGGCGCAATGTAGGTTTTGTGAGCCGATATAAATGGCTTCATTTTTTCAATGCCGGCTTCTTCAAGCTTTTTGCCGATTTCTTCGCTCGGGCGCGGGGTGATTTTGTCAATCATTGACCACGGGAACGAAACTTTGCTTTCGTCAGAAAGCCATGCTACAAAGGCGTCGCTTACAAAGCCTTTTTTCAGCCACTCTGCTGCAATGGTGGTAATTGCGGCACGGAGCTTTTCGC
>NZ_JAZOUG010000103.1:0-2614 GCF_045657965.1 Treponema sp. | reverse complement strand
TGTTGTACGGAAGAATGAGGAATTTCTTTCCTTTCTGTTTTTCGATTTCGAATGTTTCTCCACCGATAATAATTTCGTTTTCGTTTTTCTTTTCTTTCTGTTTTTTGCCGCCAAAGTGTCCGTCATCACGTCCTAAAAGCTTACCTTTGACAGAGGCAAAAGTTGAGCCTGAATATTCAAGATTTCCGGTAAGACTTCGGCCGCGTTTTCCTCTGATTGCAGCAAGTTTTGCTTCCAAATCCGGAGAGATTTTTGAAAGAAGAGATTTCGTAAGAGGAGAAACCGACATTGCAAAAGTGCGGCTTGTGCGTACGATTTCACCTGCAACGATAAAAAGCGGATCTGTGCGGAACATTGAAGAGCCCGGGTGAATTGAAATGTGGTCTGCCGTAAGTGTGCGGTAGTTCTCACGGCCTTCGCGGACTGCAACAAACTGAATCATTCCGCTTGCAATACAGCAAAGATAATCGTCCATGCTTCCGCCGCTTCCGATTGGAATTCCGAGCTGCCCGATTTCTTCTTCCAGCTGCTGTTTTATGTTTGCAATTTCTGCCATTACGCGCTCGTCAAGGTAATTGTTCTGGCAGAAACGCACCGGATTTTTCATAGACTGGTATGTGCGGAAAAGTTTTACGTAAGAGACAAAATCGCCCTGAATGTCACGGAATGCATGGTGTGCCTTTCGTGCATCGCTTTCTTCTCCCGGTGGAAGAATAAAAGGCGAGTGAGTGCTCATGAAGGCAGCTGCAATTACAGTTTCTTCAAGAACTTCCGGATATCGCATAATGCTTTCAACTAAGATTCGGCTCACGCGGGGTTCCAGCGGGAATTCTACCATGAGCTTTCCGATTGAAGAAAGAGTGTGGTCAGGATTTAAAGCGCCCATCTGGTTTAATGTTTCCACAGCTCCACGGATGTCTTCTTTTTGAGGAGCTGAAATAAAGTCGAATGTGTCAAAATCAGTGATTCCAAGCTCACTCATGCGTAAGACAACTTCGCTCAAATCTGTACGGTAGATTTCTTCGGTCGTGTATTCAGGTCGGGTATCAAAATCTTTCCGGCTGTAAAGGCGGTAGCAGGTGCCAGGCTGTGTTCTGCCTGCCCGGCCGCGCCTCTGGTTTGAGCTTGCCTTACTTACAGGTGTTTCATTAAGACTTGAAGTAAAGGTCTTCGGGCTGTAGAAATTGAGTTTTGCAAGACCTGAATCGATTACAGTTGTAATTCCGTTGATTGTAACAGAAGTTTCTGCAATGTTTGTTGAAAGAACGACCTTTTTCTTTCCGAGCGGGGCATTGTCAAAAACGCGCTCCTGTTCTTCTTTTGGAAGACGGCCATAAAGAGGCACAATATGAATCTTTGAATGAAAATTTGAAAACTGAAGCCGCTTTGCGCAGTCTTTGATGATTTTTTCGCCCGGTAAAAACACCAAAATGTCGCCGTCTTCGTGATTGTCAAGAACGCGGTCAATCGTTTTTTCGATTTTTGAAAGAAGATATTCGCATCCTGTGGCAGTGGCGGTTGTTGTGCTCTGACCTTTAAGCGGCGGATCGTAAACCATTGTGACCGGGAAGGTTTGAGTGTCGATTGTTACGATAGGGCAGTTTCCGAAATAGGCAGAAAAAGCTTCGGCATTCATTGTTGCACTTGAAACGATTACTTTAAAATCCGGGCGGGCAGCAAGTACACGCTTTAAAAGACCGAGGACGAAATCGATGTTAAGACTGCGTTCATGAGTTTCATCGACCATAATTACAGAATATTTTGTCATCCACGGATCAAGCTTCATTTCCTGCAGTAAGATTCCGTCGGTCATGATTTTGATTTTTGTGCTTGTGTCGGTTTTATCTTCGAATCGCATTTTGTATCCGACAAGCCCCGGGTAATTTGTTTTAAGCTGTTTTGCAATAAATTCTGAGACACTTAGGGCTGCAATACGGCGCGGCTGGGTTACTGCAATTACGCCGTTTTCTGAATAACCCGCCTCATGCAGAATGACTGGAATCTGAGTGGTTTTTCCGCTTCCTGTAGGCGACTGAACGACAATAACCTGATTCTGTCGTAAACATTCGAGTATTTTTTCTTTCTGTTCGTATACCGGTAATTTTTTGTAGTCAATAGCCATAAATTAAGTATAAAAGAAAAATGAGTGAGTTACAATGCGAGTGTTATTTTCCGGAAAGTTCTCGTTCCATAATTTTTTTCCGTTCTGTAAGATATTTAGCCCAGTTTACAATTTCTGCTTTATCCAGTGCGTTAATAAAATCTTCGTTCAGTTCTTTTACAACAAACTGCCATGAAGGAGTAATATATGTTGTAATTAAATGCGGTTCAATATCTGAAAGAATTATGCTTCCATCTGCATTTTTGCTTGCTTTGAGCTTAATAATCAGACCTTCACCGGTAAAGTCCCGCGGAGTTTCTGGAGCAGAAAACTGCGGATTTGTTCTTTGTGCAGAGATTGTGTTTCCGTTTGCATACATAATGAATTTTCCGCTTTCTGTCTGTTCAAAGATTTTTGCTACGTGCGGATGATTTGCCCAGATTATGTCAATTTTACATTCTTCGATTAAACGCTTAAAAAAAACACGGTGATTTTCGGTCACTTTTAAGATGT
>NZ_JAZOUG010000102.1:0-6801 GCF_045657965.1 Treponema sp. | reverse complement strand
AGTCCAAATCAGACCATAAGGAGAAGGGGCTTTTACCTGTGGAACTCCATAAAGTTCTTCAAGTTTGTCACTTATGAAGGTGGCTAGAGTTTCACAAATCGTTGAGGAACAGGCAGCTTCAGTCATTTGAGAAAGTTCCTCAACGGAACGGGTTTCAATAAGATAATTTGGTCTGAGACCGATTGTTTTTAGAAGTGGAGAGAATGAATCTATACCATTAAAGTTGAAAATATTGACAAGATCATTCTGCTTTTTCTTAGGTGGCTTTACTGCCGCATTTAAAACGCCGTTGAACGAGGCGTCGAAACCTGTTGACCAGATACGGCTTTTAAATCCTTCACATTCAACTGCGAAAACAGGAATTCCAAGTTCTTCTGTCATTTCCTCGGCTACCGCCTGAACATCGTCACCGATGATTCCTGAAGCACAAGAAGTCGTAATATATACAATTTTGGGTTTGTAGCGGTTGTATGCATCTTGAACGGCATCCCTTAATTTATTGGCACCGCCATAAATCGTATCTGATTCCTGAATATTCGTGCAGATTCCGTGATGATAAAATGGACGATTACCGCGCATTTTTGAAACGACATTATTTCCAAGATAACGGACAGAAACTCCTGCATAACATCCAATAGGTGCATGTGCAACAACTGCTGCGTCCCATATTGAGTAAATCTGCATGAGCGCACATCCCTGCTGACAGTTACCGCACTGACTGAATTTAAGCCGCCCGATTTTTAGCGTGTTCTTTTCTGAACCTTCGACAAGTCCCTCTGCATCTCCGTTATAAGTAAGAATTGTCTGTAAGCGTTTTTCACGGATTTCAACTTTTTTTGCTAATCCAGCTGCCATTTTTTTGTACCTCTTTTTTTTAATTTTTATACTGCTTTTTTTGTTACTTTAATTTTATCCCATGGTATACTGTTGAATAAAAGCGTCACGTTTTCTTCAACAGGAGCATCTTTCGGCACTACTGTAATATCCGCTATCTTTTCATAGAACAATCTGCTTGGAACAGCAACTTTTAGATAACTGTTTCTTAAGTCCTCAAGAGTCTCAACTTTGTCCCTGACTGCATATGAGTACAAGTTTGAAAATTTTCCATATGTCATAAGTACAGGATTTTTTTTATCGTTGTCTGTGGTTGCTTCATCAAGAATTCGTTGTGCGCCAAGTTCCAGATTTCCATCAATCCAATAGAAAGTACCGATTTTTCTCAGCTCCTCAATTCCTGTGAAATCATGATGAAATCCGCTTCCCGTTGAAATGACTGCCGCAATTGGGGCTGTATTTTTATATTTTTCAACAAGTGTTTTGCTTACTTCTGTTTCAGCCCAGTTATATCCTTCTATTCCACGTTCATACGAAAAAACAGTGATATGTTTTCCGTAAGTTTTTGTTACCATCTGATCTGTGTCATAAAACGGAATCCCAAGTTTTTCAGCTAAGCCTTTTCCGAGAGTTGTTTTACCGACATGCTGAGCACCTATTAATACAATGCATGGTTTCATATTCACCTCATTTTCTGTAATTACAAAGAATTTGGATAAAGTTTCTCAAAGTTCGGGTATTTATTGTTATGCTTGACAAAATACGTCCACATATCTTTATAGAACTGATCATCCGGGTTTTCAGCTATGACTTCTTTGAGTGCATCGGCATAAATCGAAATATCAAAATAATCAGGGAAAGGACGGGCATTAGATGCTTCAATATAGCCAAGCTCAACTAAAACATCATATTGTGGTGCGCATCCGTTATAGAATGGATCTGGATGGAATGTGATATGAGCAGTTCCTTCTGCATCATAGATATGGTCATAAACCCATTGGTCATCCTGGTGGGTTACTTTTTTTATTACTTTGATTGTGCCTTTTTCATCAGAATTGAAATATTTCCATGAGTAAATCAATCCTTTCGTCCATTTAACAAAATGATCACGGTCTTTTCGGAGTTTTTCTCCGTTCGCAGTCTGGCGGCAGCAGGCATAGTCCGGATACAAATCAATGAGTTCCCCAATCTGAACAAGCCCAGAAGCTTCTGCAACTTCGCGTAGCGCATAATACGGAATAATAATGTCAACATCTCCGTGTTTACATGCTGCAATCTGCGCCTCGTCATCTTCATAATATTTATAGTTAACTTCGTTAAATCCAATTCCGAAATTATCACGCAAGGCGGCACGTGCTACACATTCAGATGTTCCGCCTGTTTTTGTACCGATTGTACGTCCTTTCCAGTTTTTAGGATCTTTCAGAGAATCAGCAACATTTTTGTTAGCAAAGATAAGCTGTCCTCCGCCCATAGTTCCTGCAAAAATGACAATATCGCTTCCATTTCCGCCTGCAATTATCGATGCCTGTAATGAATTAAGCCGTCCGTCAGATTTTCCTGTTAAGACAGATTCCAGTCCTGTTGTGTATTCAAGAATAGGGTAGACTCCGCCTTTTTTTTCTGCAATTCCACCTTCTGCATTTAAATGCAAAATCGGTGAATAATTTGAGCTAAGAAGAAGCGTTAAATTTAACACCGGAAGATTTTTGGCATTTTTTTTCCCACAGGAGCCAAGCAATGCAAGCATAGAGATTAAAACTGCGCCAATAATCATTTTTGATAAAAATTTTGTTTTTTTCATAATATTCTCCTTATAAAATCCGCCTTAGCGGCGTTGATTCCTTATATATATTTTTTAATTTTTTAGACTGCTTTTTTTTGTTTAACGGAATCCCATAAAATGCTGTCAAACAAAAGCTTTACGTTTTCCTCGGCTGGAGCATCCTTTGGACGAACGATGACATCAGCGATTTCTGCATAGTATTTTGATGCGGCACTTGCCCGCTTCAAATGACGAATTTTTATATCTTCAAGACTTTCAATTTTTGGAGTCGAAAAATATACATTGTAAAATTTCCCGTTTTTTAGAAGATACGGATTTGCTTTTTTCGGATCCGTAGTAGCTTCTTCCATTAGCCTTTGTGCCCCAAGTTCAATGTTTCCGTCAATCCAATACAGAATTCCGATTTTTCGCAGTTCTTCGATACCGGTATCATCTGCCCAAAATCCACTTCCTGTTGAAATGACAGCGGAAATCGGTTCTGAATTTTTATATTGTTTAACAAGCAGTCTGCTCATTTCAGTTTCTGCCCAGTTGTAGCCTTTTTGCCCAAGTTCTTCTGCAAAAACACAGATATGCTTTTGAAAAGTCTTTGTGACCATCTGATCTGTGTCATAAAACGGAACACCGAGTTTCTCGGCCAGACCTTTTCCGAGCGTCGTTTTTCCGACGTGCTGTGTACCTATTAAAACAATGCAAGGTTTCATATTTGGCATCTCCTGATTTTAGTAATTCACTGAAAAGACTATTCCATTGAGTTCTGAAATTTCAGGTGAGTAAGAGCAGGAAGAGTATTCCGCCATAATTTCAAGAATATCCAGTATTTTTTCGCGTATGGAATTCACCGAAAGTCCAACGTTATTTCTTTTTTTAATTTGTTTTTTTAACAAAGGAAAACTCATAATCAATACCTCCTGAAAATGTTTTAGCGGCTGAATATAACCTACTAATATGCTATGTTATACAGGAAATATAAAATTGTGAGAAATATAAGTTTTCTATGGGAGTTATAGTTTTTTAATATTTATAAGATTTTTCTATTAAAGTTATCAGAAAATTGTATTAGGCGGACTTTATATCTGTAATAAACCAGCATCATTGTCCCTGTAAAAATCCATACGACAGGGTATGCAAGTGCTACGAGAGAAAAAGAATCTGTCAGTTTTGTTCCGAAAAACAAAATCATCTGTCTTAAAAGCACAAATCCTGAAAAAGTAATGATTGTCGGCACAAGTGAATCTCCAAATCCACGCAAAATCTGCGAAAAAAGCATACAGATAACGCAGGGAAGATAAAATGGAGTCGTGTACCTGATAAAAAGACTTCCGAAATGGATTGAATCTGCGTCCGAAATGAAAATGGAAGTAAAAAAATCTGCGAAAATGAATTCGAGGGTGGAAAGAAAAACAGCAACTGAAAGGGAGACAAGAAGCGAGATTTTTATACCCTTTTTTATTCTCTCTTTCTCGCCTGCACCAAAATTCTGTGCAACAAATGTCGTGGCCGCAAAGGAAATGCTCGTCATCAGCATGATTCTGAACTGGTCGAAACGGCCAAAAACTGCCCATCCGGCGATACAGGAAGAACCGAATACATTAACGTATTTTTGCATGAAAGTGTTCGAAAAGGAAGTGATTGACGATGAAACAGCTCCGGGAAGTCCGATTTTGAGCATTTTTGAGAGAAGCGGAAAATCGATTTTAAATTCCCGAAAAGAAACTTTGTAAATTTCACCGGTAAAAATCAACGAGCAGAAAACTGGAATAATCGAAATTGCCTCGGAAATCACTGTCGCCCAGGCAGCACCTTTTACGCCAAATTTAAGAACAACAACGAAAATCAAATCAAGAATTATGTTCACCACAGAACTGAAAATCAAAAAATAAAGCGGTCGCCTTGAATCTCCAAGTGCGCGTAAAATGCCTGAGCCCATATTGTAGAAAATCAAAAAACTTACGCCTGAAAAATAAATCTTCAGGTAAGAGTCCGCAAGCTCAAAAACTTCTTCCGGCACATGAATCAAACGGAGCATGAGTGGAGAAGTAAAAAGTCCGAGTAGGGTCATAAAAAGACTTATGAAAGCCGAACTTGCAAGAGCTGTATGTACTGATTTCCTTAAATCAGCAGTCTTCTTTGCTCCGAAACATTGAGAAATTACAATCTGTGCACCTGTTGAAAATCCGCCGAAAAAGCCGATTACGGTCATTACAAGATGACTTGTTGAGCCGATTGCAGCCAGCGAATCCCTCCCCAGGAATTTTCCAACGACAAGACAGTCTGCCGTATTGTAAAGCTGCTGAAAAAGATTTCCGAGCAGGAGCGGAATCGCAAACGAAATGATATGAGGCAGAATCGCCCCATAAGTCATGTCTACAGTTTTATTTTTAGAAAGATACATTTTTTATCCTGAATCTCTGAAATCTTTAAAGTTTATGATAAATTGGTCAATAAGTCTGGTTATACTAAATTCCTTTAATTGTTATAGAAAAAAGGTATTACTGTTTTTTTCAAAGATGATTTTCAATAATGATAAAACATACTAAAATAATGGGTAAAATATATAAGGAGTATAATTATGAGTAAATTATTAGATGAAGTAAAAAAAGCCGGTGTTTTTTATATCGCAACTGCTGACGGAAACACGCCTCACGTGCGTCCGTTCGGAGCAATCGAAGAAATCAATGGAAAAATATATCTTGTAACGGGAAACAAAAAAGATGTTTTCAGGCAATTTGTTGCAAATCCTAAAGTCGAATTCGTCGGAAGTTATGATGACGGCTCGTGGATTCGTGTTTCAGGCAATGTGAAGCGTACTTTTGATGTCGAATTGAAGAAAAAGTATCTTGAACTTCGCCCGACATTGCAGAAAATCTACAGTGCCGATGACGGAATCTTCGAGGTATTTGAGCTTGCTGATGCAAAAGGCGAAATCCACAGCGGTGCTGAAGTAACAAAGATTGAGGACTAGGGAAGGCAAGAAAATGAAGAAGGGAAAGACAATAATCTATCCTGAATACAACGGCCTTTACATTAATCTTACAAACCGCTGTCCGTGTTCCTGTACATTTTGTATCCGCCAGAAGAAATCTGCCGCAGAGTTTGACAATGTGGAAACTCTCTGGCTTGAAAAAGAACCTGCAGCACAGGAAGTTATCGAAGCAATTAAGGAAGAGTCCAAAACAGAAAGATTTAAATCATACAAAGAATTTGTTTTCTGTGGATATGGCGAGCCCACAGAAGCACTCGATGTTCTTCTTGAAGTTGCTTCCTTCCTCAAAAAAAACTTTACGCTTCCGGTCAGAATTAACACGAACGGACTTGGAAATCTTGTAAACGGAAAAAACATCGTTCCGCTTCTGAAAGGAAAAATCGATGCGCTTTCAATCAGCCTGAACTCAAGCGACCCGAAAATCTATGAGTCAACAGTACGCCCGGTTTTTAAAGAAAAAGCCTTCCCGGCAATGCTGGATTTTGCAGAAAAAGCCGGAAAAGTCATCCCAAAAGTGATTATGAGCACAGTAGAAACAACAATTTCAAAAGAAGATGAAGAAAACTGCACAAAACTGTGCGAAAAGCTGGGTGTCACCCATAGAATCCGAAAATTTATCAACCCGGACAATTAGCCCTATGGTAAAAAAAAACTGTCCAGAATACTGTATTATCCGGACAGGCACCTGAGGAGGAAAGTTGTTATCTATTAGAGCTGACCGCCCTCAACTACGAGCGAGTCAGCGTCTGAATTCGGACCGTAAACAGCACGCAAAGTTGCTTCGTAATCAGCATGGAAGAATTTTTCATTTCCGAGTTTTTTGATTTCATCGTTGAGCCAGTTCAAAAGCGAAGAATTTCCTTTTGTGACAGCCGGAGCGATTGTGTCGAGTGAGCCGAGTGATTCAATTCCAACAGAGAAGCCGGGATTTTCGATTGCCCATGCCAGAACTTCTGTGTTGTCCGTAGAAAGACCTGCACCGCGTCCGTCGAGCAAAGCGTTGTAAGCTTCAGAATACTGGTCGAATTTCAAGAGATTGACCTGAGGATAGTTTTCAGTGAAGAAAGTTTCAGCAGTTGTTCCTTTTGAAACAATTAAAGTCTTTCCGTTTAAATCTTCAGGCTTTTTGATAAGGTCTTTGTCGTTTGAAACAACGCCCAGAGCACATTTCATGTAAGGAAGGGCAAAATCAACT
>NZ_JAZOUG010000101.1:0-1937 GCF_045657965.1 Treponema sp. | reverse complement strand
TCTTCACGGCATCTATCAATATGGAAAGCAAATTTATCTGCTCGTCATAGGTCATGGAAGGGATTGCGCTTGCAACAGAATCATAAGACATATTCGTACCTCCAAGAACATCTTACCCGCATTGAACTACAAAATCCATGTTTTTTGAGGAATTTACCCCCGCTCGTTCAGGTTGTGGCTCATCGTCTTTGGATTAAAGCGAGAAAAATCTGCGGAATCCAGAATGATTTTTGTAAAACGCCGCCTGCGCTCGAAATCGCGAGTGGAGAACGAATCGATGAACTTGTCCAAATCGGAAAAAGCCTCTTTTCTGAGTCCTTCGATTCGCTTCCGGCAGTAGCTCAGAAAGTAATGCATGTCCTCGTCGTTCTCAAGCTGGGAAACAACCATTTCAATTTCAGAATCTTCTTCCGTGAACATTCCAATCCCCTATTTTCTACAAGTCTTCAACCAACAGTCCCTTGACTCTGAAAAATTCATCCGCATTGTGCGTTCACTGCCGCAGCATTCACGCTTTGTATGCCATTAAAATTTTCGTATGGGTCTTACATAGTTGGAGATACTTTTTATTGTGCCAGATACTGACAGATTGGTGTCGTATGTTGCTGCCGCCCTATAATCGTTTGCAAGATTTGCATTGCCCGTAAACACCCACTGCGTTGAAGACCAATACGAATCCATTGCATTTTTCGAAGCGCCTGGATTTATCATCTTTGCACCCGGTATTCTTTTAAGCGCATTCTCTACATTGTATTTATAGTACATGAGCGTTTTGAGTTCGGCAGATGAAGGAAGATACCAGCCGCTCTTATATCCAGGCGTTGAATAATTTGCGCAGTAGTTGAACGCCGGATAATTTTTTTGCGCATTCGTTTTTGTTCCGGCAGAATCGGCGGCCTTTATCACATTCCAGTTTTCAGCGCCTGAAGTGCCGCTGGTCTTAAAATTCATTTTGTATCCTGCGGATTTTTCATCGGCCCATGCAAGGCTTGTCATCGTGAGCGCAACGCCGAGCCTGTTTTTCGCATCAAAAATAACCGCGACAGGGGTCTTTGATTTGTCGAAGGAGAACTCGTCGGTCATGGTGCCGTCAGAATAGACGATGTTTCCGGGCGAAAAATATGTCATGTACCGAGGCTCGCCTGTATCCTTGCGTCTGTACATGTCCTCTACGATTGTTGTGGTTACGGTCTTTCCGTCATCTGATACGGTTGTGGTAGTTGTTTTAGTGCCGTTGGATTTTTTTCCTGAAGACGAGGATGATGAAACCGAGGCAAGGTCTCTTTTTAGGTTATTGAAAGTCGAGCAGCCCAAAGCTGGAAAAATCATTGCAAGACAAAGCGCAGCCGCAAGGCATCCTAAAGTTTTTGTTTTCATTTCACACCTCCAAAATCATCTTAACTTCATTGAACTACAAAATCCATGTTTTATGAGGAATTTACACCCGCTCGTTCAGATTGTGGCTCGTCGGCCCTCAAGGAGGGAAATCACTTTTTCAAAATCCGAATCATGCTCTTTGGCGAACATTCCGTCCCCTTTTTATTTTCTCCAGTCTTCAATCATCAGCCCCTCGACCCTGGAAAATTCATCTGTATTGTGCGTTACAAGAACCGCATTGTTCGCAAGGGCAGTCGCCGCAATAAGCATATCGTTCGGGCCAATCAACTTTCCATTTTTTGTAAGCTGCTCACGGATTTTTCCGTAGGCAACAGCTTCTTTTTCTGAAAAAGGAACTATTCGATATGGAGCTATAAATTCCGAAACAATTTTCAGATTCTTTTCATAATCTCTGGAATGTCGGGCACCAAACACCAATTCAGCAAGAACGATTGATGGAATGCAGATTTCTGACGGCTCCAACTTCTCAAAATATGGCAACAGAAAATTCGCAGTTTTCCTTGCTGTAGCATCAATAACTACATTTGAATCCAAATAAT
>NZ_JAZOUG010000100.1:0-6091 GCF_045657965.1 Treponema sp. | reverse complement strand
CATATCTGCATCACCTACAAGGGTAGCATCTACGATACCAAGTTTAACAGCCTGATAAGCAGCTGACACAGTGTGATCGTCCACTGCCCACGCAGCTACAAGACGTTTTTTTGCTTTGGAACGGAGTTGTTCGAAAATTTGTTCAAAATTGGTAATCATAACTTTAAGATATTTTAATTGTTTATTTTACTAGATTCATTGTGTCGGTAGCGATAACAAGCTCCTCGTTGGTGGCGATAGTGGCAACAAGTACCTTTGATCCTGGATTTGTAAGGATAACATCCTCTCCACGAACTTTTGCATTGAGCTCTTTATTGAAATCAATCCCAAGATACTCAAGATTCTCGCAAATCCTCTCGCGTGCTTCGCCGTCATTTTCACCTATACCTCCGGTAAAGATAACCATATCAAGACCGCCCATCACAGCACTATAGGCTCCGATATATTTCTTGACACTATGGGCAAACATCTTCTGTGAAAGGGCCGCCCTGTAATTTCCATTATCAGCAGCATTATTGATATCCCTTCCATCAGATGAGACACCTGACACACCCAAGAAGCCGCTCTTCTTGTTCAAAACTGTATTTACACCATTTGCATCAAGCCCCTCTTTCTCCTGAAGGAAGGTCACAAGGCCTGCATCGATGTTGCCGCAACGGGTACCCATCACCACACCTTCAACAGGGGTGAAACCCATAGATGTATCTACAGATTTTCCGTTAAGGACAGCTGTCACAGAACCACCGTTTCCAAGGTGACAGGTGATAACTTTCGAGTTGTTCACATCAAGGCCGGCCAACTTGCACCCCTTCTCAGCCACAAATTTATGGCTGGTACCGTGGAAGCCATAGCGGCGTGCACCGTATTTTTCATACCACTCTTTTGGAATTGCATAACGGAAGCTTGAAGCTGGCATTGTCTGGTGCCATGCTGTGTCCAAAACTGCAACATGAGGAACATTCGGGAGAACCTTCTGAGCAGCTTCGATACCCATGATGTTTGCAGGGTTGTGGAGAGGTCCCAAATCCTGAACTGAGCGGAATGTCTCCAAAACCTCTGGAGTAACTTTGACAGATTTTGTGAATTTGTCTCCGCCGTGAAGAACACGGTGACCGACAGCGCCGATTACGCTCATGTCAGAAATAACGCCGTGATCTTTGTCTGTGATTGCGTTAAGAATCAATTCGATAGCTTCTTTGTGTGTCGGACAAGGGCTTTCAAGAACGAACTTGTCCTTTCCTTTTGGTTTGTGTGTAATTACAGAACCGTCCTGAGTAACACGTTCAACAACACCTGTAGCCAAAACGTCTTTGTTGTCCCAGTCATAAACCTGGTATTTAGCGGAAGAAGAACCGCAGTTCAAAGTAAGAATAACCATAAAATTCCTCTATAAAAAAAGATTTAAAATACAGAATTTATTATAAGAAGTTGAACGGATTTATTCAATGAATCAGCCGAACTGAGCTATAAGCTGTTCATGATTTTTTAATCCGGTTTTTGCATATATGCGTGAAAGATAATTTTCGACAGATTTTGCCGGCAGATTAAATTCACCGGTAATCTGTTCAACTGACTTTCGTCCAATGATTGAATTTAATATACTGAGTTCCGGCTTTGTAAAACTTGCAACAAGATTTTTATTGTTGGAAAATGCCTTGAAACTTCCCGAAGAATATCAATTCCGTTATCGGACCCGAGAAACAAATCAAGAATAATAATAGACGGCAGTTCACCTTTTAAATCAAGTTCGGTTAATTTTTCAAATGCTTCTGCTTCTGTAAAAGCACCGTCACTTCATCTGCCTGCGCATGCTTAAGGATATTATTCAGTGCTTCCTGAATAATCCGGTATAAATTCAGGTTTTCTTCTTTTGTTAAAAAAGATGTATCTGTATTTTCCGGAATAGTAAGCCTGATTTCAATATCCGAAAATTCTTCAAAAGTATTACAGAGATTTATTACATTTGCACATAAATCATTTTTTGTTATATCAGGAGGAGCAAGATTATAGCTCATACTCCTGACTTCGGATATGGATTTATCAAGAATTTTTGAAATATCACTCTGAAGATCCTGATCAGAAAGTTTTAATGAAAGACTTCTGCAGTATCTTAAATCCTGCGCAACAGTATCATGAAGTTCCCTCGCAATTCTTGCCCGTTCTTCTTCCTGTCCCTGAATTGTATAGCGCAGATATTTATCGGAAGTACGAAGTTTCTGATCCGACTTTAAGTATTTTATGGCAAGAAAAATTACAAGCACAATACTGGCAAAAAAAAGTACATCAAAAATCAAAAAGAAAATCGTGTAACTGTGAATTATGGCATAAAGTTCTTCAATTAATTCTTCTGCATTTTCCATAAAACTTTATCTCCATTTTTCTTCGCCGAAAAATTTTACCATCAGTTTATAAACGCCAAAACCAAAAAAGGTCGTAATAAGCCTGTCCGTAAATGAAATCGGTATCTGTCCTAAAATGCACGAAGCAAAAAGCGAAAATTTCTGTCTGACAAACGATTCAGTAAATTCCCTGATAGGAGCTACCATATCGGCCTCATTAAAATACTCATAACGGATAAAATCTATAATTCCGCTTGTAAAAATCACCAGAGCGGAAGAACAAAGTGCAATCAGAACAAGATAAAGACAGGTAATTGACACAGAAATTTTGAATTCCTGTTTTTTCCGAGCAAAGAGCCATGTAACAAGTGCAATAATTGCCCCGCAAATACCAAAAAGCATCATAAACGGCTGTAATTCAAATCCGCGTAATGTACGGATAAACTCAGTTAATACATTATATCCCAATGCAACTGCAAGCCCCGGAATAAGTCCGAAATAAAAAGTTACTGCAACAGAGAAAATCAGGCAAAAAAAACTTGAAAATATCTGATTTCTTGTGTATTTTTTCGCATTCCGTTATAGTATTTCGCATATTAGACATGACCCGGAGCGCAAGGCACCAGATGCCACACTCCAAAAAAGGCAGGTACTATGACAACTCTAGATTTTCACAAATGGAAGTCAGAAGGCAAAAAGATTTCCATGGTAACGTGTTATGATTCCACATTTGCGCGAATCATCAACGATTCTGATATTGACTGCATCTTAATCGGTGACAGTGCTTCAATGGTTATGCACGGCGAAAAAACAACTGTTCCGGCAAAAATGGAATGGATGGAAGAACACACCCGAAGCGTGCGTAACGGAACTCCGGATAAATATATCGTAGCAGACATGCCGTTTTTAACCACACGAAAAGGCATTGAATATGCAGTTGACTGTGCAGGCCGGCTTCTTGTTGCAGGTGCAAACGCTGTAAAAATCGAAGGAATTTTTGGTCAGGAAGAAACTGTCGCTCACATCGTTCAGAGCGGAATTCCTGTAATGGCACATCTTGGCCTGACACCTCAATTTTACAACGCATTCGGCGGACACAAAATGCAGGGTAAAACCGAAGAAGCTGCAGAAAAAATCATTGAAGAAGCAAAACTTGCAGAAAAGCTCGGCTGTTTTTCTATGGTGCTCGAGTGCATTCCGGCAGATTTGGCATCAAAAATCACAAAAGCAGTTTCTGTTCCGACTATAGGAATCGGAGCCGGCGTTGAATGTGACGGTCAGGTTCTGGTTTTACAGGATATGCTTGGCATGACAGGCTTTAAAATGCGCTTTGTCCGACAGTATCTTGACGGCTTAAATCTTATAAAAGGCGCCATCAACCAGTACAGCGCAGACGTTCATTCATCTGCATTCCCTGCCGGGGATGAAATAAAATAAAAAGGAAAATAATCATGAAAATTATAAAGACAGCAGAAGAATTCAAAAAAATCCGTTCGGAGCTTGCATCAAAATCAGTCGGCTTTGTGCCTACAATGGGTGGCCTACATAACGGGCATCTTTCTTTGATTAAACGTGCAATTTCAGAAAACGATGTGAGCGTTGTAAGCGTATATCTGAATCCTACTCAGTTCAACGACAAAAAAGATTTGGAAACATATCCTGCAAACTTTAACGATGACTGTGCTTTGCTTGAAAAAGCAGGCGTTGATTATCTTTTTGCACCGACTTACTCTGTAATGTACCCTGACGATTACAAATACATGCTCACCGAAAAAGATTTTTCTAAAGAGCTGTGCGGGGCAAAACGGCCGGGACATTTTGACGGCGTTCTTACAGTCGTAATGAAGCTTTTGAATATTGTAAAACCGACACATGCATACTTCGGTGAAAAAGACTACCAGCAGTACAAGCTTCTGGACGGCATGGTTAAAGCATTCTTTATGGATGTAAAACTTGTTCCGTGTCCGATTGTCCGCGAAAAAAACGGTCTTGCAATTTCAAGCCGAAACCGAAAGCTTAGTGCAGCAGGACTTGAAAAAGCACCGAAGTTCCACGAGATTCTTGCAGGTGGCGGAAGCGAAGAAGAAATCACCAGGAAGCTCGAAGAAGCAGGCTTTAAAGTAGATTACGTTACAATCAAAGAAAACCGCCTCTATGCCGCAGTTTTCCTTGAAGATGTACGACTGATTGATAATATTGAAAGATGATTGAATAAATCACCAGCTGATGCAGAAAGGCAGGCGTAAGCGAGGTTGCGGCAAAAACTCGCTTGAACTTGTTCACCGCGAGTTTTATGACGCGTTCTCGCTGAGAGTCTGACTTTCTGGAAAAGGAGACGATTTTTTGAAAAACAAGCATATTTTATTGCACGTAACAGGTTCAATTTCCTGCTACAAGGCATGTGAACTTACAAGCCTTCTTGTAAAGCAAGGCGCTGAGGTTCAGGTTACTATGAGCGAAGGTGCACTTAAGTTTCTGCAGCCGGCCGTTTTTGAAGGTTTAAGCAAAAGAGAAGCTTTAACGCCTGACATGTTCGTTCGGAAACCTGACTGCATTCCGCACATTACGCTTGCTCAGAACTGGGCTGATTTAATCATTGTATACCCGGCTAGCGCAAACTGCATTGCACGTCTTGCATCCGGGCTTTGTGACGATCTTTTTGGAGCGACATTTCTTGCAAACAATTTCCAAAAACCTGTGCTTCTTGCTCCTGCAATGAACTCAAACATGTTCGCTCACCCGGCCGTTCAGGAAAACTTGAAGAAACTTGAAAGCTGGGGCACAAAGATTTTACCAACAGAAGAAGGAAGATTGGCATGCGGGTCGGTTGGTTTGGGAAAATTGATTTCACCTGAACGAACGTTGGAATTTATTCGGGAATCTCTATGAAAATTTTAATTACTGGCGGCGGGTGCAGGGAATACATTGACTCGGTGCGGGTTGTAACAAACTCTTCAAGCGGAAGAACTTCCGCAGTACTTGCGGACGAGCTTTGTTCAAAAGGAAACGAAGTCGTTCTCGTTACCGCAAAGTCTGCAATTAAACCGCAGAATAAAAACGTAAAGGTGGTTCTATTTGAAACAGGTGAAGAGCTGACACTTTCAATAAAAGCCGAACTTACTTCCACTGCTTTTGATGCCGTAATTCATGCTGCGGCCGTCAGTGATTTTGTACCGGAGTCGATTACAATTTCAGGAAAGACAGTAAAAGCCGGGAAGAACGCGCCTAAACTTCACTCAGGAAGTGAAATGACTGTAACTTTTAAGGCAAGTCCGAAAATTGCCGACAGTCTTCACGAATGGTCGGAAAAAGGCGGAAATGCAAGAGCAAAAGTAGTATGCTTTAAGCTTTTAAACAATGCAGATGAGGCAGCAAAAGATAAAGCTGTCACAAGCCTTTTTTCACATTCCAAAGCCGACTTTGTAGTCTACAACGACCTGAGTCAAATTACAGAAAAAAGCCATCCGTTCGTGATTTTGAATGTTGATGGAGAAGTCGTAGCGGAAGGGAAATCAAACGTAGAACTTGCAGATGTTCTTCAGAAGATATTGTCACGCGGAGATTTTTGCGTGAGAAATTGATGCTAACGCCACGCGTCTAACGACGCTATGGGGAAGTTTTTTTTGAGCAGCTTTCTTTTAGCCTCGTTAGAGGCGTACTAAATGCGTCGATGACAAAAGGTTCCGTGTGACAAATTCGGGGCGTTGCGGGGTGTCCCCGCAGAGAGGGTAGCGACCAACGAAGTGGGCGCG
>NZ_JAZOUG010000099.1:0-5778 GCF_045657965.1 Treponema sp. | reverse complement strand
GATTCATTTCCTGTTGAATCGTATTCTTTAAAACACTCTTTTAAAATAGCATTTAATGCATAGTAATCGCGTGCAAGATACCTGATATTTGGAGTAGGGTGGTTAGAGCAGACATGAGAAAGAATTTCTTTTTCTTCTTTTACAAGATTACAAAGTGAAGAAATTTCGTTTATATCTTTTAGTGAAGTAGGGCGGTTTTTCTTTTTTTCAATGTATGCGTCAGAATTTAAATAATTAGAGATTGTCTTTGACACAATATAAATACTGGCAATTACAACAAAAATTATAAAAAGAATCAAAATTACTTTGAAATAATTCAGATTAAATCTGGCGCTAAGGGGAGAACCTGATTGAAGCAAAAATAATAACGTACTGTTCATTTTACAACTCCTTAATTGTGTCAGCTATTAATTGAAGTCTTGGGCTTATTTCGTATTCTGCTAAATCACCCATGAGAACCGTATCTTTTGAAGAAATTGCCTGTTCAAAATCATTAAGAATTCCAGAAAAGTCCTGAAAAAACTCATTAACTGTTTTTCCATCAAAAATTAATTTCTGATATAAATCAGGAAACAATGTGGACAAAGTAGCGATATGACAGAAATTCTCGATAAAGTCTGCTAATTTTGAAATTAAAATGCCTGATTCTTTATCTTTCCCGCTTTGAAGCTGTACAGGGAGTTGAACAAGCTGATCTGAAAGCTCTTTGCATTCATTCTCCTGTTTTTGCAGTGAAGAAATTATTTCTGATTTTGAAACTATTAAGAGTTCCAGTTTTGTATCACCTTGTATGGGCTCATTGAAGATTGAATCAAATTCTTCGGCTTTAATATTTTTACCATTGAGTTTTATATTTACTGTTGTTGCGTTATTTTTTTCACATTCTGACTCAAACGATTTTAATACATCGCCAATAGTTTTTTCATTTTCGAGAATAATATCTAATTTTTCATCATTTACATAAAATTCCATAAAAGATCCTTATTAAGCAAAAAAAATCTGTTTTTTATATTATACTACTGTTTTCCATTATTTGCAAAATTACTTACAGTATTTGACTGTGCATTTAAATTATTTAATGTGCCTTCCATCTGGCTGTATTTATTGCGCAGCTGGGCTTCTTTTGAAGAGAGCTGACTTTCTAATTTACGGATATTTGCCTCTGATACACGGATTTTAGTATCAATGCCATTGTTTTTTGTTGCAATGATTCCACCGCTTTGTACCCATGAAGTTAACTGTTTGTCGATTGCATATCCGATACCAGAATCAACTATAAGATCTCCGTCTGAATCATAGCCGAAAAGATTTTTTATTTCGTCCATGTTTTCTTCAAGAACAGAATCAAGTTTTTTCTCATCGATTTCAAGATAGCCGCGCATCTGGCTTGCTACATAACCCCCGGAATTTCCTGAAGCTCTGCTTGAAATGCCTATCTGGTTCAGCATTGTGATTGTAGCATTTTCACTCCAGTTATAATTTGCCGTAATAATAGAACGGAGTGATGATTTTCCGTTTGAAAGTGAAAAATCATTCTGAAACATTCCTAATCTGGATTCTGCTGCTTCTTTTTCGGAATCTGATAAATAATCAAGTTCTGAAATAATTTCAGGTTTGTTTTCACTTAAAATTGTCATTTCTGCAAGAACCTGATTATATCTTCCGACAAATTCAATAAGCGAGTTTTTTGCACTTTCTTTATCTGCTGTAATGTCAATTGTGGCAGTTTTTTCTGTCGGCTGATGAACATTTAAAGTAACATGAGAAATTACATCATCAATTTTGTTTGTTGGACGGGTAATGGTAATTCCTTCATATTTGATGATAGAATCTCCTGCTGTTGAAACAGGTTTCACAGGTGTGTATCCCAGATTCTTTTTTTCGTCATAGGCAGAAACAGGTGAAATTTGAATCTGTGTGCCGGTGTTTCTGTTGCGTACAACAATACTTTCGATGTCAGGATAGTTTTTTAAGGAAAGAGTAACAGTTTTTTCACCGGTTGTTTCATCTGATTTTAGACTTTCTGTTTCAACTTGGACTTCAGAACCGTCTTTATTGTGAACGTAAAAATCTGCATGATTTGTAATTGGTACAAGAGGATCCTGGGGAACCGGCGGAAGATTTGTTTCACTCTGTTCGTTTTGAACGGTAATTGTTTCAAAAGTTGCTTTTCCGGCCTCTGGAAGTTCCGGGCGGGTTGTGCGTTTTATATTAAGTGCTTCGGTTATATCTTCTACTTCCTGCTGTGAAAAACTGAATTCAAAATTTTCACTTGCAGTTGAAAGAAATTCTGATGGAATATTAATTGTGAATCCGCTTCTCGGTGGAATTATAAATTTCTGGTTTTCAGAATCAAGTGTAACAGCTTCATTTGTTATTGCCGGCATTCCATCCTGTTCTATATCTGGAATTTTAGGGTTTACAAGCTGTTTTTCATCAACAGGAGAAGTGTATTCTTTTAGTGACAGACCAAATTGAGTAACTTCTTTTTTATTTTTCTCGATAAGTTTTGTATTAAGAGCGTAAGTTAAAGCATCATCTTTAAAGATAAGATTATTATCATTACCCGTTTTAAGGGATTCAATCAAAAGTGAGGATTTATTGCTGCTCACTCCAACTAAAGATGCTTTGATGGTTGAAGTTCCGCGTTTATTAAGGGCTGTTACAAAATCAGTAAGTTTTCCGCCTTTCCAGTTAAAAGAAATTGTTTTTTCGCCGACTTGAAATGTATATTTTCCTTTGGGAACTTGAGAAGATTTTTCGATTTCACCTGACATAAATCTGTCAGAGGTAGCTTCCTTTAGAACATCAATTCTAATTGATTCTAAACCTGCTTCCCTGCCTGCTTCTGCTGTTACTGCTCTTTCGTCAGATGATGAAGCAATCTTGTTATTGAAAGGATTTTCAAAAGAGTAGAGTGTTTTTGTACTGTCCCGAAGAGCGGACATTTTCTGGTTTATACCACGCCATGCGCTCTGCTGTTCTTTGTACCTGTCAAGCGATTCCTGCTCACGATTGAGAGGAATACGCTCTTTTTTCATCAGTGCATCAATATAATCGTTTGTTTTATATTTATCACTGACTCCAGGTATTGAAATTTCAGCCATAGTAATATCCCCTCAGATTACAGAAAACTAAAATTAAATCATTTCGTCAAACAGAAGACCAATTGTCTTTCTGATTCGCACCTTTAGTTTCTGCAAGTCTGCGGATGGAATCTCCTTGATGACTTTATCTGTTGACGGGTCAACGATAGAAACTACAACCTGATTTAATTCCTGGTTGACGTTAAACTGGACTTTACGTCCCATTACGACATCAGACAATCGTTGAAGCTGCTTAGCATCTTCCTTGACCTGGGCAAGATTATTTGTAATGTTCTGTACCACTTGGGCAGCGTCTGCCATTGGAACATCAGCCGGCTTTATTGGCGCGGCTTGTTTTACAGCTGGTGCTGCACCGGAGTTATACGAATAGTGGCCATCCATTGCCAAATTCTGCCCGACTGAACTAATATTCATGGGCTTATCCTCCTGAAATTAAGAAGAAAAGGGGCGCACCTTTTCTTCTTACGCCTGTGCCTTTGAAAAGACAACATCCAGTAGTCTCTTTAAGCCAAAAACAACAGGCGATTTTATTTTGTGCTAAACTTAGCGGAGCAATGCCAATACATTCTGTGACTGGCTGTTTGCCTGAGCAAGCATAGCTGTTCCAGACTGTGTAAGAATCTGGTTCTTTGTGTATTCAACCATTTCAGAAGCCATGTCTGTGTCGCGGATACGTGACTCAGCAGCCTGAAGGTTTTCGGCAGCAACATTAACGCCATTTGCAGCCATTTCAAAGCGGTTCTGGTATGCACCAAGATCTGCACGCTGTTTAGAAACATTTTTGAGTGCTTCATCTACAGTAGCAATTGCCATGTTAGCTGTGTCTGGAGTTGCAATTCCAATGCCCTCTTCTGATCCCTGAGCTCCTTTAAGTCCAAGTGCCTGAGCGGTCATTGTGCCGATATATACACGTTCGTTCTGGTCAACGTTAGCTCCAATCTGGAACTGCATAATGCGGTCTGAATTCTGTGAGAAAGAACCTGTGAGCATATTCATACCGTTGAACTGTGCCTGTGAAGCAATGCGATCAACTTCGGCAACAAGCTGTGAAACTTCTACCTGAATCTGCATGCGGTCTTCGTCAGAATAAATACCGTTAGCTGACTGTACTGCGAGCTCTCGGATTCTCTGAAGAATGTCTGTAGTTTCCTGCAAATATCCTTCTGTAGACTGAATGAAAGAAACACCGTTCTGAATGTTTCTGTTAGCCTGATTCAATCCACGAATCTGGCTGCGCATCTTTTCAGATACTGCCAATCCTGAAGCATCGTCGCCAGCTTTGTTAATGCGCTGACCTGAAGAGAGTTTTTCGATGTTTCCCATCAACTGGTCGTTAGAAACGCCCAATGTACGGTTAGCATACAAAGAACTCATGTTGTGATTAATTACCATATTTGTGTCCTCCATGATAAAAAAAAGACAAATACAACATCGTGCTGTATGTCCCAGTCTGTGCGGGCATCTTCCGGTTTTTGCGCCCCCGGAAGAGATTTAGACCCATTACAGCGGGAGACGATATTGAAGTCTTCAATATCAACTTACGCCGTCACAGAAAGCATAGAGAACCTTTTCAAAGAACTAAAGGCATGTCTAAATTCATGCCAAAATGGTAGTTTTATTATAATGTGATGTTTGATGAAAATAAAGAGAGTAGAGCGAAAAAAAACACCGCATAACTATTGAAAGAGCCTTAAAACCCTTTCAATAGTTATTATAATGCACTATCGAAGCAAAGACAAGACGTTTTGAGACTGAGTGTTTGCCTGAGCAAGCATTGCAGTTCCGGCCTGCTGGAGAATTTCATTTTTTGTAAATTCTACCATTTGTGAAGCCATGTCTGTATCACGAATGCGTGATTCTGAAGCCTGAAGATTTTCTGCTGCGATGTCGAGACCCTTAACTGCATATTCCATGCGGTTCTGGTAGCCGCCGAGATCTGCACGCTGTTTGTTAATCTTTTTGAGTGCTTCGTCGATAGTACCGATTGCGCGGTTAGCCAATTCCGGTGTGGAGATGCTCATAACGCCTTCAGAAGCTACATCCCGTACACCAAGAGCTGCTGCTGTCATTGTACCAATGTAAACCTGCATACGCTGATCCATGTTTGCTCCGATATGGAACCACATAGAAGATGTAACAGAATTTTCGCCAGTTGACATAGCGAAACGTCCTGTGAGCATGTTCATACCGTTGAACTGTGCCTGTGAAGCAATGCGGTCAACTTCTGCAACAAGCTGAGAAACTTCTACCTGAATCTGCATTCGGTCTTCATCAGAATAAATTCCGTTTGATGACTGAACGGCAAGTTCACGAATTCGCTGCATGATGTCAGTTGTTTCCTGCAAGTATCCTTCAGATACCTGAATGAAACTGATACCGTTTTCAGCATTCTGAGATGCCTGATTGAGACCACGAATCTGGCTGCGCATCTTTTCTGATACTGCAAGTCCTGAAGCGTCGTCACCTGCGCGGTTGATTCTTTCTCCTGAAGAGAGTTTCTCCATGTCTTTTGAAAGACTAAGACCTGTTACGCCGAGCTGTCTGTCAGCGAACATTGCGGACATGTTGTGGTTAATGACCATAGTGTTTTCCTCCGTGGAAATGTGTTTCAAGCCAAAATCCTTTTCGGCCTGTTTGAAAAAGGAAACTTCTGTATTACAAGGCTACATCA
>NZ_JAZOUG010000098.1:0-7786 GCF_045657965.1 Treponema sp. | reverse complement strand
ATTACGATTTCCGCCATGTCGGAAAGCTGCATGAGCATTTTAAGTTTAGAGTCCGGCTGGAATCCCGGAAGAACGCGGCTTGCATGGTAATCGTCAAATAATTTGCCGCCAAATTCCAGATAAAGTTTATCGCCAAACTTGGCAATCCGTTCCTTAATGTGTTCTGACTGTATCCGCAGATACTTCTCATTATCAAATCCGTTTTTCATAACGGAATTAGATTGTAACGGATTTGATAAGGAAAATCTACTCGCTCAAAAGAACTTCTTTGAGAATCGCAAGGCCTTCGTCGATTTCTTTGTAGGAAATGTTGAGTGGAGGCACAATTCGGAGTGTATTTGCACCGGCAGTTGAAGTAAGCAGTCCTTTTTCAAGAAGCTTTTTTTCTACTTCGACGGCAACAGCTCCGTTAATCATGTCAACGCCAATCATAAGTCCTTTACCGCGGATTTCTCCTACGCATTTTGCACCAAAGCCGGCGATTGCTTTTCGCATGTACTCGCCTTTTTCGCATACAGATTCAAGAAATCCCGGTTTTGAAAGTTCTTTAAGAACAACAAGCCCTGCGGCACACGCCAGAGGGTTTCCGCCGAATGTTGACTGATGGTCTCCTGCCTTAAAGACATCTGCTGCCTTTCCGCGGATTAAAATTCCGCCGAAAGGAACACCGCCTGCTGCACCTTTTGCAAAAGAAACTACTTCAGGCTCAAAACCAAGGGCATCGCTTGCAAGAAGAGTTCCGGTACGGCCAAAGCCTGTCTGAACTTCATCTGCCATAACGATAGCACCGGCTGCCCTTGCTGCATCAGCTGCAGCCTTTGCCCAGTCAGCATCTACAATATTAACTCCGCCTTCACCCTGAACACATTCTATTAAGAGTGCGGCAGTTGTATCGTCGAAAGCAGTTTTAATTGCTTCCCAATCATTTGCTTTAATAGTTTTGAAACAGTCTGCATATGGAGCAAAGCATGCAGGATGAAATTTATCCTGACCGGTTGCAGTGAGAGTTGCAAGAGTGCGGCCATGGAATGAACTTTCAAGGGTATAGATTACACGACGTTTTTCGCCGCCGTTAAGATATCCGTATTTACGGGCAAGTTTAATTGCAGCTTCGTTTCCTTCTGCCCCAGAATTTCCAAAATAAACAGCATCAAAACCTGTCTGTCCCAGCAATTCGGTAGCATATTCAACACCTGTATCGCTTACAAAATAGTTACAGACATGAATCTGTTTTTTTGCCTGTTTAGAAATTGCCTTTACAAGAGGCTTAAAGTTATGACCAAGACAGTTAACTGCAATTCCTGCAAGAAAATCTATATATTTTTTGCCGTTTACATCCCAGCAGGTTGACCCCTTGCCTTTTACCATCGTAACATCGAAAGAGCCGTAGTTATTTACAACAATTTTTGAACCCATGTTCTACTCCAACTTTTTATTGTTTCAAAACTATACAGATTTTCTTTATGCCAGACAAGCATCCAGCTCGGCTGAAATTACTTTTTTGTCGAGGTTCTGACCGATGATACAGAGTTTTACCATGCGGTCGCCCACAGTTTCATCCCATTCTTTTTTGATTTCAGGATTTGCGGCAAGAATCTTTTCCTGCTCTTTTTTAGGAGCAGCTGCAATCCACTGTCCTGAGTAGCCGGCCTGAATCTGGCGGCCGCTTGTCTCAAAGACGTATGCCATTTCTTCCTCATCGCTGAACCAGAGCAAGCCCTTACAGCGGATGATGTTCTTCGGCCATTTGTTTGCGTATTCGTCAAGCTTCTGGCGGTCGAACGGCTTACGGCGGTAATAGATGAATGTTCCGATTCCGTATTCATCTTCACTTTCGCCCTCGTGCCGGTGCTCGTGGTGGTGGTGATGATGTCCGTGCTCATCGTGGTCATCATGGTCGTGATCATGGTGATGTTCGCACTCTTCGTCGCAGACATGGCCTTCTTCGCCACGCTCTGGATTGTCGTGGTCGTGGTGGTGATGATGTTCGTGTTCGTCCTCGTCGTCGTCATCATCGTCGATTTCGCCTTCTTCAAGCTGTTTGCACCAGCCGGCAGAAGCGTAAACATTTTCAAAATCAAAGCTTCCTGTTGCAAGGATGTCAGAAACCGGAACATCGCCGTGGCTTGTTTCGATGATTTTAACGCCCGGGTGCAAAACCTCGATGACTTTGCGGACTTTTTTGAACTGGTCTTCAGTAACCAGGTCTTTTTTGTTGATTACGAGAGTTGAACAGAACTCAATCTGCTGAACCAAAAGACTTTCGATGTCTTCTTCACCGATTGCCTCTTTTGCGAGAAGCTTGTCACCGCCTGCAAATTCGTCGACAAGGCGGGCAGCGTCAACAACGCCGACAACATTGTCGAGCTTGCCGTTTTTAATAAGCTCAAGTTCCTGTGCGATTGGCATTGGCTCACAAACACCTGAAGCCTCAATCATAATGTAGTCGTATTTGCCCGTTTTGATAAGATTTTCGATATTCTGGGCAAGCTGGCTTTTAAGAGTACAGCAGATACAGCCGTTTGTAAGCGGAACGATATCGCTTGTATCTGTAATTTTTGCTCCGTCTGCAATTAATTTTGCGTCAACATTGACTTCACCGATGTCGTTTACGATTACGGCAACTTTGTAGCCTTCCTGGTTGTTAAGAACTTTATTGAGCAGTGTAGTTTTTCCCGCACCGAGATAACCGCACAGCAGTGTCATTGGGGTAAGTTTTTTAGCCATCATATTCTCCTAATTCTCTATAAATATAGCGAATTTTTTGTTAATCGACTACAACAAAATTAGATTTTAATGTATCAAATACTCCGTATGACAACTTTTAAGACTTACAGAACAGCACGGAATATTCTTTTTCGAACCATATTGAAATCTTCTCAGACACGCCAGCAGTCCGAAAGCAAGTTTTCAATGTCGCGCAATTTCTTCGTAAGGGTGACATCGTGCCAATGAAACTGCCTGTATTTCTGCGCTTGCCGGCGGATGCGCCCAGTTAATTCCCTTTTCAAACTGCTCAGGGCTCAACTTTACTGCAAGCGCGACATGCGGGAAAAAGACTTCTGGAAGATAATTACGGTTCGCACCAGCTTCAAAATGCGGCAAAAACAAATCGTGGAGATGCGCGTTCAGTTTTTTGAGCATTTCAAACGAAGAGGAAGCTTTATCAATAGAAAGAAAAATCACTTTTTGCTTGAAACTGTCCGTGCTACAAAAATCAAGCGTGCTCCCCTTTTTGACTGACGCACAGAATTCCTCAAAAAGCCGCTTCAGCTCAAGGATTTTCCCGTCCGGGACATGGAACATTCCGAGAGTCAGATGCACAGGCGCATTTTTTTCGAGCAAAGTCCTGTTTCCCGTGACGCGCGCAAACGACTGAACGAGAGATGAAAGCGATGATGAAAAAGACGCGTCGAACGAGAGTGAAACGGCGTAAGTGGAACAGTCGGATTTTGACATGAGAGTGCTACAGCCCCGCTTCGTCGAGGTAAGCGTTCAGGAATTTCTGGGCAAGACTATCGCTCTTGATGTTTTTGCGGGCTTCTTCGGGAGTGAACCAGCTGTACGAATCAATTTCTTTGTTTGTATTGAGGCTCGAAGAATCGGGAACGAATGCCGTAAAATTGCACATGAGCGTGTTCGACGGCTCAAAGAAACTCGTACGGTTGAATGATACACGGCTTACGGTCATACCGGTTTCTTCTTTTATTTCGCGCGCAGCAGCATCTTCGGGCCGCTCACCGCGGTTTACATAACCTGCAACAAGAATGTAAAACGGACGGCCGTACTGCTTGATGAGAAGAATTTTGCCGGTTGATTCGTCAATCACAATCATGCTGACTGCGACATTGAACATCGGAAAGCGCCAGTCGCTGCATTTCGGGCAGAACGGCACATTTCCTTCGTCTTCAAGTTCTTTAATGACAAGAGCTGTGCCGCACTTAGGGCAAAAGCTCTGAGATTCTAAAATTTCCATGCAGGTATTCTAGCGTATAAAGAATCAGCGGAAAAGGTTTTTATGAGTGAATCAGGCAATCACATTAATCTGGCAGAGTTTCATCGCTGAAAGAGCCGTCTCGTGACTTTGCGGAGTGACACAGGCACAGCAGCTTGAATCGACCGTGATGCGAACTTCGGGAAGCTTTGCTTTGAGAATGAATGCGTTGCTGATGACACAGATTCCCGTACACAGACCGACAAGCTCGATTTCTTCAAGGTTCTGCAATGATGCGACATATTCGGCAAGCTCCATGGAACCGAACGAAGGCTTGTCAAAAATGCGGCTGTCCCCCACTTCGAGCCTGCTTGAAATCTGCCATCCGTCGGAACCTTCAACACAATGTACGACCGGAAGATTTTTTCCTTCCTGACTTTCAAGATAGTTTTCGTGATGAGTGTCGCGCGTAAACACAACAGGAATGCCTTCCGAGCGAGCTTTTTTTATTTTTTCTGCGACAGCGGGAACAATGGCAACAGCCTCATTCGTTCCAAGTGCGCCGTCGATAAAGTCATTCTGCATGTCGATTACGATTAAAAGTTTCATGGTGTAGTCTCCGGTTTTCGTGTCAGTATTACAAACAACGTAAATTTAAGTTTGAAGAGTCTACCATACTTTTACCATGTGGAATAGAGAAAGGATTTTGCCGGAGGAGAAAGTGATTTCTTATAGTTATATTTTGTGTTATACTAATAAAAACGGGGCTGTAGCTCACCTGGCTAGAGCGTTTGAATGGCATTCAAAAGGTAGTCGGTTCAAGTCCGATCAGCTCCAAATTATTTATTACAGAATCTCTTCAATTTTATCCAGAATCAGCTGGTCGGCAGGCAGCCAGGCAACGGAACGAAGCGTTTCCTTTGAAAGCCATTTTGCATTTTCGTGCTCCAGAAGCTGCAAATCGCCGGAGATAATCGTGCAGAGGATGCAGTGCATTGTAAGGTGAAAAGCCGGATAATCGTATTCCACAACGCCGAGGACTTTTTCAGCCTTTACTTCGGTTGCAAGTTCTTCGCGGATTTCGCGGACGATGCATTCTTCTGGAGTTTCGCCCTGCTCTATCTTTCCGCCGGGGATTTCCCACCAGTCCTTGTATTCGCCGTAACCGCGCTGGGTGGCGAAGATTTCCTTTTGGTGAGACGTGGAATTTGTGCGGAGGATGATGGCTCCGGAGACGGGGATTTGTTTCATTTAGACTTCTCCTAGTTATCTTTTCCAAGCATATCAGTTCTTGTGGTAAAATCCAAATACATTTCATCAGGAACAGAATTCTCAAGCGCAAATAGAATTGTAATCGGTTTATTCCCTTCTGCTGAATCCGAAAAAGGAAGGACTTTTCCCAAATACGTGAACGGCTGAGTAACACCTTCAACTTCTTCAAATTTACGAACAAACAGATGAAGGTTTATTCCACGCTTATAGCTGAAAATAATATCCTTTCCAAGTTCTGAACTTTGGGAAGTGCTGTTCGGTGTCTGCCACTGGAATACACCCGGTGAAATAAATTTATCTTTGTAGTTTATCGATTCCTTGATGTCTGCATTTTTGTGAAGATTTACGAATATAAAATAATCCGGTTTTGCAGAAGTTATCAATCCCTGACCGCGGAATGAAGAATGCGTTTTTCTGTAATTGCACAACAAGGCAGTATCGCGCATTGAATATTCATAATAGGTTTTAAGGAACGGGAATCCGTAATCACTTGAACCGAATTCATCCTGATAACGAAGCATATTGTATTGAATCAAATCTTCAAACCAGACGCGTGCATTTTTTTTTCGCTTGCAAGAACCTCTTTTACGTTTTTGCTGAATGAAATTGTCCTACCGTCAAATGAAAGAAGGGCAAACTCGTAGCGCTTTAATTCTGAACTGTCAAAATATTTTCCGCTCAAAGTTTCACAGGCATGAATGATTGTTTCTTCAATCCATGAGTCTATCTTTAAATTGTTCCGACGGCAGAAGTCTGTGATTTCAAACCTTTGGTTTTCAACAGTCTGCTTGTCTGTACTTACGCGGATGTATCCGTAGGTCATGGCTTAAATATAATAAATATTTCTGCTATAAGAAAATAAAAAATATTTTTCCATTCTTTTTTTTAATCCATGCTATACTATCCCCCATGGACACTCTCACCCCCGAATCCCGGCACAAGAACATGTCTCACATCCGCTCCAAAAACACTAAACCTGAAAAGCAGATTCGTTCTGCACTTTTCAAGGCAGGGTTCCGCTACCGTATCTGTGACAAGCGCTATCCGGGGAAGCCTGACCTGATTTTTCCGCATTACTATGCAGTGATTTTCATAAACGGCTGTTTCTGGCACGCGCACGGCTGGAACTCCAGCGCACACGAGGAATGTCGATATTTTGTGTTTCCGAAATCGAATCAGGAGTTCTGGAAAAATAAGTTTGCCCGCAATAAAGAACGGGATGCAGAAGTCATCCGGCGTTATCAGGATGAATGCTGGCGCGTATGTGTCGTGTGGGAATGTTCAATCCGCGGTAAAAATTACAGGCGGAAGATAGAAAATGTAACTGAACAGATTATCCAATGGCCGGAATATCCCGCTGAACCGTTCCTGGAAATCAGGGGATGATGCCGCAGGGGGCATGTCACAGAACACGAGTCCTGTAATTTCGTGGGTAAGAAGTCTGTTTGCTTTTATGCTGAATTCGAGCTTTCCTTCGGAGCGTTCATAGAAAGACAAAAGACGGTCGGCCGTCGGCATATTGTAAAAGGTATTGTTGAGTTCAAGCGCATTGAATTTTGTTGCGTAATAACAGAGAAAATCTTTTCGTTTGAGGTCAGCGGGATAAAAAACTCCCTTCCATTCAGGATAGTCATAGCCGCTCGTTCCGAGAAAAATTTCCGGCATGCTGAGAGTATACCACACAAAAGGAGTTTTATTCTGCTTGCATAAAATTATATTTCATGCAATACTTTTTTGTATAACCTACATATTTTATAGGAGTAATTATGTCAGATATTTTGCAGACACTCAAAGAAAGACGCAGCTGCCGTAAGTACAAGGCAGAGCTGATCGGACAGGAGTCTTTGGATAAGATTCTTGAAGCAGGAACTTTCGCTGCAAGCGGAATGGGAAAACAGAGTGCAATCATTATTGCGATTACAAATAAAGAAATTCGTGATAAAATCTCAGAGTTGAATGCACGAGTCATGGGACGAACAGGTTTTGACCCGTTCTACGGCGCTCCGGAAATCATCGTTGTTCTCGCAAACAAAGCTTGCCCGACCTACATTTATGACGGTTCGCTTGTTACAGGAAACATGATGAACGAAGCAGAAAGTCTCGACGTTGCAACCTGCTGGATTCACCGCGCAAAGGAAGTCTTTGAAAGCGATGAAGGAAAAGAATTGCTCAAACAGTGGGGAATCGAAGGTGATTACGAGGGAGTCGCAAATCTCGCCGTAGGTTTTGCAGATGCTCCGAAAAATGCACCTGCCCCACGCAAAGAAAATTACATCTACTATGTAAAATAGGAGAACTTATGTACACAGCAAACGAAAACCGTTACGAAAAAATGATTTATCGTCACTGCGGAAAGAGCGGACTTAAACTTCCTGCAATTTCACTGGGACTCTGGCAGAATTTCGGCTTCGGCTCAGTCTTTGAGAATGCAGAGAAGATGTGCCACACTGCGTTCGATTTGGGAATCACTCATTTCGATCTTGCGAACAATTACGGTCATCCGTTCAATGGTTCGGCCGAAGAGAATTTCAAAAAAATCCTCGACCGTGGCATGCGTTCTTACCGCGATGAGCTGTGTAT
>NZ_JAZOUG010000097.1:0-3284 GCF_045657965.1 Treponema sp. | reverse complement strand
AGTGAAAAATTTAAGCTGTCTGTTTTGTTGATTTTGCTGATTTTTTTTGCAGATTCTTCGTTAAAAATTGAAATTATACCTTTTGCAAGCGAAGAAGCTGCTTTTCGCTTCCAGATAACTGTATATTTTGCTTTCCAGTCGTCTTTTCCTTCTGCGCTGCCTTCGATTCCTGTTTTTAAGTAATTTTGAGTAGAAAACCAGAAAGTTGATTGCAGATACCCGTTAAATAAGTAAGTAAAAGATTCTGGTGAATTTTCCGGAAGTTTTACAGCTGCTGAAACCGAAGAATTATATTCGTCATTTTCAAAAAATGAAAAGAGTGCAATATTTCCGTTTCTGCCAAAAATATTTAATGCACTGTGATTTACTGTGTTTTTAATCTGATAGAAATCTGATGTCGTTGTACTTGCAGTAATATCGCGTGCTGCTTCAAGTTTTGCTGAAACTGGAATAAAAAAATCGTATTTGTTTGCAAAAAAGGCCCTTTTCCAGGTAAATGCATATGTTCCAGTGTACGATGATGAATTTTTTTCTGATTTGAATACCTGTGCAGCTATTTTTTTGCTTATAAGATCATAAACCGGCAGTGCTTTTGCGAAATAAGTTTTTTCTGAAAGGGAAGAAATAAGGTCTTTTGTATCCCGTTCGTAAGAGCCGCCTTTTTCAGCAAGTTCTGTACTCATACAGATTTTTTTCCACGAAAAAGAAAAATTGTTTTTTGAAAAGTAGATTGGAAGTTCAAATCCTGCTTTCGTTGTATCAGTGAATGTAATTTTTGATGAGTATTTGTAATTTCCGTTTGTTTCAAAAAAAATGCCCGGATTGAATTTAAGAGTGTCGAATGAGCAGCTTAATTTTGAATCCAGAAAAACGTTTCTTCTATTTGCTTTTTCATCTCCAGTGTCGAAACTGAATGATGTAATTTCCATCCAGCTTTCTGCGTAATTTTTGGTTTCAAATTTTTCCTTTTTATTTTGTGCTGATGTAGAGCTGTCAGTTGTCAGAACTTTTTGTGAGACTTTTGCGTTAGAGTCAAATTTCAACCTGTTTATTTTTAAATTTGTGTTTGCCTTTGCTGACTGTGAAAGTGACCATGAATCTGAACTTGCATTTGTTTCGGCTTTGAGTGTGATTGGAATATTATAGCCAGAAAAATCCAGTTTTGCAGTATTTGATTTTTCCAGCGAGCCGTCCTGAGCACTGTAGGTGTAATTTTCTGAAAATGAGAGCAGCGAGAAAAACGGCGTTTCAGTTTCCAGTGAATGTCCGGCCGAAGCCAGTGCGTTTTTTTGTGTTGAATCTGAAGATTTAGAATTTTGCCATGCATTTGAAAGAGATGCATTTGTTCTGATTTTTAAATTTGTGAATGTGAATCCAAGGTTTCCAGAGCTTTGAAGTGATTTTTCTTTTAATGTGCCTTTTTCTGTTTCGATGGAATTTGCAGCATTTCCTGAAGCTGAGACAGAAAAATCTTTAAGAATTATGTGTTCTTCTGTTTTTAGAATTGCTCCGTCGATTTTATAGCCTGCTTCAATTTTATCCTGAAGAACAACATAAGGAGTATTTTCACTTAAGTACAATTCGTCAAAGTACAGTTTTCCGGTCTGGCTTGTTGTGTTAACTGTGAGTGTTATTTTGACTGGAACAATGTCCGTGTTGAGGACTGTCAGATTCGAGTCTGTGCTGGAAGTGAGGCTTATTGTGTATTCTTTCCATTCATTTGAAAGATTTGATATTGTGTAGACAAGTGCTTTTTCTTCTCCGTAAGATTTTGGACGGGAAAGTGTGACTGTTACGCTGTCTGCATTTTCGCTCTTCAGAAAAAATGAAAGTTTTTTATATTCGGATAAATCAACATCAGAAAATGTCCGTGAGAAAATAAGCTGTTCTGTATCAGCTGGAGCGGTTGAAAAATTCCAGTCAAAGTATTGAACTTTGTTCTGAGAAGATTTATTGAATTTCTTTAGTTTTGAAGAAGAAAGACTTGAATCTGTTGTCTGATAATTCGTGCTGGAAGCTTCTTTTGTACTTGAAAATGTGAATGTCAGCCCTGATGCTTCGTAGGGACCTGTAAAAATTGTGCCGTTTGAGGGAAGGGAAGAAGTGTTGCCTGTAGTAAGAATAAGTCGTACATTGAAATTTTGAAGATTAGAAATCGCGGCCCTGTCTTCATCGGAAAGTGTGACGCTCACAGTCTGCCACACTGATTTTGAAAAAATGAATGCAGTTTTTACCTGTTCTGCACTGCTGTCAGAAATTTCCCATGTTGGAATTTTTTCTGATTCTTCAATTGAAAAATCTTCATCTGAAGAAACTCCGAGCTGAAGATAGAGGTGTACGTTTGAAGAATCAAAATTTTCTGTATAGGCAGGATTTTTTAGTGCAATTGAAAATTCCGATGCGTTTGAAAGTGTTGAAGAAATCCCCGGAGTGTAAAGTGAAATTGCAGCCCATGCCATTTCTTCATTTTCTCCTGCTGTAAGATTTGAAAAATCCCATTCTAAAGGAACTGCATATCCTGAAATTTCAGAATCAGCACTGCCGTTACTAACTTCAATCGAGCCGTTTTTTGAAGATTTCAGTTCTATTGCAGAAGTGGTTCCTGTGCCTGTTTTTTCGTTTAAAACTGGGGAAAAATCTTGCGGGAGGTCAATCCCAGCAGTTTTTGAAAGGTAATATGTTTCACTTTCGCTGTCATCGTTTCCTAAAATGCGGTAAAGACCGGTCGTATTTGTGTTTTCATAGGTGGAAGCAATTGTGTTTTTTGCATAAAAATTTTCGCCTGTATAAGAGATTTTACCTGCGGCCGTTGCAAATCCGTTTGAAGCATAACTGAAATCTGCGAATTCTTTTTCTGGAGAATAGCTCCAGCGGGAAGATGCTGAAATATCAGCCGAAACTTCGTCTGTAAAATCGTATTTGAAGCCGGATGCTGCAGTAACTGCACCAGACTGTGAATCTTCGCTTTCTTCATACCATCTGGCAGTTATATGGTCTGAGCCGGAAACTGCAGTTGAAAGAGTTATGGTTCCTGATTCTGAATCGTAACTTGCCGTAGGATCAATTACGCCATTTTTATAAACTGTTACAGTTCCTGAAACTGCATTGGTTCCGATTTCAAGCCTGTTGACCGGAGTAAAAGAGCGTACCTGAAGGCATAAATCTTCATTTATGGATGTTCCAAGGTATATTTCCGGATATTTTCCTGCCAGTGGAAAAGCAGAATGAATTAATTTTTCTGTTTCACCGATAGTTTCATCGTTGGAAATATAAACATCGGCGTA
>NZ_JAZOUG010000096.1:0-2334 GCF_045657965.1 Treponema sp. | reverse complement strand
GTAATAAATTGTGCTAAAATAGGCTCATGACAAATTTAAATCACATTGTTATTGCTGCCTGTATTTTTGTTTCCTTTATTTCTGTTTTAAGTCTGATTCTTTTGATTTTACGGACATCTTCAGATTCTTCAAAAAATTCTTTATCACTTATAAATTCAATTCAGCAGAAATTAGGTTTTCTTGAAGCCAGTGCAAATCAGATTCAGGAACTTGGAAAAGATATGCATTCCCTTCAGAATATTTTAAATGCGCCAAAGCTGCGGGCTAATTTTGGTGAATATCTCCTTTATAATCTTTTAAAAGACACGATTCCTGCTAAGCATTATGAGCAGCAGTATCATTTTTCGGATGGAAGTGCTGTTGATGCAGTATTAAAACTTGGAAATCATCTTGTTCCAATAGATTCAAAATTTCCTCTGGAAAGCTTTAACCGTTATATTAATTCAGAAAATCCTGATGCCAAAAAAAAAGCTAAAACTGAATTTGCAAAATCCGTGAAGCTGCGGGTTGATGAAATTGCAAAAAAGTATATCAGACCGCTTGAACATACTTTTGATTTTGCTTTTATGTATATTCCGTCAGAAAGTGTTTATTATGAAATTTTGACAAATGATTCAATAAAACAATATGAGCTTTTTGAATATGCAATGGAAAATAAAGTAATTTTTGTTTCACCGAATACTTTTTATTCTTATCTGCTTTCGATTGTATATGGGCTGAACGGCTTCAAAATTGAAGAAAAAGCAGAGGCAATTATTGATGAACTTTCTTCGCTTCGTCTTTCCTGCAATGATATGATTTCTGATTTTGAAGTTTTAGGAAAACATCTTGCAAATGCACAGGCAAAATTCAGCGAAACCATGAATAAAGCACAAAAAATTACGGCTGAATTAAACCATCAGTTTTTGAAATAAAACTTTTCATCAGGAATTTCAGCATTTATAATTGAGTAAAATTTTTCAAAATCAGGTTTAGCATTTCCTGCATCCCGCCAGACAAGTGATGCATTTTGAACTGCTTTTTGTGCAGTCTGATATGATAGGCCAAGATTATGTTTTTCGATTAATGAAGCTGTTTTGAGCGGGTTTTTGTTTACCCAGGATACTGCTGATTTATAGACAGTGATGAATTTCTGTAAAAGGGCTCTGTTATTACCGGCAAATTCTGTACGGCAGACTAAAAGTACAGCCGGAAAATTTGGAGAATTTTCTGATTCAGAATAAATTTTTGAAATGTTTTCTGCATATCTGATTTCAGAAGAATTGAGCTGTGCAACTGAAGCGAAAGGTTCTGTAAGAAGGGCAAACTGAATTTCATTTGTAATCAGTTTGTTGGGTATATTTGCAGCAGGAACAGAAAAATCAATGTTAACAGATTCTTCACTGCTGTCAGTGGTTATGTTTTCTTTGGAAAGGATATACTGGAAAATCCGGGCTTCTGTACTGTAACTTGATGCAGCGAAAACCTTCTTTCCCTTTAAGTCCTGAAGCGATTTGTAAGACGAATCATTTGTGATAAGAAAAATATTTCCGTTCTGGCAGACTCCAAGTGCTGTTATTGAGTCATTTTTCAGATTAAAGACTTTTGCAGCAGTTTTTGATGAAAGAAAACCTGCATCAATTTCGCCACGAAGAAGTTTTAAAAGTGTATCCTGTTCTGAATCTAAAATTTTAAAACTCATGTTTTGTACGGCAAGTTTTTCTTTATTTTCGATTAAGTACGCACATGGAGCACAGAAAATACCTTTCTGCACTCCAAGTCTTATGGAAGCAGACTGTGCGTATAAATGCAGAAAACTTAAATTGATTAAAATTAAAACGATTTTTTTGAGCATCGGAGGTATTATAACTGAAAATGAAAAAATGAACCATTGTTCTGACTGTCTATGATAAATTCCCGGACAGACAGAACAATAAGTCTGGTTTTATTTTTCTCCTTCAATTACAGCATCCATGCTGCATTTTGGCGGAAGCCCGTCAACAAGCGCTGCATTTCCGGCATTTGCATACATGTTAAGTAATGCAGCACCTGTTTTTGGATTCATGATGACGGAAGGACCTGCGATACATCCGCCTTCACATGCCATAACTTCGATAAGGTTCGGACAGTCTGCAGGGGAAGGAACAGTGCCTGCATTGATTTTTCCGTAATTCTGCAAAGCTTTAATACCGGCTTTATCAAGGCCGTTAATTACAACCGGACGGAGGATTGTGTTTTTGTCTAGTGGCAGACGGATTTTAACACTTTCGGCAACTCCGCCGGTTTTAGCAAAATTTCTGCCTGAAACGGTAGTAAGGTATTTTGGAAGAGTAACGTCCATTTTGTTTACTTCAA
>NZ_JAZOUG010000095.1:0-8993 GCF_045657965.1 Treponema sp. | reverse complement strand
CATGGCTACGATCCGACTTCGGAATACCAAATCCTTCATAATAAGACGGAAAAACAAAAGCTGAACATTTTTTCATTAATGATTTTACTTCTTCATCACTTACATAACCTAAAAGAATTACATTTTTTAGTTCTGAAAGATGTGAGAGCTCTGATGTATGCATACCGCCGATTGCTTTTCCTGAAATGGCGAAATTCTGTTCGGAATGTTTTTTTGCGTATTCTAGAATCCATTTTAGATTTTTGCGTTTTTGAAGGCTTCCAAGCGTAAAGAAGAACGGTTTTTGCATTAAAACCGGAAATTTCGTAAAAATACCGTCGTCTTCCTGGATTTTCTTAAAGTGATCCCAGCCGTTTGGAATTACAGAAATTTTATCTGATGGGGTTTTGTAAGCTTTTATAATCTGATTTTTTGAAAATTCGGACACGGTGAAGATTTTCTGCGCATGGCGTGCAATGTTTTTATAGTGCAGTTCACTGTATAGACGAATCAGCCTGTCCTTTTTAGAGGTAAAATCTTCTGGAAAATCGTGTGCGTAAATGTCATGGAGAAACGCAAGTCCGCGATTTCCAAAAAGCGGGGCAGTATTAGAAAAATTCAGCGGAATGGCTTTGTATTTCCTGCAGATTTTTGGAAAATATAAAATGTCCCATTTCGGAAAACTTGTTAAAGGTTTGCATTTAATAATTTGAATTTTTTTATACTCAGGTAAAATTCCTGCATTTTCCGGAACTAAAAGCGCAATATTTAGAGAAGAATTTGACTTTTTTAATAAAATCTCATCAAGGCATGAGCAGATTTCAAAAGCAAACCGCTCAATGCCTGTAAGATTACGGCAAAGAAAATTTCCGTTAATGAGAATCATTTTTTAGAATTTTTCCTCTGCTGCACGCAGATCGTCTGGATTATCGATTTCGTACCAGGTCTCTGGAGAAACCTTAAATCCTTTCAGAAGCGTTGGATCAGTAAGAGCAAGGAATTTAAGACATGTTTCGTAATAGTTGTTCTTTCCGAATACATCCATGTATGTTTTTAAGAAAGGCAGATAGTACGAATTAATGAAATATTTTGAAAATTTATAGATATTTACGGTTTTGTAGTACTTATCTGAATCATTTGGATTCTGTGCACTTTTTCCGATAAAGTCGAGAATGTTGTTACTTGAATCCAAAATTGTACAGGTTCCGTCCATCCATTCTTCGTATTTACTGACAACAGCAAGATTCTGTTCTTTTGAAGCTACAAGATCTCCAATCAGCTTTTTGTCAAACACAAGATCACTTTCAAGAAGAATTGTATCGTCTTTTTCGAAAATATCGTGAGCAAGGTAAAGAGAGTAGATGTTGTTTGTTCTGTCATAAACCGGGTTTTCAACAAAATCAATTTTCATGCCCTTAAGACGAGTGTCATCAAAATTTGTGCGGATAAAATCTTTAAGCACATCGGCTTTGTATCCAAGACCGATATAAAGCTTTTTAATTCCTGCATCGACTAGAGAATCGATTGCACGTTCAATCATTGGAACTCCGTTTACCGGAACCATGCATTTAGGAACTTTTTCTGTATACTGTTTAAGACGACTGCCAGTTCCGGCAGCTAAGATAATTGCCTGCATTTAATTTGCCTCCGTAGTTAATTCTTTCTGTTTTTGAATCATAAAGTCCACAACAAGTTTTCCGGCTTCACCAATATGAGTCCATGCTTCAGCTTTTGCCTTGGCACGAGCTGAAGCCAGTTCTTTTGAGTCACTGGCATTCTGGATAATTTCTTTAATGTTACTAAACTGTTCTTCTTTTAGTTCAATACCGATTTTTTCGAGGGTAGTAAACTGCCAGAGACGTTTTTCTGTAAGGCAGCCTGCATCGTAAATACGCAAATCCAAATCAGCGTTTACATACATAACGGGTTTGTCGCACATAAACGTGTAGTCGTAGATAACGGAACTAAAGTCTGAAATCATAATGTCTGCGCGCTTAAGGGCGTAAATATTATCACGGTCAAAGTTCCATTCAAGATTTTTGGCATCTTTGTATTTGTCCTGTAAGCGTTCAAGCATTTCACTTTCGCTTTTCTTTGACTGCGGGTGAGGGCGGATAATAATATGCCATCCTGTAGCCAGAAGCGGGTCAATAAGTTTTTCGCCGTATTTTGAAAGAATTGCGCTTGGTCCCCATGAAGGAGAAAGAAGAACTGTAAAATTGTGATTTTCTTCTGCCGGAATCTGCTGCATTCGTTCATAAAGAACATCCAGATAAGTACAGCCGACTGTAACAAGTTCCTTTTCTTTTATGCCGCGCATTTTTTCGAGAGTACGGATATCTTCTTTCTGATAGTCCCCGGTTAAAAGCACTGAATCAAAATAGTCCAGACCGAACATACGATACATTGTTGCATCTCCGGTTCCGTGACGGATATGAGCATAATGTTTTACATTTTTGCTGCGTTTCATCTGGTAGACATCAAGGGCAGGAGTTGTCATAAGAACAACGTCTGCCTTGAGCATGTTTAAGCGGGCAAAAGCAGCATTACCTTCGCCAATGTATTCAGCATGTACACAGTTATATTTATTTTCAAACACTGGGTCGTCTTTTGCAGAAGTGAGATAGTCAATATCAATTCCGCGTTTTTCAAATTCTTCAACTACAGGCTTAAAACAGTTCCAGTACTGTTTTCCTTCACCGTAAATTACATATTTTTTGCGGTCAAGTTTCTGAGCTTCAAGAGCTTTTCGTCCACTGAATAAAACCTGGAGCTTTAAAAAGGCAGCTTTTGCAAGAAAGAAAAGGGTAGCTGCCGCTCCAAGAACAACCGAAAACAGCATGCTTCCCGTGCCCGGGTCAATATATAAAGGTAAAAATGTCATTGTCATAGTCTGTGCCTCTTACTGCTGTGTTTCCTGTTTCCAGTTTTCTGAATTAAAGATATTGCCGCTGACTCTATACCAGTTTTCTTTGTCAGCGGTAAATACGTAATCGCTTTTGTTGTGATACGGCATAAAAATATCAGTAAGACAGATTAATGCTCCGTCTTTTTTCTGATGACCGTCAAGTGCTTTTCCCGTAGCAGGATTTACAGGATTTTCTGTAATTCCTTTTACTAAAAGAGATGGTGCATCTGCGTTTGTCATAAAGTCTTCACTTACAGAAAGAGAGCCTGTTGAACCAAAATCCTTGAACATTAAAAGCGGATGGTAGCGTCCCGGACGGATTCTTTCAAAATCTTCATTCCATTCATAGCCGTTTTCCCGGCTGTTTGCTCCATGGTCTGCAACAAGAACAATGCGTGTGTTGTCATAACAGCCGTTCTGTTTTAAGAAATCAAGCCAGTCAGCTACACGAAGCATTGCACCTGCAAATGAATGATAGTCTTTCTGATGTGCATACTCGCTTGTTCCAAAATCGGTAACTTTTGAAAAAGGACGGTATTCAGGAGCCTGAAGGAAAAGATTATCGTGAGTAGTGTTATTAATCAGGTTAATGTACGAATTTTCAGTAGGACTTTCAAAATCAGTGAAAGAAACTGCGTAGTCCAGAACGGAATATCCGTCAAGATAGTCGTTGTAGTCATCGTTTGCAGTGTTTGTTGACCAGTAGTTTCCGTCGTTGTAGAAAGCCGGGCGGAGTACAAGCGGTGAAACTTTAAAGAATGAATACCACAAAATGTTACGTTTTAGAGATGCACTTACAATGTCAATCTGTGCGGTATCCTGATGATCTTTGTACCAGCGGTCTGTGTAAACTCCGTCTGTAAGATATGCAGAAACGCCCTGAGACTTGTATTTGTCAAAAATTGAAATATCAGGAATCCAGCTGTAATTTGCCCATGACGGGTCTGTTATTGTTGCGCTGAAACCTTGTGCCTGCTCTGTAAAAAAGCGCGGAAGAGTCTGTAAAGCTTCATTTGTTTTATCTACAAGCTTTTCTGAACTGCGGGCATTCATGCTTTCCGGGGTGTATTCGTAACCGCCGAAGCACGGAGGAGAGCCGAGCAGAGTGTGTCCGTTAAAGGAGACTGTGTTTTTGTAGAAAGTAAAGCCGGAAAGTTTTTCATTAAGTTCCGGGTGTTCGGCAAAAAGCGGTTCAACATACTGAGCCTGGGCACGGTCAAGGTAAATGTAAAGAACATTTTTACCGGTCTTTGAAAAATGGAAAATCTTTTTAAGTTCAGAAGAAGTTGAACCTGTTGCAAGACGTTTTTCTTCGTAAGAAGCGTAGCCTTTATTGATTTTGGAAACATTACTGAACGTAACTGCAATAATTCCAACACAAAGAAGCCCCAGCGCATAATGAACATATTTATTAAGACGGAATTTGATTGCTGCTGAAATTCCTGCAACCAAAATAAGTACACATGTAAGGTTAAGAATAATTGCAAAAACAGAAGAATCTACGTTTGTGATATCTGTAAATTTTAAAAGCTTACTTAAAGTTCCGTAATCACCCGGGAATACAAATGCGTTTAGGAGAGCCGAACCAAAAAGGAAGGCAAGGGCAGCAGCAATTAAAGTCTGCATTCTTTCTTTGTACAAAAAGAAAATGAGCGAACACCAGATAATAAAGAAACCTGCTGCCTGAACAAAACTATTTTTTACAAAGACCAATGGATTTCCAAATCCGTCGATACCGGAAAATTCTTCAGGACTTGAAGCAATCAGAAGAGAAGGAATCAAAAGACCGACGATTAAAGAAAGACCAACAGCACTTAATGCAAAAAGAGTTGTTCTTGTTTTACGGCTGTCACGCAGAGTAACAAAAGTTTTGTCGATAAGATGATTGGCCGCTTTGACGTAAAGGGGAGCTGGGTAAACAAGGGCAAAGCAGAATGAAACAAGCAGGGCCCGTTTTACTGAAAGAATATGACCTGCAAACAGCCAGATAATGAATACTGTAACAAGAGCGCAGGCAATATAATAAAGCACCTTTACCGGATGCTTCATTTTGTAGAATACGTTTTTTACAAGGGAAAACAGATTGTTCATTGTCCAGTACATAACAAGACCTGCAGGACTGTTGTAAAGAATTACAACAAAAAGAAGGGCAAGACCGTATGTCTGAACTTTATCACGGATAGAAAGCCCTTTTGTGTAAATGGTTCCTGAAATCATGTTGATTAAAGTCATTGCGATTGGAAGAACATTTACGGTAAACGCTCCGATTGTAAAAAGTGCATCAGGAGCGCCCATATCACGGATAAAAAGAAAAGATTTTCCCTGCAAGGCTGTCATTGAAGAAAGACAGGTGTATGCTGCTGTAAAGAAAGGAATCTGAATTAAAAGACCGAAAGCCGAGCGGAGAGACATAATCGGGTGGTAATGATTCTGCCTGTAGTATGTTGAAAGAATCATGTATTGCTCGTTGCCTTTAAAAACGCTCTTAATTTTGTCGACTTCGCCCTTCATTTTTTTCTGAATGTCGCGTTCAACCTGCTGCCAGTGTTCTGCAACAATGTAAAGCGGAAGGGTAAGAAGTGAAACTGCCGCACTTACACCAAGAATTGCAATTCCTGTATTGTCAAAAAGTTTTTTGCAAAAAGTAAAAACAAGTTCGATTATCTGCGTAAGCGGATAAATCACCAGACTGAAAAATGCACTATCCATACCTAAAATAATAGTGCAAAAAGAAGGAAGTTACAACTAAGAAGAAAAACAAGGAAATTAAAGTATAAAAACGATGATACCAGTCAGAATCAGTGACATTGCGAGAATTTTCTTTTTTGAAAATTTCTCTTTGAAAAACAGTCTTCCAAAAATAAGTACAAAAATGTAGCTTGAAGCTTCAGCAACCGGAACGAATGAGACCGGCACTTTTTTAAGCGCAATTAAATCTAAAAAAACTGCAACAAAGTAAATGGCATAGGCTGGGAGAACATACAGATTCAGATATTCTTTAATAAAAGATGTGTATGTTTTGAGTGCTGATTTTTTGAGCAGCACCTGAGAGAATGCAGAAATAAAGACAGAAAAAAACAGAATTGCAATGTATAAAATCATTTATCTGCCTCTTGAGTTTCATCTTTCTCCGTGCTCAAGATAAAAATACCCGAGAGAATCAGAACGGCTCCAATCAGCATTTTGAGAGAAAGTGCTTCCTTAAAAAATAAAAGACCGAAAATCATTCCCCAGATAATCGTGACGGATTTGTTTGCAATTGCCGTGCTGAGCGGAAAGCGTTTCAAGACCTGCTGCCATAGAAGTGCATAAACAAAAAGAATCGCAAAAACTACGCAGTAAAGAGCAACGAATTGAAAAGAAAGCATTTCATATCGTGTGGCAAACTTTCCCAAAAGCGGATAGAGCGTGTAGACGAGAAAGGCAATATGCATGAAGAGAAAAGAAATGACTTTGTTTTTTTTGTTTGAATTTTCCATTACTAAAAGATTTTTATGAGTCTTTTCTGGTCGTATCTTTTACGATAAACTTCGGCTGGTTATTGACTGTCAGATAAACCTGTCCCAAATATTTTCCAATAATTCCGAGCGAGACAAGAATAAGACCACCGATTATGAGAATAAGGATTACAAGTGTCGTCCAACCAGTAACATCTGCTTTTCCTGTAAAATACTGTACGGCGTACACAATTGCAAGAACAACACCGACAATTGCAGAGAAAAATCCAGTAAATGAAGCAATATTCAGCGGAACTGTCGAAAAACCGAAGAGCATCCGCAAAAATACTTTTATCGACTTTATAAGATTGTAGTTTGACTTTCCGAGTTCCCGCTTGTGATGCTCTATGTCTATCTGGGTGATATTTCTTGTTACCTGAAAAATAAGTCCGTCGATGTATGGAAAAAGATTGTTGAATTTTATCATTTCCTTTACAACGCCACAATTGATAATCTTAAATGGTGAAAGATAGATTCCTTTTGGCTTATCGAGGGCAATTTCTGAGATTTTTCCGTTGAACCAGCTTCCAATGTTTTTCCAGAGTTTCTGTTTTTTGCTTTCAAAGTTCGCATAAACGACATCGAAGCCTTTTTTTGCTTCTTCATAGAGTTTTGGAATGTCATAAGGCGAGTGCTGCAAGTCATCGTCCATGATGACCACATATTTCCCTGCAGCATAATTTAATCCAGTAAGGATTGCAGAATCCTGTCCGCCGTTTTTTCTTAAGTTTATGCCTAAAAGATTTGGGTTTGATTCAGCTTCTTTTTGAATTTCTTCCCAGCTTGAGTCGCGGGAACAGTCGTTCACCATAATCTGCTCGTACGAAAGACCAGCTTTATCCATTGCGTCTTTTATCTGCCTGCTGATTTCTGCGACGCACTCGTGACTGTTGTAAACGGGAATAACAATGCTGATTTCTTTCATATTTTAGCATCCTTCATAAAAATCTTTTACGGCATTGATTACTGTCTGCAAATCCTCATCAGTCAGTTTGTAATAAAGCGGCAAACGGACAAGACGCTCTGAATACGGGGTTGTAATTTCATCATCGCCATCGAAACGACCATATTTAAGACCAGCAGGTGCAGAGTGGAGTGGAATGTAATGGAAGACTGCAAGAATGTCTTTTTCTCTCATAAACTTGATGAATGCAGTTCGCTCCTCAAGTGATTTTGTGATGATGTAGAACATGTGTGCGTTATGGGTGCAGTCAGCTGGAATTACCGGCAACCGCAGTTTTTCAGCATCTTCAAGATATTGGAATTCATTTTTATAGCGGTTCCAGATATTCATTCTGCAATTCTGGATTTCATCTGCCATTTCAAGCTGAGCCCAAAGATAAGCGGCGTTCATGTCACTAGGAAGATAACTTGAGCCGTAATCACGCCAGGTGTATTTATCTACCTGACCGCGCAAAAACTTGCTTCTGTCAGTGCCTTTTTCGCGGATAATCTCAGCTTTTTCAAAATCATCGTTATTTGTGTTGATAATAATTGCACCGCCTTCGCCCATGGAAAAATTCTTTGTTTCGTGGAAAGAATAGCAGCCGTAATCGCCGATTGTACCAAGAGGCTTTCCCTTGTAGAAAGAGCAGACAGCCTGTGCAGCGTCCTCAACGACCTTGAGGTTGTGTTTGTGAGCAATTTCCATAATTGTGTCCATTTCGCAGGCAACTCCCGCATAATGAACAACGCAGATTGCTTTTGTTTTATCTGTGATTGCCTTTTCGATTTTAGTTTCATCAATGTTCATTGTGTCTTTTCTTACATCAACAAAGACGATTTTTGCACCTCGCTGAACAAAGGCATCGGCTGTTGAGCAGAAAGTGAAACTCGGCATGATAACTTCATCGCCTGACTGGATATTGCAGAGAAGGGCAGCCATTTCTAGGGCAGTTGTACCGCTTGTAGTCAGAAGAACTTTTGAAAAAGTTAGCCCCCCCCTAACAGAGTTTAGCTTATGTTCAAACCACTCATTGCATTTTTTTGTAAATTCTCCGTCGCCACAGATTTTATGATTAGCGATAGCCTGCTGAATATAGGATACTTCGTTGCCTGTAACTGGCGGTACATTAAAGTGAATCATAAAGAGACTATATTGCTTAATGTAATTTTTTTCAATATTCTTAGTTTATGAAATATTTTTCTAAAAAAACTGAAATAATTTTATTATCCTGCACAATATTTTTTTTACTTTCAGGAACAATTCTTATTGCTTTTTCAAATGATTTCATACCTGCATTATATGATTTTATCTCTCAAAAAGTTTTTCACAGGGATTTTAAAATTGAAAAATGGCTTCCAACACTGCAGTCATTTTTTTTAATTCCTGTTTTTCTAACTGTTTGCGTAAACGCTGTTATTTTTCATAAACACACTGATAAATTAAAAATGGTATATCTTTCCGCATTACTTACTTCTGTAGCTTTTTTTGTAGGATACACCGTTTATAAAGCAATGCCAAATTTTATTGATGCTGATTTAGCTTCTGAAACACTTCTTGCACGTGAATGTGTGCGGGAAAAATCTTTAGTTCCGCTTGGCTGGGGCTATTCAACAGAAATTCGCCTTCTTAATACGCAATTAATTTCAGCACCACTTTTTACCTT
>NZ_JAZOUG010000094.1:0-3401 GCF_045657965.1 Treponema sp. | reverse complement strand
GTCCAATTGTAAAATCTTGCCTGCATAAGTGATATAAAAATCTTTTGCTACAAGTTCCCTTTCATCATCCCTGAAAAAGTGCGGGTAACTGTCAACAGCCCAGCTGCCGCCGGTGATACTGGCAAGCTTCGGATTGTCAAAGCCGAAGTATAATGTATTTACTTTGGCTCTCTGCTTGTTTCTGTTAGATATTATATGTACAAATATACGTGTCTTTTTCTGCGTAAGCTTGATGAAGGGCTCGTCTTCACCGACTTTTAAAACTTCATCCTGAATATATAACTCTCTTAAATATTCATTATAATAATTTGTTGTATTAGCCAGTAAAAATATCTTGCCGGTCAGTCTGTCCCTGAGTATTGTCTTCAGCAAATCGCACAATGTGACAAACTCATTGTTTGCATATGTACTGCTTATAAACTCGTCAAATATTATAAAATCACCTGTTGGCATGTTTAACGAGCTTTTATAAACTTCATTCTGTGTCAGGTCAAGCGCATACATAAACGCTTCTGATCTGCCATCTCTTTCGCCCTTTTCGTCAATGTGACATAAGTACATTTTATGTCCGAAGTAATACACATTGTTGTACTGGCCGTCGGTCAGGTCTTTTATATAACCGCATGCCCGGATAACTTCAAACAGCTTTTCGATATTCTGCCGTGCTGTCATATCCGGTCTTTGTCTTATATAAGGTGTAGTTATACCGTACATCAGAAACAATATGATTGAAATAATTAAAAGGTTTGTTGTCTTGCCGGTACTTCGGGATGATATCAGGATAAACCATTCGGCAGCGCCGGGGTCAAGTTCCTTTGCCGGATTGTATATGCCTTTTGGCATTTTAAGCGCTTTATAATAGGAAAAAACTTTTTGCCAGTTAACTTCAATACCGTCCTGTACATTTCCATTGAGATATTTTATCTCTTCAGCTTCAACTTTCAATTTCCAAGCACGCTCCTTTCATCAAGGCCGCTTTCGATAAATGCCCTGTAAAATCTGTCAAGCTTCATTGTGAATGCAATTTCAAATATTACAGCGCTTGACCTTTCAGTCATTTTTACTCCATCAGGTGCAATCCATTCTGAAGCATTGTCTTCATAATGTATTGTATTCTTTTCTGATACATCAGCCTTTAATTCCATGCCCAGTATATCAAAAGCTGCAAACGGGTCTTTATCAAAATTGAGTATTGCGCTTTTCGGCATCCCTGCAACAGTCGCTTTGATCTTGCCGTCTTCTTCGGTCAGATAACGCTTTGCCCCTAAAGTCTTTATGCGTGTTATGTTGGGGCTTTCCAAATCGAACATGCCAAGATCATCAAACGCCGGGTCTGTCAGTCCTGCCGATTGTATTTTTTTGGCAATCCACTTGTTATACTCTTCAAATATTTCTAATACTCGTGGATGCTTCCTGCATTTGTAACTGTCTGTGTCATTATATATAATGTAGTCTGCGCCCAGCTCGTCAATGATCTTGAAGCCCGGCTGAAAAAGTGCCCAGCGTGCATGTGCTGTAACCCATATGCCCCACTGCGGCAAGAGTATCTGCTTTGCTTTTTCTGCTTCAAAGTCAAGGTCATTTTCTTTTAACTCCCAGTTTTCAAGGTTGTTTGAATATTTCACGCTCGATAATTCCATCCGGGTTACGAGAAGGCCATAGCCCGCATTCACGCCCGACTTCTCGATTGCATATTCGGGCGTGCCGGAAAGCCCGGCTTTTTTCATTTTGGCTTTGTTCAGATAGTGTCTGTTTAATACATTAAGTATAAACTTTGGCAATCTGATCTTTTCGGAAGTCCACAGGCATATTATGTCGGCTGACTCCCACTTGTAAAGCTTTGTATATATCTGCCAGTCAAGCTCAGTCAGGACAACTTTCATTTCACCAGCTGTGGCAACTCTGCCGTTATCGATCAAAGCGTCTGTCAGCTCTAAACATTTATGCTTGCTTTCATATGATATTGAAGTTTTACGCTGTATGTTTGTAAACTTTACAGTGATGATGCAGCACTTTTCTTTCAGATACCGGCTGAAGTTCTCCAAGTCATAACGTGCAATAAACGGCGTGCCGGGATAATACCCAAAATTCATCCATGCCGGATAAGCGCTTGTCTCATCTTCACCGATTGCATTTTCTATCACATAGCCGGTATTTGTTATATTTGCGTGTACATAACCGCCCCGGAATAACCACCTGAACCAGTATTGATATGTTTCACAATCGGGAAAAGCATTTTGCACCAACTGTTTATAGTCTTTTGTGCCCTGATAGCCTAAAATATTTTTAAGCTCATTTCTGACTTCAGACCGAAGCAAACCGGTCTTTGTCAGCGGTATTTTTTTGTCAGGGTAAATATACTTGCTAAAGATAAAGCTTGACCATTCGGCCAGTATTGCAACGTCGTTGATGCAATAATCTTTTTCAGTATCGGTCAAAGGTGTTTTCCATGTTCGCATTATTTTATAGTCTAAATCGCCTTTTAACTTCTGAGTGGTCGTAAAATCTTTTGCAAGCTGTGCAAGGCTGCCGCCTGATATGCTCAAAGCTTCTCTGAAGTCGAAGCCGTCTTTTGTCGGCGCTGCCAGCGGGTGACGTTCTTCACGTGCAAAGAAGTTTTCTTCATCCCATAATAAGCGCTTGCGTAAGAACTGGAATTCAAAGCCAAGATTTGCAACCCAGCATAAAAGCTTTCTGACAGCGCCCAGTCTGTAAAATTCAACGAGCCTGTTATACAGGTCAAAAAATAATTCCCAGCGCCTGCCTAAATAGATATAGCCTATTTCATCAGATGCAATAACAAGCTGCCAGTGATACATATAGGCGGCCTTTGACTCGTCAGTAATTACATTTGTTGTCTCTATGTCAAAACCGCTGTAAATGGGCAAATATTCAAACTCTATGCGCTGGCCGTCAACAATCTTTTTGATCGTAACCGTATTGCCACCAAGCGGAAACTGTGGCAGCTCCTGGCAGCGTTGCGTGTACTCGTATACATAACAGGACACTTCTTTCTTTTCACCTTTAATCTGCAATGTTAGCTTTATTTCTTTTATAGCCGTCTTCAACTGCGGCTGCATTTGTAGCTTCTTTCTGTGCTTCGGCATTGTTTCGTTTTTCTCCTTCCTGTAAGATTGCCATTAAAAGCTCATAACTTTTTGCGCCGGGTGTTTTCATCAGATCAGCCACAGAAGCATCATATCTTAATTTATGCTTGCTGTCTTCATATTGCTTAACATAGGTCTTTGCATCAATATATTTTTGTACATCTTCGTCAGTAACATTTTTTGCTTCACGCTGTATCTGACTTTCAGAAGGGTTTAGATTTCCTTTTTCTGCAAGGTTTTCTTCAGCAACCTGCCTTTTGTAAGTCTGCTTTGCACGCTTTACACCCGGCAAGC
>NZ_JAZOUG010000093.1:0-2983 GCF_045657965.1 Treponema sp. | reverse complement strand
AATAGGTGTTTTTAATTCATGGCTCACATTACTCGTAAATGCTTTTTCCCTGTCATAATCAGAACGAAGTTTTTTAAAAGCTAAAATTGTGCTCCTTGATATCAAAAAAGAAAGCAAAAAAGAAAGTCCCATAATTGGAATTAAAACAATTAAAAGAAGACGCGGAAGAGCCAGAAGCATTTTGGCGGCAGAATCGTTAGATATATCAATTGCACATTCAATTATTACTGATTTTTTTGAAATCTGTATTTCTTTTGAAAGATAGCGGATATTCAAATCTCCATCTGTAAAAAAATTCTTAACATAATAATTTCTGATTTTTCCGTCTGATTTTATTAGTGGAAGAAGACTGTCATTTGTCGCAAGAAGTTGTTTTCCATCCTCTTGAAATACCGCATAAGTTATGTAATAAGGAAGCGGCAAAAACGCTATTTCATCTGTTCCGCCTGAAAAGATTGTCTGTTCTATTTGTGAAACACTTTTTTCAAGATCAGAATTCTGCTGATTCATAACAGACAGTCGAAGTAAAGAAACAAAAAGCACAGAAAGTGCAAGCATAGAAAATGCCAGAAGAAGCATAAAGCGAAATGAAAGAGAAAAAGAAACCAGTTTTGCTTTTTTCATAACCTCTACTCAATCTCCTGCATAATATATCCCATTCCACGTACAGTTTTTATTAAAGAATCACAGAATTTTGAACGTAAATGCCTGACATAAACATCAACACTGTTTTCCTCAATGTAATAATCTTCACCCCAGACACATTTAATAATTTCATCACGCGAAAGAATTTTTCCGGGATTCTCCATAAAATATTTTAAAAGAAGATATTCATTTTTAGAAAGTTCAATCTGATTTTCTCCAAAAAACACTTTCATTTCATCACAAATCATTTGAATTGTGCCGTTTTTTAAAATCTGCGGCTTTGTCTTTGATTTATTTGCTCGTCTCAAAACTGCATTCATTCTTGCCAGCAGTTCTTCGATTTTAAATGGCTTTGAAATATAATCATCTGCACCGCTGTTTAGTCCGTCAACCTTATCTATTGTTTCTCCACGGGCAGTTACAAGAATTACAGGCAGATCTTCATTGATTTCATTACGGATTTTACGAAGAACTTCCAGCCCGCTCACTTTTGGAAGCATAACATCAAGAAGAACTAAATCTATTGCTGCAGTATTAATTATTTCGAGAGCCTCTCTTCCGTCTTCAGCAGTTTGTGTCTCAAAGTTTTCATGCTCAAGTTCAAGCTGCATTATTTTTGAAAGTTCTTTGTCATCTTCAACGATTAATATTCTTGATTTTCGCAATTTTTCTGCCATTTTTTCTCCACCGGTGAATATTTAAAAAATGATTTTGATTCAAGATTTTGAATTTCAGTTGTTTTTAAAGGTCTTCTGTCAAAAGAAAAAACATCTGTTATCTTTATTGAAAAATTTTCCGGACATTTTTTTATAAAGAATTGCGTCATATGCCTTGTTTTATTGAAAAGAAATTCTGTCTGAAATGGCAGTGGCTCATCATTTATAAAAATTCTCTGAGAATGAATTGAATTTGTATCAACTGCATCATTAAAAAAGACTGAAAGAATAAAATAATCGCCGGCTTCATCAACTTTAACGCCAATAACTGCAAAATTTCCTCCCTGGCGCGGCATTTTTCTGCCATTGTAATTCATGCTTTCCTGACGACCAGGCCTGTCAGGTGGAAATCTTCGCGGGAAAAAATCAATTTCCTGCAAATCTTCTGAAAAAATCAGCATTGGGCTTAAAAAGAGAATTGTCAGAATAACAAAAAAGATTTTCTGCTTCATTTATTAAAATTATAACACAGCACCTGAAGTTTTTCCCTTAATCTGAAAGGAAAGTTTTCTGAAAATTCTTTCATCTTCATTTCACAGACAATTCATGTTTTGATTTCTTATCTGCAATAAAGTTATTCTCGTCAGCAATTTCTGACAAAAATTATAATTTTCGGCCAAACCGAAAAAGGAGCAGAATATGAAAAAATCTTTATTCACATCAGTTGCAGTTGCAGCTCTTGTATTTGGCATTGGTACATCAACCGCTTTCGCAAAAGAAGCAGGCGATCTCCGTGGGAATCCCTATGGTCATCCAATGAATGGAGTTTCTGAGAAAGACTTTGAACCCCGTTTATCAGGACCCATGGCAGGACATGGCGGAATGGGAATTGGCGGAGCAGATGTTTTTGGAACAGTCAGTTCAATTTCAGAAGACAAAAAAATACTGACTGTTAAAGATATCGATGGTAAAGAAACAGAAGTTCATGTAAATCCATTCACAAGGATTAATTCTCATAATGAAGAGATAGAGCCAAAAGACAACAAAAAAGAACGGCGGCATCCAATGGAAGAAGTTAAATTTTCAGATGTACAGAAAGGGGATTATGTTGCAGTTAAAAAAATGAATACAGAAACTAAAACTTTAGAAGCTGCACATATTATAGTCGCAAAAGAAGATAAATAAAACAAAAAACCCCGCAATCCGCGGGGTTCATTATTTATGAAGGCTGTTTACCGATGTAAGCGAGGATACCACCGTCTACATAGAGAATATGGCCGTTTACAGCGTTTGAAGCGTCTGATGCAAGGAATACTGCAGGACCTGCGAGTTCCTCTGGATCAAGCCAGCGTCCAGCCGGAGTTTTTGCACAGATAAACTGGTCGAACGGATGGCGTGAACCATCTGCCTGTTTTTCGCGGAGTGGTGCTGTCTGTGGAGTAGCGATGTATCCAGGTCCGATACCGTTACACTGGATGTTCTGTCCGCCGTATTCAGAACAGATGTTGCGTGTGAGCATTTTGAGACCGCCCTTAGCTGCTGCATAAGCAGATACAGTCTCGCGGCCGAGCTCGCTCATCATCGAGCAGATGTTGATAATTTTACCGTGACCCTTTTTAATCATTGAAGGGATAACAGCTTTAGAAACAATAAATGGAGCGTTAAGGTCAACGTCGATAACC
>NZ_JAZOUG010000092.1:0-6125 GCF_045657965.1 Treponema sp. | reverse complement strand
GGAAAATCAAAAAAAGGCAATTGATTCTCTTGAAGAAGAAGCTATTGTAGAAGCTTCAAAATCAATGCAATTTAAAGATTTGAAAGCCAAGGTTAAGGAAGATATTTCAATTCTCTCATCAGAATTTGAACAGTCAGTAATTCAAGAAATTGATTCAATTTATTCAAAACTCCTGAATTTCAAAGCGCTTTGTACATTTGATTATTATTTCATTCTAAAAAAATTTGATTCGACATTGCATGAAAATGAATTTAACCACACACCAAAATTCTCAGCAATAGATGCCTCTTACATATCAGATGATATAAAAGATTTTCTAACAATTCTCTGGTCTCTGCCGTTAAACGAAGACTGGTCTGTTATCATGAACCTTCTTAAAAATATGCGCGGCGGTGCAGAACCAATTAAAAGCGGCCAGTGGGCAAAAATTACCTCAAGGCTGAATCAGATAAAAAATTCCCGTGTTCTTGAAATGATTGTTCAGCTTACTACAAAAAATCCTGCTTATGCTGTCGCCTATGAAGAAAAACGTGAACAGATTGTTGAACCTTACATCGAAAAAATCAAATTGCAGGCTACGACCGCAATTCAGAAACTTGAAAATGCACAGAAAAATTCAAAAATTGACTCACTTCTTACACAGATTTTCAACACAACAAGCATAAGTTCGCTGCAGTTTTATACTGATGAAGCAGGCTCTTATTTTGCAAAGAAAAATCTGGGTTCATTCGAATACACTCAGGCGTTAAACTACATGAAGGCTTTCCTTGTAGAATATGTAAAAAGGGATGTCCGTGAATATGCAGACCTTGTTCTTATTCGTGGAAAATGGGCTACAAATCCTCTCACTGCCGAAATGAGCGACGCTTACAATGCCCTTCTTGAATATTCAGAAAAAATTACCCTCTTTGATAAAAAACTCTCTGAAGAAGAAGGTGAATTCGGCATAAAACTCAAAACACTTCTGCCGAGAGCAGACAGAGATAAAGAATCAGCAAATATAATTAAAACCGTAATAAGAGACAGTAACTCACTTGCACGCGAATATATCGTAAATTCTACCAAAGCATTAATCACTTTTGGAAAAGGCACAAAAGCCCTTATTGAGGATTACCAGAAACAAAGACCGGAAATGCTTACAAACTGGAAGGAGCTGGACAGGTTTGCAGAAACTCCGATTAACGAGCTCGGTGTCGGGGTTTACAAAAAAATCTACCTTATCGTAAACCTGATGCAGAGTATGCTTGCGAGCCAGGCTTAAGCAATTACATAAAATAAAATCTTGGTAAAAACAGCTCCGGCTGTTATAAACGGTACAAGAGGAATGGCGAATATCGGTTTTAAGATATTATCATTCCTCTTTATTTTTTTGGAAATTACAGAATCTGTAAGATAAAAAAGAATTCCAAGTAAAGCTGCGAATACGACAGCTACAAGATTTTCATAAAAACCGCTGTAAAATGATGTCATGATTCCAAATAAAATATCATCCCAGCCGACAGCTGAATCAGAAAAAACACGCACGCAAAAAAAAGCCAGAAATGATGTTATGACAGCAAAGGCAGAGATTTTTAAATTCAAAATAAAAGGCAGATTTATAAAATAAAATCTTGAAATCAAAACAACAACGATTCCTGCAAAAACAGCAGAAACAGGTATTCTGAATTTTCTTGAGTCTATAAATGAAAGCGGCAGTGCAAAAAGTAAATAAACAGCACTAAAAATAAACCATGCGCGGGACATTATATTTATCTGAGAACTGAATCAACAAGTTTTTTAAATTCCAAATCTAAAGGTGCCGTCGATTTAAATCCGGGATTTTCTGCTATCTGAAATGTCCCGTCAGAATTTTGAATGATAGAATCTGGAATTTCTTCATTAAGGTCGGTAATTACATTATTTGCAGAAGCAATCTGTGTAAAAGAAAAAGGCATATTTTCCTCCGGAGTTTCTAAAACTTCCAGCTCAGAAACACTTTCTAATTCAGAAATATTTTCAAGCTCTTGAACATCATCGGCATTTTCTGCAATAAGTTCAGTAGTTTCTTCGGTTAAATACGGATTTTCATAAAAATGCTCGCTGTTATCGCTCTGGCCCTCAGAATCATTATACATATTTTCCAGAGCTGAATCTTCATCAAGGAAAGAATAATCCAGAAAATCAACCTTAAAACTTTCAATCAGCGGATTTACAGCGTTTTCATTATCATTTTCAATTGAAGGAACTCCGAATTCAATTTTTTCAAGAAGACGTTCATCTTTATAAATTTCATCGTCAGGAGAAATTCCGACATTCTTTACGCCCTCTTCAGGACTGTCTTCAGTGTCGTTTTCTTCTTCAGAATTGTCATTAGCTTCTTCATAATCAAGTTCTTCGATAATTTCATCATCATCCGCAATTTTATTTGCGCTGTCTTTTAAGCGCATGATATCGTATTGTTCGGCAATAGTAGGTTCCCTGGAAAGTCCTTCTTCATCAAGAGCTGTAAGTTCTGTATCTGTTAAAAATTCTACGCTGTCAATTTTATCTAAATCTTCTGTTTCTGGATTTTCTTGAATTTCTTCAGCTTCAGAAATTTCTTCAAGTTCATCATATTCTTCCGGTTCTGAAATCTCTTCAATTTCATCTGCGTCAGGAAGTTCCTCTGGCTCAGAAATCTCTTCGACATTTTCTGCATCATCAATTTCTTCGATATCTGAAAGCTCTTCCAGATTTTCGGCTTCTTCCACTTCTGAAATCTCGTCAATATCAGAAAGTTCTTCCGGCTCTTCAATTTCCTCAGATTCAGAATTTTCTTCGATCTCGTCTACTTCAGGAATTTCCTCAATCTCAGAAAGCTCTTCAACCTCATCTGCTTCATCAATTTCTTCAATATCTGAAAGTTCTTCCGGTTCATCAATTTCCGTTAGCTCAGAAATTTCTTCCGGTTCTGCTTCTTCTATTTCATCAGCTTCCGGAATTTCTTCAGTTTTGTTTATTCTGGAAGTATCTGCTGTTACGGCAGGACTATTTTGTGTTACTGCATTTATCTGAAGTTTTCCATTTCCAATTATGTCTTCAAGAGAAGATTTTACAATCTGTTTAAGCTGTTCCGCTTCAGGTAAAACCTGTTTTTCGACACCAATCGAAGAAAGCATTTCGTTCCAGCTTGAATTAAACAGAATCTGTATTTCTTCACCGTATTTTTTTACTTTTTTACCCAGACTTTTTATTATCCGCTTTTCAACAATTTTTCTCTGAGTTTCAAAATATTCAGGAGACTGTAATTCATCAAGTTTTTTATAAGCAGCCAGAAATTCGCTTTCATAGCGCTGAATTTTATCACGGATTACAACAATATCATCATGTTTAAAACTAAAAATCAGGAAAAAGGCAAGGAAAAGAGTGATAAAAGATGTTGCAAGAATTAAAATACGTATATATTTTGAAAAACGGAGCTCTGATTCTTTATAAACGGCTGCAATATAACCAAAATCATCGCGGGCAAGTTTTTCAGAAAAAACGCAGTAAACTTCGCTGCTTAAATTTTCATTTTCTGATTCAGGTGCAATTTTCCAGAAATCTTTATTTTCTTTTTCATGCCATTTCTGCAGGATTTTTTCGGATGCTGACTGTTTTCCAAAATTAGGAAGCCCAAAAACATAGCCTCCAAAGCCGCTTATAAAATTATTAGAATCCCTGTTTTCTGTTACTAAAACACAGAAACCGTTCATATCTATTAAATTTCTGTCATAAAGATAATGCGCAAAATCTCCTGCATCGCAGTAAAACAAAGCTGTTGCACGAAAATTTCCCGTTTTATCATAAAAAGGCAGTGAAAAGATAAGCCGGTTTTTCTCTCCGTCTTTTATAAGGCGGCATTTTTCTTCAGCATTTGCACTCTGAGGAAGCCAGTCTGATGATTTAACAGAATCAAAACCTGCTTCGCCGGTCGTATCATAATTTCTGTATACAATTCCTTTTTTATTTGCAATTATATCTGACTGGAAAGAACTGAAATATATATTTCTTCCGTTGTCATCAACTATTCTGATTCCTGAAAGACAAGGGGTTGAAGTCACAAGTTCTGAACGCAGTTTTTCTCTTTTCTGAGCGGAAAAATCTTCTGCTCTGGTTTCAATATAAGACTTCACATCTTCATCAATAACAAAGGAATTGAAGCGTTTTATGAGAATCTCAAGATATTCGTTTTGTGCATTAGCAATTTCTTTTAGTTTCTTTTCTTTTATTTCCCGGACTACAGGCTGATAAAAATTTACTTCAAGCAGGTCAAAAAGACCAGAAAAAGCAATTATCGAAAAAGCACAGAAAACAAGAATTGAAAGCAGAAGACTAAATGCGACTCTTTGGCCAGAAGTCATACTTTTCTATTACTTACTTTATTTTCGGCAAAATTCGCAACAAAAGCACGTAATTTATGATATAGTTTTATCATTATGAATTTGATAAATCTTGAGGACGAAGAAAATAAGAAAATCCGTTCCCTTTTGATTGGTGAACCTAAAAATGATATCACAGAATTAGAAGGTCTGGTAAAAACATTAGGTTATGAAATCTGCCGCTCTGTAATTTTAAACCGGATAGAACAGAATCCTGTATATGGAATTGGAAGCGGAAAAGCACAGGAAATTTCTGCGCTTGCAAAAGAACTTGAAATTGAAATAATCATTTTCGACTTTGAAATATCTCCACGAAAACAAAGAAACTGGGAAAAGCTTGTTAAAATACCTGTAATCGACCGTCAGGAAGTAATTTTGAGAATTTTTGCCAGCCGTGCTCAGACAAAAGAAGCTGTTCTGCAGGTTCAGCTGGCTCAGCTTGAATATGCACGACCGAGACTTGCTCATTCTTATGGAGATATGGCACGCCAGCGTGGAGGTAATTTCGGTTCAAAAGGAAGCGGAGAAACTCAGCTTGAACTGGACAGCCGTAAAATCCGTGAAAAAATCCAGCAGTTAAAAAAACAGCTTGCTCAGGTTGTCCGCGACAGAGAAACACAGCGCAAAAGGCGTGAAAAAATTCCGCTTCCCAGCTGCGCCCTGGCAGGTTATACAAATGCAGGAAAATCATCGCTTTTAAATGCACTTACAGGCGCAGATGTCTTTGTTGAAGACAAACTTTTTGCAACTCTCGATCCTACAACACGAAAACTGCAGCTTAAATCTTCAATAAAAACCAGTGAAAACGAAAAAGGTTTTTCAACAAATATTCTTCTCACTGACACAGTCGGTTTTATTTCAAATCTGCCGCATGCACTAGTAAATGCTTTCAAATCAACCCTTGAAGAAGCACAGAGGGCAAATCTGATTCTGCTGGTACTGGATTCAAGTGATGAGAAAATAGAATCCCAGTATTTTACTGTTACAAAAGTTCTTGAAGAAATCGGAGCTGAAAAAACACCTAGTCTTATTATCCTGAATAAAATCGATAAACTTCAGGACAATCCTGCCAGAATGGCAAAACTTTCAGAGCTTTTTCCAGATGCAGTAAAAATAAGTGCAAAAACTCATGAAGGTTTTGAAAATCTTTCTGAACAGATTTGTGAACAACTGTTAGGAAAAGAAATTTCATGTACAATTCCTTTTGAGAATCAAAATCTGTTGAATGAAGTAAGAAAAACTGGCATCATTACTGAAGAAATCTGGCTGGATGATGCAGTTCATATAAAACTTAAGGGCGGAGAGTTAAAAAAGAATCCGCGTTTAGCAGCATTAATCGCACCTTTCACTGAAGGAAATATTAATGAAAATTCTAAGTAATATAACTAAAATCAATAAAATTCTTCTGATGGTAATTGCTTTTATTTTTCTGATTATTATAGCCGTAACAGCCATAGCACTTTCCAGTCAGAATATTCATCCGGGCGAAGGACTCAGAAAAGAAGATCCTTCACCTCTTTCAGTTAAAGGGACAAAAAGTGCTTTTACTGAAATTGGGCAGATTCGGGTTTTCACTAAAGAAGACGAATTATCTCAAAAGACAATGATTATTCTGATTCCATGGCTTGAATACGATGGAAGTGATACTGCTTTTTACGAAGAACTGGCAAGAAAACATTTAAGTATTAAAAATATTTTTTTTTCATTTTTTCAAAATCATACACGGGAAGAACTTTTTTCTCTCGG
>NZ_JAZOUG010000091.1:0-1039 GCF_045657965.1 Treponema sp. | reverse complement strand
CCGTTTTTTTTGTTTTGTCGATAAATTCACCTGAAATCGGGCTTACAAGAACAGGTGCATAAAGTTCGCTTTTCTGTTCGATTTTGAAAGTTCCGGTTTCGGAAGGATTTGCAAGCCCTGTGCGGTTTAAAACATAGTAAGGAGTTACCTGATAATAATATGTTCCGGCAGGTAAGGTTGAAATTATAATGGAAGAACTTGAACTCCGCTGCTCAATTACAGGATTTGACATATCCGCGTTTTTTGAAACTGCAAAATTGTATGCCGTTGCTGCATCACATTCACTCCAGATAAAGCGCACTGAAGGAGTCTGCTTTCTGTAAGAATAAGAGTAGTTTTTTGCCGGAACGAGAAGATTCGGCTTTAAAGACTGCACAATCTGAATCTTTCCTTCACGGCTTTCAGTTCTGTTTCCGTTAGTAAGCGAAGCAAGTTTCCAGTAATAAGTTCCTTTTGGAAGTGAAAGAGTTGTTTCTGAAAGATTTGTGACATCGCGGCTCTGTACGATTTTTGAAAAAACTTTGTCAGAAGCAACTTCAAGTTCAAGAGAATCAGAAGTTTCTGAGTTTTTCCATTCAAAATTAACTTCGCACAATTCTTCACTGAAATAAAGAATTTTTTCTGATGGAAGCGGCGTTATCACAGAAAGAAGTGACTTTGTTCCGCCGTTTTCGTCCACAGAAAAAGTTTCGCCTGCTTTAAAATCAACACCGTCAGCCAGTGTTGCCTGTCCTTTTTGAACAGTAAGGGCGACATTTTCATCTGAATCCGCTTTGCTTGCAGAAATTTTCGTACCTTTCTGGACAGTTACTTTTATATTTGCGGCAGTGAGGGTAAGTCCGTTTCCGCCTTCACTTGAATCAACTGTCGCATTTCCTTCTGATAAATCTGCTCCAAGGCTTCCGTCATCATGCCTGAAAACCTGAGCCATTGTATTTTCTGCAAGTTCGAGAGTAGTTCCGTCATCAAACCACACTGTAGCTTCAGAAAGATCTGCTGTATGAATTGTATCTCCGTTATAAACAGGAGAATTCTGTTT
>NZ_JAZOUG010000090.1:0-4963 GCF_045657965.1 Treponema sp. | reverse complement strand
AATGAAGCTTCGATCCTTGCTTTTATGGAAAATCCTAAAGGGGAGAGTGAAGATAAAAAACTTGTGGGAATCGGGACTCCGGCTACACGTCATACCTTCATTCCAAAGCTTTTGCGTTCAAAGTACATCGAGATTCAGAATAACAATCTCGTGATGACCAAAACTGGCGAAAAATTGCTGAATCTGGTACGAGAAACTCCGTTAGCAGCCCTTGCGGATGTGGGGGAAACTACCCGCTGGGAAGAAAAACTCGCTCAGAATCCGGCTGCTTTTGAATCTGAAATCAAGGATTTTATCCGTTCTTCAGTCAAAGGAGGCCAGAATGTATAATCTGACTTTCCTTTATGAAGAAAACGGCTTTAAGATCAGCAAACTCGAAGTTTTTGGATACCACTACTTTGTAGTTCAGCATTCTGCAACAGGCAGACGCTTTATCCGTAAAACTCTGGCTGCTGTAGATGCTATAGTACGTCAAAAGGACTTTTGAAAGTCCTGAAGGTTATTTTTCAAGAGCAGCTTTGAGTTTTTTTGCAAATTCAGAGTCCGACCAGGTAAGTTCTCCTTTTTCTACAAGGGTACAATACCTGCGAAGACTCTTTTGTGGCAGTTCATTGTCCGGGAATATTGGGATTACTCTTGAAAACTGCACTTTTATACCGGAAAAGTCTGTTTTGCCAAAGCAGAGCAGCAAAAGTTTGCTTAAAAAGACTGCCGTATTGATATCACGGTCGTTGTCTTCAGAAGTTTGCTCCGGAACATTCTCTTTATCCCATGGATTCTGACGGAATTTCAGTTTGTTTACGATTAATTCTGGTCGTAATTCATAGAGAAGAATAGTAAGTTTTTCACGGAAAAGTTCATTTTTGCACAGTTTTTTGAGACAGCGGATGTTGCTTTCAGCTGCTGATTTTGCAAATTCCTTGGTATAGGCAGCCAGAACCCATTCCAGTTCATCTTCGTCATGCATTTCAAAGAGTTCATTTTTCTGTTCCTGAATTCTTTCCTGCAGACAGGTCATGGCTTTGATAGCTTCTTTGAAAAACTTGGAGAAATTATGGACGGTTTTATCCATGTCATCCTGCACTTCAAGAAAAATTACTTCTTCGCGTGTTAATCCGCTGTTGAGGAAGTTGAATTTTGAGTAAGTGCTGTCAGGAACTACAAAAAGAGTTTCTTTTTCTGGATTATTAAGAAACTTTCTTGGAGTGATATAGGGATAAAACTCTTCCATAAGTTCAAAAATAAAGAGTTTGATGGCAGCAGAGTAGAGGCGGGTGGAGAATTCTGTAAAACGGATTTCTGCTGTTGTTCTGGAGATTCCTTCAGCTTTTGCATTGGAGAACTTGTGGAGAGGGTAGTTGTCGTAGAGCATGTTGATGTTAGCGGCAAGTTCATCCGGTACGTAGCTGGTTTCCAGCATGGTTTTAACCTGTGTTTCCAAGTTTGCATAGGTTCGTGCGATATTATGATTGTATTTTGAGTACTGCAAATCGACAATTCTGGCTTTGATTTCAACAAGAATGTCGATATAGGCAGCGGTAGAAGTCATTGCAATCTCAAAGTTTTTCTGCTCTTTTGAAAGAGACTCGTTCTTTTGGATGCTTTTAGTGTTTTTGATTATGTCCTTGAGCTGATTGTTAACATCATTTGCAAGTTCCATAACCGAAGAAAGATAAGCAGTAACTTCTAACAGTTTTCCAGCGTGGATGTAGGCCATGTTGCGGGTTCTGATCTGGTGAGACAGTTCTTCTACAGTGAAATCTCGAACTGGATATCGCTTGCGCAGTTCGAGATTATACTTTTCGGCTGAATTTGGCTTAAATTCTTCGCCTTTGTAGGTGAAACTGTTGCTTTTTCCAAGCTTTTCTTCCGGTGCGATGTCCAGAAGTACATTTTTGTAGCTGATTTGCGTGTTGGCTAAGCCAAGCCCGAGAATTGTGATACAATTTTCTTTGCTCATAGCATTTCCCCTCAATACCTTTAGTTTTTTTTGCGGAACGGTAGTCTTTTTTGAACCTGGTTCCCACCCCTGAACAAATCCAGATTACCATTCTACAGCTTGTGTAGTGTCATAGAGCGACATTGAAATATTTTTCAATATTTTTTTTAGCTCTATCACTTATCAGAAAATAGCAAGAGCGTAACATTTTGCTTACTTCTTGTTGTTTTTGATTAGTGCGTAAAGGTAATTATACAATTACTTTTTAATTTACAAAAGGGGAAAATTATGTTATTTTAAAATTATTAAGGATAAGGAAAATCAGCATGGATGCTAATTTATTCTGGGATAAGGTTAAAAAGGCGATTTCCACGAAGGGAAAAACCTTTGTATGGCTCTGTGAGCAGGCCAATGTGGACGTCCAGATCATGAAAAACCGTATCTACAAGGGAAGGATACCTGATGTAGAAGATACGTTAAAGCTTCTGGCGGTTCTTGGGACGACTGTAGAAGAGTTTTTTGGCGTTGAAGAGCAGTTTCCGCCTAAACTGGCGGTTGCGTGTGCCGGCGATATGGAGAAAATTCCTGTTTTTGAGCAGCTTTTCTCTTGTGGAAAGGGGCAGTTTTCGCAGGATTCGGAATATGTCGATAGTTATATCGCAATTCCTGATGATTTGAAGACAAAACGCCTTAAAGGACATCTTGCAGCCTGTAAAATACGCGGTGATTCTATGGAACCAACCATCTTTAACGGCGATACAATCATTTGTGATGACTATGGATACCAGGAAGACGGCATTTATGCCATCCTTTTTGAAGGAAAAAGCTTTGTAAAACGTCTCCAGCGCGTTTCCGGGGGTATGAAAATCATATCTGATAACCCCGCATACGAATCAATGTTTGCCAAAAACGATACCGAAGAGCTTAAAATCATAGGAAAAGTATATTATATACTCCATAAGGTCTGATCCAGATTAAAAGTTCCCACGTAAAATATGACTTTTTCTCAAATATTGGGCATTTTCCCACGTAAAATAGTCCTTTTTACCTCGAATTTAGGCAAAACTCCCACGTAAAATATGACTTTTTAGAATGGGCTTGTATCCCGATTCAGCTCAATAAATGTCTGTATAGTGGTTTTGAAGTAGGGTAATTAAAAAGTTACTTAATTATAATGAATAAGCATGTGAGAATGCAGGCTTCTCTATATGCTGTGGGGTAATGCGCCGTCCGGCGGTGGATTAAGAATGAAAGTAGGCGGGGTAATAATACGGAAAGCGGTATAGGGGAGTTAAAAGGCTTTTTACGAACGGATTGTGAGATGTTGCTTTGTGTTTTCTGTGTAGCCAGAAATATTACTGTCAAAAGAGATTGTCTACTGAACTTATTCTGGAATTGTGCTATATTATCAGGTGAAGAGGATGATTACCCTTAATATATTTAGAAAAGTTATTAAACTGTCTAAAAATATATACAAAATCAATTAAAAATGGGAGGTTTTAGATGAAAACAGCGATAGTTTATGCAAGCGTGCACCATAAGAATACAGAAAAACTGGTGAGAGCTATTGCAGATAAGTACCCGGAAGTTGAACTTATCGACGCTACAAAGACCATCTTAAAAGATCTGGCTTCCTATGATTTGATTGGTTTTGCTTCTGGAATCTTCTACGGAAAACTTCATAAATCATTAATCAGCTTTATAACAGATAATCTCCCGGCCCACAAGAAAGCTTTTGTAATCTATACTTGTGGTCAGGACAGTCCTTCATACATTAATTCTGCTGAAGAACTGATTAAGTCTAAAGAAGCTGCTTTTGCAGGGTATTATTCCTGCCTTGCGTTCGATACCTGGGGACCATTTAAGCTTATTGGCGGCAAAAATAAAGAACGCCCAAATGCTGATGATATACAGAAAGCCGTAGAATTTTACGAAGGAATTTGTAAATAATTCTTGTATTTAGTGTGAATAAGTGTTATTATATGTTATAAACACTAAATACACGGTATACATATTACTACTTATAATAAGAATTCTGTCTACCTGTAGATCCGTGAATTCTTCAAATTTTGCTCGGTAGAGCACCCTTTTTTACTTTCCGACTTCATCTACCAGTTCAAAACGCCATTTCTGAAGTACAGATGGGTATTTATTTTTATCTACAGGGCTTAGAAACATAGATTTCTCGCGAATCCAGAGGGAGTTATCATCATAAAGACGGCGATATACAACGTATTCTTCTTTAGTTTCAGAGTGATATGCAACATCTTCTACGATGTAGTATTTGTTCTTAAAGTGGCGGTAGATTCCATGAATCTTTACTTCGCGTTTTTCTTCATTCATTTTAGTGCTCCAAAATCCATTTAATACCACGGGCCATACGACCGGCGGCATCTGTAAAATGGTTTCCTTTGTTTAATTCAAAAGTAACCGGGATATCCTTTGATTTATACAGTTCACAGAGGTGTTCTGTGTTGTCCTGTACGGTACATAATACCTTATTTTTCGCTTTTGCTTCAGTATCTCCAAGAGATAGGTATATACACTCCGGTTTACGTAGAAAATCATGAGATTCAGCGTATTCTGTAAAGCCAGGAAACCATAAAGATCCTGATGCACTGGCGATTCTGGTAAATATATCAGTCTTATAAGCTGAATACAGGGCAAAAAGTCCTGCAAGAGAATAGCCGGATAGTGCAATATACGAAGGTTTTAAGGCTAAAGAAGTGCATATAGCAGGTATAATCTTTGATGTAAGAAGTGAAAGATACGCATCTGCTCCGCCTGAAAACGCATCATCATTTTTGTATAAAGCTGGGCTTTCCCATGGAGACATATCCTTATTCCAGTTTAGATTGCCGATTGCAGCAAGTGTAAAAGGCGGACAATTAAGTTTCTGGCATTCATTCCAGACAGATTCGCCTTCATTCCCGTAAGTATTCAGTATTATAAGCGGAGAACCTGCATTTTCAGAGCCAAAAACAGAAATCTGTTTACCTTCGATTTCGAGCGATGTCATATTCT
>NZ_JAZOUG010000089.1:0-1631 GCF_045657965.1 Treponema sp. | reverse complement strand
CGAGGCTTCACTTGTTGTTCCCCTGGACTACAGAAAAATTCTTTCATCTTTTCGGGCAAGTGTTTTGTCCCAGAAACGACAGCTAACTAGAATGAAACCAAACCGACGGTATGAGTTCTTATACATGGGAAGCAGATTCGCATTCACTACTCGCTTGCTTGTAGCGGTTGATGTGAGCGGGTCTGTTAATGATAAGAGCCTTTCTCAGTTTTTTTCTGTTATCAATCGATTTTTCAAATATGGAATCAGTTCAATTGAGGTGATTCAGTTTGATTATGGAATAACACAAGAAATTCAGACTCTGAGAAAAGCGAGAAAGTCTGTAAAAATTACAGGCCGTGGAGGAACAAACTTTCAGGCTCCTATTGATTATTATTCCACTCATACCGAATACGACGGCCTGATACTATTTACAGATGGGTGTGCTGACATTCCCAGAATCAATACGAGGCGCAGAATCCTTTGGATTTTGACAAGTAAAGGAGATTACGAAAATTCTCATACATGGATAGAAAAATTTCCGAACAATCGTGCGATTTGGATTCCAGAATGAAGAAAGTTTAAGAGCTTATTCTTTACGGACTCCAGACCAGGGCAGTCGCTTTATCATTTCAATTCTGCTAGTATCAGAATTCGGGCTGTATTCCAGCTCAATCCGGTAATCCATGAACCAGAATGCGAAACTCAGAATCGGGCGGAAGTTTTCGTCATAAGTCATGCTTGCAGGAACAGCTCCGTGAGTCACTGTATTCTCATTTTTCAAATAATATTCCGGCATCATTCGTTCTTTGGAAGTAGAGATTATTCTTGCAGCAGTAAAATCATAATAATTCAGGAGAGCAAAATCTTCTTCACGAAGTTCATCGGGGAGTTCATAGCTGAAAATGTCAGTCGATTTAGACGCATTTTTTACGGCCAGCAAAAACCAGGTTCCAAGAAAACTTACAAGCAGGAGGGGGTAAAAATTTTCTTCATGTATAATATCTTCTCCAGTCGGGGAATTGAAGGAAATTCTTACGGGAAGATTTTTTTCCAGGGCTTCATGCAGCACATCTTCTATTACTTTTAAATCTGGGCGTGTCGGAACCTTGCTGTTGTCTGTTGTAAAAATGATTTTGTCTTTAAAATGGCGTTCCTCACAATCATTGAATCTTTTGGCTCTGTCTAGAAGCCTGTCGAGACCTTTGAGTGTTTTTGAATAAAACTCATGCAAGGGGAGAGATTGCAAGAGTTGTTTTGCGCTCTGCAATGCAAAGGCTTCTTCCTCTGTAATTGAGATGTTCGAGAGAGCAAAATTTTCATCTGCGTAACGATACTCATAACGTGTGCCGTTTTTTTCATTAATAACTTTGCCGTTGAAAGTTTTATTCAAATCGTTAAAATAACGGATAACTGTACGAGGGTCAACGCCAAGCTCATCGGCAATTTCGTTAAGAGTTCTTTTGTGAGAAGAGCATAAAACTCGGTCGAGATCATATAATCTTTTAAGTTTTGATACATTTTTAGTCATATTGATAGCCCCTGTTTTCATTCATTATACCCCAGATTTCTGTTTTACGGAAATAATATCACAAGTAGGCTGACAGAATGTGTCATAGAAGAATGATTAAGAGTTATTGTTATGAATCTGC
>NZ_JAZOUG010000088.1:0-6716 GCF_045657965.1 Treponema sp. | reverse complement strand
ACCGAGAGTCCCCTCATCGTCAATTCCGGGCGTATCAATAATCATAACAGGACCTACAGGCTCAGGCAAAACGACAACGCTTCATGCCCTGCTTGGCGAAATGGACGCAGAGCGACTGAAAATAATAACGATAGAAGACCCCGTAGAAAAACTCCTTCCACATATCGACCAGATACAGGTAAACGAGGCGATTGGGCTGACATTTGAAAGTGTCCTTTCAAAGCTTCTTCGCCAAGACCCCGATGTCATAATGGTGGGCGAGATTCGCGACAGCGCGACGGCTCCGCTTGCGGTGCGTGCGGCTCTCACGGGGCATCTCATTTTCTCAACACTGCACACGAATGACAGCGTATCGGCAATATCAAGGCTCAGGAACATGGGCGTAGAGCCTTATCTTATATCGTCAGTTCTCAGATTCTCGCTTGCCCAAAGATTAGTCCGCAAAGTCTGCCCGCATTGCTCAAAGTCCGTTCCTCTGTCCGCTGAAATGACGGCACTCGCAAAGAAATACAACCTTCACGGCGAGACGATGAAAGAGAGCGTTGGATGCGAAAAATGTCTTTTCACCGGCTACAAGGGGCGGACTGCCGTGAGCGAAGTTTTTGAACTTGACGGCGATGTTACGGAAGCGATAGACGAAATGAAAGGCGACTCTGCCCTTTACGACATTTTCCGCAAAAAAGGAATGAAAACAATGCAGGAAGATGCCGTCAAAAAAGTGCTTTCAGGCGAGATAACTTTCTCGGAAGTTGTGAGGGAGGGGCTTGCATGAAAGAAAACTACAGGTGCATTATATGGAAGAATAACGGCAGGAAATCCGTCGTGTTCCGCTCCGCTCAAAGCGAAGATGAACTTATCCGCTCTTTTTCTTCGGAAAATCAGTCACTTTTATCATACAAGAAAATCCGCTCCGCAAAAGGAAAACATAGCCAAACATCAAAGTCCGCAGTGCTTACTTTCACGGAAAGCATAGCAGCCCTTCTGTCATCGGGGCTTTCTGTGCAAGATTCAATCTCGGTCTGCGCGAGGATAACGGACAGAAAAGCGGTCGCAAATCTCTGCGCCTCTCTTTCCCGCTCGCTTTCAGAAGGCAGGGCGTTAAGCGACTCTTTATCCTTGCACGGAACTTTTCCGAGCGTTTTCATACCCTTGATAAGAATTGGCGAGGCGACTGGCTCTGTCGCGGAAGTTTTTTCAAGGCTCACCGACTATCTGAGGACAAAAAAGGAACTGTCGCGGAAACTTGCCTCATCGCTCGCATATCCCGCCACAATCTGCGTTACTGCTGTCCTTGTCGTTCTCTGCATGGTGCTGTTCGTGTTCCCGAAACTCTCCGCCGTGTTCGAGGTCTTTTCTTCGGAAAGCCCCGCTCTTGAAGAGAAGATAGGCTCAATAAGAATCACCTTTACGATAACGGGAATGATTTTCGCTTTTGTAATTCTTTCAATCGCAGTCTGCATGGTTTTTAGAAAGATTTCAGAGTCTTTCGCGGAAAAAAGCGACAAGATTCTGATTTCGATTCCGCTTCTTTCAAAGTACATAAAAATATCAGAGACAAACGACTTCGCCTTTGCTATGGAGCTTCTATGCTCTTCGGGAATGTCTCTTGTCTCAGCCTTTGAGCAATCTGTGCTCGTCATAAGAAACAGGGCGTACAGAAAAGCCGTTTTTTCCGTTGCGGAAGATGTGAGAAACGGAAGCGATGTCGCAGAATCCATGAGAAAGCATAAGGAATTTCCGACATATATCGTGACATGGCTCGGAATCGGCGAGTCGACCGGCTCTGTGGAAAAATCATTCTCACAAATCCGCTCGTACTACGAGAAGGAACTTTCTTCGATACTTTCAACGCTCGCGGCAAGCGCAGAACCCGCGTTCATTCTAGCCGCTGGCATCGTCATATTTATCTTGGTCGGGCAAATCGTCCTTCCTATATTCTCAATGCTGGGGGAACTATGAAAACAAAGAAGCAGGAAAATTTAAAAAGTCTGAGAAACGAGGACGGCTGGACTTTCATGGAGACTCTGATTGTCATCGCGGTCCTTATGTTCATGACGGCGGGTGTGGGCTTTATGGCGGTCTCAAGTTTGGAGAAAGCTCGCGTTGCTTCCGCCCGAAGTCAGATTGATTCGTTCGCCGTCGCGCTGGAAGCCTATTACATCGACTGCAGGCGATACCCCACAGAAGAGCAGGGCTTACAGGCACTTAGGAAAAAGCCCGACATTGAGCCTGTGTCGGACTTGTGGAATGGTCCTTATATCCACAAGGACGCGCCAAAAGACCCGTGGGGGAACGATTACGAGTACACCGTGCCAGGAAACGATGGCGACCCGTACGCAATCCGCTCATTCGGCGCGGACGGAAAACTTGGCGGCGAAGGTAAGGATGCCGACATCACATCTTGGGAGTGATTCGATATGCTTTTGAGGGCTTTGATTTCTTCGCTTTGTATGCTTCTGATAATCTCCGCTTTTCTCTCGCTTCTTGCTTTTTCTTCACGAAGCACGAAAAAGTCAATCACGGAGGCGGAGCAATACATAGAGAGGGCGAACGGGAGGGCGGAGAATGGGCTTGAATGAGACCGTAATAGCAATATCGCTCTCGCTCGTAATAACAGCGGGAACGGCTTTTTCGTTCGCCGCATACGCGAGGAATTCAAAAAGGTTTTCTGAAAACGGAAAAGCCGCGCAGTCAACGCTTGTATGCGACGGAAAAATAAGGGAAGAAATCTCAAAAATCACGCTTTCCTATTATCTTTCCTCGCAAAAAGAGGCGGAGAAAAAAGCCTTGTTGCTGAAAAAGAAATTCAGCAATGAATACAATATAGAAATAATTTCCGTAGGCTGTCTCAAAGATTCTGCGGGAATAACGCAGGGACTTGATGTCGCTTGGAAAAAGGACGGAACGGAGCACAGAACAAAAGAACTGTTCTCGTCAGTCTCCATATTAAAATAGAAGGATTATGAAAAGGTCTGTCAGAAGTGAGGACGGCTACACCGTTCTTCTCACGCTCGCATTGATACTTGTTCTCATGCTCGCCCTTTCGGGAACTCTTTCCCTTGCTTCCGCATGGAAAAGCAGGGCTAACGCTCTCGAAAGACGGCTTTCAGCATTGGACGAGGCTGACGAGATTCTAAGAAAACTCACGCTTTCAATGCAGAGTCTCGCTTCTGACGAAAGCGACACATTCGACACGGACAACTACAACGCGATTATTTCAGAATTCGCCGACTGCTCCCTTTCTCTTTCCGATGTTTCAAGCGGCGTGAACACGAAATTCTGGAGCAAGAAAATCGCGGAGACAGAAGCCGTTCAGAGCCTTCTTTTGAGCCACGATGAAAGCGAATATTCGTGGCTTTGCCCCACGCTCTGCAACGAGGAAACGCTTTCAGAATCGCTCGAATCGTCGGGTGCGAAAAATGCAACGGAACTTTTTCCGCTCGTGAATTTCCTTCCGCTCACGAACATATACAGCCTTGACGAGGAGACAGTTTTTGCACTCCTCTCCTCGCTCAAAACAAAGAACGCCGAGGAAAAGACGGAGAAACTTTTTGAGGCAGTGAAAAGCCATACAGCCAGCGACAAGGGGATAGCCGAAATCCTCTCCGTGCAGATGAACTCACAGGCAATGGCTATTTTCGGCACAAAGACGGCTTTTTGGAAAGCCTCGCTCGCCACGGACTCATGTTCGGTGAAAGCCGTGTTCGCCGCAGTTCCGAACAAGGGCGAAAAGCCCAGAGAAGTAGAAAAATACATTCTCTTTGAGCGAAAAATCGAATACAGGGGGAGTCAGAATGAAAATTAATGCGCTCCCTGTCGCAAACAGGCTTGATTATTCGGTTCTCGTGCTTACGATTCCGCCGCTTTCCCCCGTAAAAAGGAAAAATGCGGCTGTGATACAGCTTTCTTCCCTCTATCCCGTGAGCCTCGAAGAAAAAAGCATCCGACTTTTCAAAAACGGAAAAAAGAAAAACTCTTGGATTTGCATAATCTCCCCAAAAAGCGACGAAAAGCAAAGCCTCAGAAGCTCAACGCTTTATGTCATAAACAGGTGCAAACATTTCAGCGGACGGGCGGCTTTCATATCAGATAATTTCACCGAGATTTTTGACTTTGAAAACGGCACTCTCATTTCTTGCAATGCTATCTCTGAAAAAAGCGGGGAGAAAATCACGCAAGCCTTTCTCGAAAAAGAGTGTGTTTTCACTAAAAGCGATATTCTTGGCGGAAAAGACAAAAAAGAAATCTTACGGAAACTTTTCATTGCGGGTCTTTCCGTCATCGTTTTTATTGCTTTTTCTTTGAATATCCTTTCTTCCTACAAAAAACGGCTGGACGAAGAAACGCGAGAACGGAACAGAATTGAGCGGGAAAACGAGAACAAAATAACGAAGCAGAAGCAAACGACAGAAAAACTTTCCTCGCTGAAACAAGAATACGAGGAGAAATTAAGAACATCATCGGTGAACATATACGAATCATTCTCGGTTTTGTATTCTTGCGTAGGAAAATCCGCGAAAGTCGAGAGTATGAGCGTTGAAGGCTCTTCCTTTCAGACGGACATTCATTCTTCCGACGGTGCGGAAGTCCTCTCAAGGTTCGAGCAGAATCAGGCGGTGGAAAGCGTGAGAATGAGCCGCTCCGCCCGTGAGCAAGGCAGGGAATTTGTCACATATTCGGGAACATTGCGCCGTCACGCTCTTGTCATTGACGAAAAAATCTCGGACGAAGAAAAAATTCTGATTTATGAAAACGCGCTGAAAAAACTCACGGAAAAGCAGGATTCCAGCGGTGAAAATCTTTCGGCATATATACAAAGATTGCGCTCCGCGATAAAAAAATCTTCCTGCACAGAAGAATATCTTCAAGTTTCAGAGGCAAACAAAAGAATACAAATAGAATGTATGATGAAAGGAATTGCTTCGTCTGCATTCTCGCTTCTTAAAAACACATCGGACGAATTTGATTTCCGTTCCGTCAGAATAAGGAGTTCAAGCAATGGAAGTCTTGTGAGTATGGTCGCAAAATTGGACTCTCACATAGAGGGAACTAAAGTCGGAGACTCTTTTATTTTGGGAAATGCGGGCGTGGAAGAGCCAAATCTTTCAGACTTGAACCGCTCATTTTACAAGCCCCCTGCCGTTTCAACTATTCAAGTATCTAAGAAAAATTCGGGAACTGCGGTCACAAAAGTTCAATCAGTTCAGCCACAGCCGAAAATAGCAAAGAAAAATTCAAACCTTGAATATGTCGGCGCGGGCGGTTCAGCGAAAAGCGGTCGTTATATTTTCTTCAAGGACAAATCAACGGGCGACCTTTACAAACTCCCGATTTTGGAATCAGGAAACGGGGATTTTTGCAGGGAGATTTCTTTTTCAAGTTATGAAGCTCATTTAAAAGGCGAGATATACGAGGTGAGAAAATGAAAACAAAGATTTTGCGAATGATTTTACTTTCGGTTATAGTTCTTCTTTGCTCCTGTGCCTCAAATAAGGCAGGCAACGATTCAATAATGTACTTGATGATTTATGACTATGAGAGCAACGGAGTTCAAGGAGCGGGCTTTTATGTCGGTGATAAATTCCTCGGCGAGAGCGATGTTCACGGTCGCTTTGCTTTTGCACTGAAAGACGAAAAAGAATACTCGGCAGAAATTCGGAAAACTGGCTACCGAACAGAAAAAATCACATTTTCTTATCAGCCTTCGGGAGTCATTTATGTGAAAATGGGAAACGCCGCGCAGTTTACGAGCCTTGCTGAAAATTCCCTTGACCTAAAAAAATACAATGAGGCTCTTATCTATGCAAACTACGCGCTCGAACTTGATTCAGAACGAGATGACACGCTCTATCTAAAAGCAATAATTCTGAACAAAATCGGGAATTTCTCAGAATCAAGCGACTGTCTTTCAAAAATCAAGCGACAAAATGAGAACAAAACATATATCGAAGAACTCAAAAAAAGAAATGACAAGAGGGAGAATTTATGAATTTCACAGCGAAAAAATACCCAAATTACACCTCGTCTCGCCCGATTTTTCTGATGCGCTCAAGTCACATCAATGCCAATTTGTACCACTACGGGGGAAACAACCCTGTCAAGTACACAGACCCGGATGGAAAGATAACAATAACTACATATTACATGAGTGATTTTTTAGCTTTTCAGAAATCAACTAAAGATATGCTGGCTATTCCTTTGGGCGGGGGCTTAACAAGTGCTCAAAAGGACATTTCTAAACTTTCGACAGCAACGACTATGGCGATGTCTCTAATTCCAACCATAGGCCCCTTTGCAGGCATATTTTCTTCTGATTTTTCGGTATCAACTTTAAAGGATACGGTTTCTACGATATCAGGAATGATAAGTGAATCTGCAGGTGCTCTATTATCCATGAAAGATTTAGCTCTGCTAATTAATTCAAATCCAGATATTTCAGCAAAGAATTATACGGATTCGCAAAAAGATTACTTAACGATGTGTGGAATCGAACAATCTTTTGCAAAGGATTTCTCAAAAGCTTTAAATGCGAATGGAATTTATACAGAACTAAACAAAGACGGAAACTCAGATTTTATAAAAAATATGCATATTTTGGCGACTGATATTTATGAGCCAGAAGAACAAATCAAAAACATTGCGAACCAGGTAAAAGCTTCAAATCCAATATACGCGAATGTACAAATAAATTAATGGAGAGGACATGAATAAAAAAT
>NZ_JAZOUG010000087.1:0-3144 GCF_045657965.1 Treponema sp. | reverse complement strand
TGCACAGTTAGCATTTTCAGAAGAAAAAACAGCAGACTATTCAAAAGCACAGGTCTCAATCCGATTCTATGACAGAACAATGTATTATCCCGGAAGTAAGGAAGATAATCCTGTTTATGTAGATATTGCAATTACAAACAGGGGGACAGATACACTGCGCTTTAAACTTGCTGATGACCGCATGTTCTCTCTTGATTTTTACGCATACACAATAAAAAATACAACTCTTCCAGTAACTAAAGATTTAACAATTAAACGTTCAACAAATCAGACAGTTTATTTTCGTGAACTTGCAATCGAACCCGGTGAAACTTATTCGTTTGTAGAAAACGTAAAAGATTACATTCAAATTGATGAACCTTCAATTTATTACCTGGAAATGCGTTTTTATCCGGAATTGTACAAATCAAAGCTCATTGAAATTGCATCAAACCGTTTAAGTCTTGATATCCGCCCGGCACCATCTGCTTCATCTTCAAGCATTCTTCCTGTCGAAAATAAAACAACTGCACTTCTTAAACCTGAAGCAATTTCACCTGATAAAGTTGTTGAACAGACAATTATTGCACGTCAGAAGTCACTTTGGGATCAGTATTTCCTTTACATGGACATTGAACAGATGATGATTCGAAACAGTGAAGTTAACCGGAAATATAAAAATGCTGGTGCAAATGAACGAAACAGAATGTTACAGTCTTATAAAGCTGATTTAATGCAAAACAGAATTGATTATGATATTGTAAGCGTTCCCGAACGATTTTTTATTGAAAACACATCTTATTCACAGACTGATGGAACAGTTTCAGTTCTTGAATGGTTCAAATATCCTAATTTCAGTGAAAAGAAAAGATATATCTACAAAGTAAGGCAGCGGGACGGAATTTGGCAGATTTATGACTATTCAGTCACTAATCTTGGAACAGAATAAAAATGGAGTAAACCATGAAAGCATTAGTCGTAGCAGATGATGAAAAAGCGATTAATAATATTTCTCAAGTTCTTAAATCAGCCGGATATGATCCAATTGTTTATAAATGGCTACTAAAAGCATTAGACAATATTGAAGAAATCTGCCCGCACTTAATCGTCATAAGTACAAGAAATTATCCTCGTCACTGGAAAACACTGGCTCAATATGCTACTAACAGCTTCGGAAATTATAGTCCACAGGTCATTCTTTATGTTGATGAAAATTTTAATGAAGAAGAACAAAAAAAAGCAGAAGCATTAAAAGTTCGGGGATGTTTTGATTCTATTGAAGTTGAAGGCTTAGATAAACTTCGTGAAATTCTATCAAAAACAGATGACATTTTTTCAGGTTATCTGACAGATGAAGAACAGGAAGAAATCACTGTTGAAGATTTAGTTCCAAACGCAAAAAAATACATCGTTACATCTGTTGAATCAGATGAAGAAATAAAAACTGAAGAAGAGTTATCTGAAAAAGCTGACGAAACTGAAAACACAGATGACCTCCCCCTTGAAACAGCTGAAGAAACTCAAATCACCGAAGAATCTCTTGAATTAACTGAAGAAACTGAAAACTTCGAAAATTCTCTTGAATCAGCTGAAGAAACTGAAAACACCAAAGAATCTCTCGAAGCTGCTGAAGAAACTGAAAAACACGAAGATTCTCTCGAATCAGATTTATTAGAATCTGATGAAGAAGTTCCGACTGTATCAAACATTCTAAAAACTTCCATACCTGAAGAATCAACTACCCTTCCTGGCAGTGAAGAATTAAAAGAAATGTTTGAAAATGAAACTGATGAAAACGAAAGTGACGCTTTAGAAAATGAACCAGATTTTAACAAAGGGGAAACTGAAGCAGCCGAGTTTTCTGAAAATGAAAATGAAACTGAATTAAATGAAACTGATGGAGAAAAAGAAATGTCTGATGAACAGAGCCTTGATGAAAAACTGGCAGAAATAATGAATGCAAATAAAGCTGATGCAAAAGCAAAAGCTGAAGAATTAAATATCGATACACTTGCTGAAAGCGCTGTTTCATTTGTTTTTACAAATCCAATAACACTAGCTATGGTTTCAGGAACCGCACGTAATTATAACGGTATGACACTCGAATTTACTCCAGATATTCCTTCTTTTATTATGAATCTTGATGCCGGAACGAAAATTTCGATTGCATCTCTTAAACATAATGAAAAGATAGAAAACGTGTCAGCAGAAGTAATGTCAAACGATTCCAGCAAACTTTATCTTACAATCAAGAAGTTTAATTAATGAGCAGTAAACAACAATCAGCAAAATTTTTCTGTGAAAACTGTGGTGCTGAAGTTCCTCAGGATGCAAAAGTCTGCAAACACTGTGGAAAATTCTTTTCATCAGTCAGATGTCCTGTCTGCGGTGAAACTGGAACACCTGGGAAATTTTCTAACGGATGCCCAAAATGCGGATATGCAGTTGGAAAAGGAAAAAAAATTAATTCACCAAAACAAAAAGAATCTCATGCTTCAAGAAAATCAAAAAAAGAACTTCTCAACGCAATAGATTCAAGAAATTCTAACACATTTGCAAAAAAAAGAATCTCAGACGGTCATCTACCGGTATGGTCATATTTTGCACTTTTTTTAATTTTAATTATGTTTGTTTTCTGCACCGCCAGGTATCTGGGTATGTAAAGCAATTGACAAATATCAATTAAATCTATAAACTACTAGAGCAATTTTTGAAAAGCCCGGATGGCGGAATTGGCAGACGCGCTAGGTTCAGGTCCTAGTGTTCGCAAGGACATAGGGGTTCAAGTCCCCTTTCGGGCAAAACGCTTCCTTTTTGGAAGCTTTTTTTTTGTGTAACAAGCAAAAAAAATCCCCGGAAATCATATTCCAGAGATTATAATTACCTAAAGAGCAGCACTTCCTGTATTCATATTGGTAAGGAAAGCCTCGTTATTCCGGCTTTTTTTCATTTGATCCAGAATAAGCTCAGTAATTTCAGCATCTTCCATTGGGTTGATTACTTTACGCAAAACCCAAAGTTTCTGCAGAGTAGCTTCGTCAAGCAAAAGCTCTTCTTTTCGAGTACCGGATTTTTTGATATTGATTGCCGGGAAAAGCCTTCGTTCTGCAAGTTTTCGGTCAAGGTCGATTTCTGAGTTACCCGTTCCCTTAAATTCTTCAAAAA
>NZ_JAZOUG010000086.1:0-44021 GCF_045657965.1 Treponema sp. | reverse complement strand
TAATCAGGGTCAGGCTTATCTTCCTAGCTCTGGCGGTCTGGTTGCGCTGCGCTGCGGTGGCTACTGGGTTAACGGCGTGCATTGTGGTCCGCGCACGGTGGACTTGAACGGCTACCCGTGGGGCGTGCACACGGGCATCGGTTCCCGGCTGGCCTGCGACGCGGCTGCGTAAGCAGACGCCCTGGCGGCGGTTTTACCGCCGCTGCCTGAATTTCTGAATCTCTGGTTTTGCTTTATGAATGAATTAACTGATAGACAAAAGACCGTCCAGGTGAACAAAGAACCGTTTGGCGCTGTTGAGAACCTGAAATTGTTCCAAAAATTCTATGACTTTATGACGTACTTTGAGCCGATTATAGAAAGGTTTCCGAACTTTGAAAAATCAGCCTGGTGCGCTGAAGCTAAAAAGCAGCTTATCAGAATGATGCGGATCATTATTGTAACAAATAAATCCCGGCAGAAAGTGGCCGGATGGCATGAATTTGATACTGAATTAACAGTGTTGAAAATGTACATCCGGCGTTTCCGCGAAAAGAAATACTTATCCACCAAAACTTACGAACACAGCGTAAAACTTCTGGATGAGATTGGTAAGATAACGGGTGGTCTTATTAAAATTGCGCAAAATGCGCGATAAGAAGGTAAAGTGTCGAAAAAATATTGTTGTTCCTAACTCTGACGGTCTGGTTGCGCTGCACTGCGGTAACAACTGGAATAACGGCGTGCATTGTGGTCCGCGCACGGTGAACTTGAACAACTACCCGTGGAACGTGAACACGAACATCGGTTCCCGGCTGGCCTGCGACAAAGTTTTTAAGCATTTGAATAACGCAATTTGAATAGGCACGGAAATTTCTTTAAGGAGAGTTTCCGGCGATTATTCCGCTTTATAAGCGATTGTCGGGCATTTTATCTTTATTCCTTTTTGGAATAGAAGTATTCAAGCCGTTGCGGTTACGACTGTAACGGCTAATTTTATTTAAAGTGATAAGAAGATGGATAAACCTAGATTTGAACAAGTGTACGATTTTGAAAATATTTACCAAAGTGCAAAAGAGGTTTTATGTGGTAAAAAGTTTCTGCCGCATGAGTTATATTTATCTTATAATTTAGAATCGGTTTTAATAAATATTCAAAATAATTTAATCTGGCATACTTACGAACCAGGTCCATATAGTAATTTTTATGTACACGATCCAAAATTAAGGCTTATAAGTGCGCCTGGATTGCTTGATAGAATAGTTCAAACAATGGTTTGCCGCGTTATTGAGCCATATATAGATCCGCGGTTAGATTATGATTCATACGCCTGCAGGGATGGAAAAGGAACGCTGAAAGCAGCTGAACGGGTTGCGCATTTTATAAACCGTCCTGATTGTAAATATTATCTTTATTTTGATATTAAGAAATTCTTTGAAAGCGTTCCTATTTTTAAGCTGGAAGAAATTTATAAAAACTTTGTTACTGATGATAAAGATATTTTGTGGTTATTGCATAAAATATTTATGAATGAATGCAATGGTATCGGATTAAAGAAAGGATGCAGAACCAGCCAGCTGAGCGCAAATATTTATTTGAATGAACTGGATTTTCATTTAAGGCATAGTTTACATTGTGAACATTTCTTGCATTACATGGATGATTATTTGGTATTTGATTCTGACCTGAAAAGATTGGAAGAATTGAAGTATGAAATTCCTGAATTTTTGGAAACGTTGTTTTTAGGACTGAATGATAAAACGCGCATTGGTGAAAGTGCGGCCGGATTGTGTTATGTCGGCTACAGGATTATGCCGGATTATAAGCTGGTAAAGAAAATTACTATGGACCGACAGAAAAACGATGTTAAAGCGTGGCATAATGGAAAAATTACGGATGATGAACTATACGCAAAACTTGCTAGCAGATACGGGCATTGTCAGGGAACGGCAAGTTATAAATGGATAAGTGAAGAACTGCTGAAGATATTGCATGAAAAACTTACCAATCAACAGTAAAGCCCAGCTTCTTAAAATGTTCCCGGTAGTCTTCGCCACAGTAAAATTCAGGCTCAGTTTTGCAGAACATACCGTCACTTATAGTAATTTCAAAACTGGTGGCTTCTGGATGCTGAAAATAAAAATCTATAACTTCGCTTATAGAATCGAAATATAAACAGCGGAATGACCAGCCGCCAAAAAGATCTACAGGGAATGAATAAGAAATCCTGATTTTATCCATTTGTTGTTTCTTCCTTCTGGGGTTTGAATAAATAATCCATGTCAAAAAGTGTCGGCTGGTCGCAATACTGAACATCAAAAAGAATTAAGTATTTTGCAACTTTTTTATTTGTTTTATACCAGGATCGGATTATAGTGGCGGCGGCTTCTTTGGCTGTTTGTAACGATGGAAAGCAGTCTTTTTCTTCGTGTGGATAGACGGATTTAATGAATCTGCCCAGCTTGGCATCTATCGAGAATAAAAAATAGTTTTCACCCTGGTAGATGCGCAAAATAATTTGAGAATCCGGCTTTGTTTCATTTTGTTCCCATATTACAGGCAGATTTTTTATACTAATCATTTTCTCTTGTTATCACTGGGCCATTGGCTGAATAGTGGTAAATATCCATGTTTAAGACTTTGGCAATTTCACGTTCAAGTTTTGCGCCTTTTGACGTTTGCCAGTCTTCCAGAAGGCAGATGCCGTCACAAAATAAAAGCTGCATAATATCGGCTTTTAAGTATGTGTTATAAGGTAGGCTTCCGGCGTATTCTGCTTTAAATTCTTTGTCGAGGTATTCAGAAATATCTACAGGATTAACAACTTCACATTCTAAGTTGTCGGCAATGATTTTAGCAGCTTTGTTGAACTTTCCGCGAAAATCCGGGTCTGAACTGATTGCGCCTGATATGTAGATTTTCATTATTTACCTTCCTTGTCTTTTTCGCTTTTAAGCTGTTCTTTGTTCTTATAATATTTGATTCCGACAATTACGACTTCGCCGCCGTATTTGATGCGGAAAAACTCATTGTCAATTCTTTTTACTTTGATAAGTTTCTTTGTTCTGGTGTTGATGTTCAGAATGTAGTTCTGAACCCACTGACATAAATTAAAGTTTTCTGGATTCATCATTGGTTATTCCTCCGGTGCAAAGTCAAATATATGTGAAGCATTTTCTTTGTCGCGCATTACAATAACGCCGCCTTTAGGTATTCCAAAAAGCCCGTATGCACACCAATTACAGCCAGAACTATCACCTTTAACCGGTGAACCTTTTCCAGTGTATCTACCAATACATTCTTGATATGCACAATTTGGATCTTTAGCGCCAGCGTTTTTGAAATCCTGAACTGATGCTATATGTCCGCACATAGGGCATAAAAATTTCCAGTCCATGTAATTATCACCGAACCTTCTATTTCCTTCTTTCGTCCAGGCTTCAGGTGATTCATAAACTTTTGTATTGTTATCATCAAAAGTCATTGTTTGTCTGTCTGACAGTTTTACTTTTCTTTCCATTGTCTGTTCCTCCTAAAATATATCTGGCTGGTCGTCGTCAAAAGGATTATCTTCTGGCGGCTCTAAGTCTAAATATTGCGGCTGCTGACGAGGTGGCGGGGCCGGTTGCTTTGTTTCTTTTGGCTGTTGTTTTTGTGCAGCATTTTCCCATTTTACAAGTTTGATATTCTGGAAAATCTGTTCAGGATTACCACCAAAACGCTTTTGTTTAAGCACTAATTCGCGGTGATCACGGCGCAAGTATTTGATTACTTTAGCGCGTGACATTGCTTCTTTTGAATCTTCAGTGAGCTGGTAGAAATCAAGATAACGCTGGTAAACATCAGCGGTCTTTTCGTAATACGGTTCACCGGTTGCAGGGTCAAATTCAAGGTCAACTTTGATATTTGCTTCAAAAAAGCGGTCAAGGTCGGTTTTTTGTTCTTCGCGGTATAAGTCTTTATAAGCAATACATTCCTGAGAAAATGGAATATTGCCTTTTAAGTTAATATGTAAATCAACATATTTTTCACATAAAAACTTAATTATTGCCGGAAATTCCGGTCTTAAATCGCTTACAAAGTCATTTGAAGTTTTTGTGTCTTTGCTGCCTTTTGCGTGTTGAATCTTAAAATGATAAACGGCCATACGGGTAAAAGCTGCATCATCGTGAGCGTCAAAAGATGGCGCATAGTTTGAAGCAATAATAATTTGCGCTGTTGGCAAAAAGTCATGTGGATTTTCGCGCAACATACGGGCTGTTAAAGTATCGCCACCGGTCAATTCTTTCCAGAAATTTGTATTTAATGCGGCGTTGCGGGCTGTTTCCTGAACAAAGGCAGCGCAACGGCCTTCCAGCTTTGCAATTTCCGGTGTTGCTTCGTTACCGCTTACGTTGCGGCCGCCTGCAGAAACGAGAACTTCAGTTTTAAGGCGCACACAACAGCCAGAAAAAACAGCTTCAATAACGTTCAAAGTGGTTGATTTACCCGTATCATGCTCACCCAGAAAAACGCCGCCGTATTTATAGCCGGTGTTACGGCTAGGAATGAGCGATAAATAGTAAAATAAAGAATTAAGCGTTTCTTCGTTTGCAAAGTTTCCGCGCATAAACTTTAAGAAGTTTTCCGGCGTTTTTGCGTTTCTAACTTCATCAACTGTATAAGGCAGCATTTCGCGGCGGTAGTCTTCTGTCTGGCTTTGACGGAATTCTATTTTATTGCCTGAGAAATCCATAACGCCGTCCAAAAGTGTCAAAGTTTCACGGATTTGCGGACCATCAAAAGGTAATGATTCACACCATACATCCGGCTTGGTTCCGTTAATATCCTGGGTGATTCCCTGGCGGAACGGGCGGCCGCCAATTTTGACCAGCAGTTCTTTTGCAGCCTTCTTTTCTTTTGGATTTTTTTCAAGATATTTTTTGATTAAAGAACAAAGGATTGTATAAGCAATTCCGGCAACGTCAGGTTCACGAACCCATACAAAACCATTAAAGAACCAGTTCTTTTTGTCGTTTTCAGTATAGCGCAAACGGCCGTTGAAAATTTCTACAATAAGCTGAGCTGCAGAAGCGGCATCTTTAAATTCAAAAAACTGATTGAATGATTCAGATTTTAGAATCTTGTCATAATCAAGTTTTACAATAGTTTTGCGGTCTTTGATTGATTTTACAATTCTGGATGCCGGAATAAGTGCGGCTTCCAGTTCATTGCGCAAGTATTTTGAAACTCCGTATTTGTCACAGGCTTCCAAAAGGAAATAAGGACTGATGCCGGAATTTTCTTTGATTGTTTTTTCATCCAATACAGCATTACTGGCGGCGGCCCATTTGGTCAGCTCAGTGCGTGTTTCTGTTGATTTACAAGCCTTCATGCAGGCATTTACAAACAAGTAAACATCTGATTCGTCAATAGCGGAAAATTCTATTTTTTTAAGAAGTGCTTTAAGTCTTTTTATGCCGATTGTGTCAAATTCTTCTTCGCCTTTTTCGTTGAAGCGGTCGGCTGGTTTTGGTTTGCCTGGCTTTGGAAGCGGTTTCCATTCCTGGGCATTTTTAATAGCGGTATCAATAAGATCTATTCTGTTGTTGATAATACATTCGTCACAATCTTTATAATCACAGTCTTCCGGTAATTGCGCAACTTTGATAATGCCTTTATATCCGGCCTGTCGGAAGATTTCAGGGCGTGAGCTTGTGCCTTTTCCATCTGCAAAAGGAATGATGCCGGAATTTTCTTTTCCTGCAGTGTCCTTATCGAAAAGAAAAATAACTTCTGGAACATCCAGCAGATACTTTTGAACCTTTTCTTTTGATATGCCGCCGGTTCCGCCAGCTGAAAAAACATTGTTAAATCCGGCGGCATTGCAGGCAAGTGCGTCCATTTCACCTTCAACCAGGATGATTGAAGACGGAAATGGTAAGCAATAAGGCTGCGGAAAGGTTGTTACACCTGAACCGTTCCATTTTACGCATTTTGTTTTGTCGTCAATATAGTAATGAAGTTTGAAGCCATTAGATTCTTTAAGCGCTACGCCTGAATGATCCCATGAGCTTTTATTATTCTTTTCAGGATTACGGCCGCCGATTCCTGCAGCAACTAAAGTTTGCCAGCCTAATTCAGCTTCTGCAGCGTCAAAACCCGGCCAATAGTAAAGAGTTTTTAACAGGTTTTGTTCTACAAAAGAAGGATAGCTTTTAATTTGCCCTTGTGTTGTATAACGTGCGCGACAGTCTAAAAAATTTTTGATTGCTTTTTGTGCGGCCGGAAGTGTTGAAATCTTTTTGAAATAGCTTTCAAGAGTTTCAAGGGCTTTTTTGTCCGGTTCTTTCTTTTCTTTTGCTGGAACAGGTTCTTTTGGAACATATTTTGAAATTGAACCTTCACCGGTTCCAAAATGAGAATCTACCCATCTGAATTGTTCGCCGCGGTCAGAAATGCCTTCCAGGAAGCCTACAGCGTCGTAAATATCAAAACGCTGATTGCAGCCAAAACAATAACAGTTATCTTCATACACTGCCATTGATGGCCCGGCATCTTTATGCGCCGGATTGATACAACGGATATTTTTGCGGGAAAAATCTATTCCTTTTTGAGTAAGATAATCACGTAAAGCATTTTTGTATTTGTCGAAGTCGTACTTTATTTCTGACATTTTCTAATTTTCTCCGAACTTTAGATTTTCCCTTCCTGGAATTGCTGGCGGCGCGTCCACAACTGTTCCTTCAAACAGTTTCTTAATGATATGAACCTGAATCGGACAATCGTTTCCAGAACGTGCAATTAAAGCAAGCTCAGAAGGTGAATACTTTACACCGTCACGAGTAAAAAGCCAGCCTGATGTTTTATCGTATGCGCAATCTTGCTGAATTGCGTCACTATGAAACTTAGTCCAATTTCCTTTTGCCATTAGATACCTTCTTCAAAAAATTCAAGTAAAGCAGTGTACAGGTCAAAAGCGGTCATATCTTCTACACGGTCACGATAGCGCGCCTGATATGTCTTCCAGAAGTCGCGGATCTGAATTGCAATGGTATTTTGCAAAGACTTATCCGGCGCCTTCTGTTTTGCCGGTTTGTTTGAAACTGGCTTATATTTATGTTGAATTTCTGTTGCAGCTTTTACAGTTCCGCCTTCATGTTTTAATTCTTCAACCGCCTGCTGAAGATTTTCCTGCGGGACACTGCGGATTTGAGCCATTGCGCGTGTGCCGATTCCTGAAGTATCAATTCCGGCAGATTCAGCTTCCTGGCGTTTATTGATTCCGGCTACAATGTCAGAAACCCAGTTAATTGACTTGCTTAATTCAGCGGCAATTTGTCCTTGTGTCATGCCGGAATCTAGCATTTGCTGAATTGCAGCTTCTTTATCTTTTGCGCTTAAATCTACGCGCTGGATGTTTTCTATAAGCTGCAGGGTGTGCATTTTTCCGCTAGGGCGGATGCAACATTCAACCATATTGAAATCAAAACCATCTTCACAAAGTTTCTGGATTGCCAAAACACGGCGGTGGCCAGCAATTACTTCATAAGTCTTTTCGCCGTCCTTTTCCACTGCCGGGCGTACTGAAATAGGATTCAATAAGCCGTTTTTCTGAATTGACCAGGCGAGCTGCGAAATGTCGCCGTTGTCAATTTCTTTTCTGACGTTTTCTGACATATATAATTGTTCAACCGGAATTTTAATAAAGGTTGCGTTTTGTGCGTTCAGTTTCATATTAGTTCCACTCCTTGCCGGTGATTGCATCAATAAATCCTTTTACGCGGTTTTCTACATCGGCGCGGATTTTATAATCGTTGTCAAAAACAATGCGCTGGAAGCTGTTCAGCTGCGGCACAGGTTCTTTAATAAGATAGTCAGTGAATTCTTCCTGATACTTTTGCCAGATTCCGTTTGGATCGCGCGCTTTGTTGTATGCGTTGCAAACCACATACACATCTGATTCCAGGCAACATTCAGCAAGCTCTTGCAGAAAGTTTTGAGTTGCTACAAAGTCCAGCGGTGAGCATTTGCCACACACTACAACAGCATCTGCAGCGTTTACAGCGTTTCTGGTCATTGCAGACCATGTTCCAGGCGGGTCTATAAGGATATAATCATAGTTTGATTCTAAACCCAGTTTTTTAAGTTCAAATTTTAGCTGAGTATCTTTCAAGTTTGAAATCATTGAAAGATTCAATTCAGACGGCACAATGTCGAGCCGGCCGCCGTCGGTTGATTTTTTTACATTGTACGGGCTTACAGTTTGCCCGGTAAGAAGTAAACGGCTTGTTTGTTCCTGAAGAACTTTGCCGTAAATCTCTGAAATACTACAGTTTGCATCCAGGTCAATAATCAAAACTTTTTGATTCTGACGGTAGAGAAATTCAGCCAGAACGGTCATAAGTGTTGTTTTGCCCGTTCCGCCTTTTCCATTAGTGATAGTGATTTTCAATTTTGCTTCCTCCTGCGAAAATAGATTTGGTGAATCACAATTTATTTTTTTTTAATTTTCTGGATTGTCGATATTATCCCAGTCAGGTGGATAATCAGGTTCCGGCGCGTCATAAGTTGGCTGGCTTGCAGCTGTTGCCGGCGTTGAAGATTTTCCTTCACCTGGCCGGCGCAAAGGTCTAACTTTTGATGCACGGATTTTAATTGCTGAAAAAGATTTTCCATCTTTTTCCCAGCGATCTTGCTTCAATTCACCTTCAACCAAAACTTCACGGCCTTTTGTGAGTTCTGGCACAGCTTTTGAAGCATATTCGCCAAAATAGTCACAATCAAAAAAGCTTGTCACCTGGTTCCAATTTCCTGCCTTGTCTTTAATCGACTTATTTACAGCCAGAGAAAGACGAACCAGCGGTGTTCCGGTTGAAAGCGTTGTTAATTCAGCGCTCTTTGTCAAACGGCCCTGCAAATAGACTTGGTTTAAGTCGCTCATTTGTTTTTATCTCCTTCCGGTAAAATTCCGGCATTAACATCAAATTCAGGATGCAGATTTGCCCATTTAACAGTCACAATTAAATGACCAGAAACTTTATATGGCGCGCCCTGGTTCTTTTTGTATTTATTGAAAACGTTTGGATAACCCAGTTCAAAATCTATCGCGCCGGACAATAAAGATTCATACCTGATGCCGTCAATGTACACAGGTATTGCGAAGCGGTTGCGGTTTGACTTTTTGTTTAAAACCTTTTTATAAGCCATCCTTCGTTCTTTTTTCAAAAAGCTACTACTCACGTGAGTAGTTTCCCCTCCGGATCACTCACGTGAGTAGTAAAAAAAACAGGCTTTTGACTGCCCGACTAAAAACAACCAAAAGCCTTTATATCTGAAACAAGGTGTTTAGCCTTGTGCCAGCGCCTAAAAATGTTAGTCGGTATTAAAGCATGACATTTCTAAATGCTTTAATACCTTGATTATATGAAGGAATAACTACAATGTCAAGAATAATTAAAAGTTTTTCTTTGAATTGAGCATTTTAAATGCTATAATTCTGTTGACATTTGTATGTGGGTGGGCGGTCTTCAACGATAAGTTGATAGTCTTACAGCTTATGGAGTTTCAACCCGACTATGAAATGCCTTGAAGAAGATTTTAAGCGATTTTACAAACTTGTAGAATCTGGCCAGTTGCACAATAACGCGGCTGCAAAAGCGTGTAATTACACACCGGAACAATTCAGTCGATTGCGAAAAAAATATTCAAAAATCGGTGACAGAATGTTTATTCACGGATTAAGCGGAAAGAAAAGTAATCATACAAAACTTACCGCTGAAATCAAACACTTTATTATTGAGCAATATTTAATCGAAAGTTCAGAAAGAAATCCAATCAATTTTAAATACTGGCGTGATGAGCTTGAAGAAGTTTATGACATTAAAGTGTCGTATAAAACTGTTTACAATGTTTTGACTGCTGCAGGAATCAATTCACCTGAAAAGCGCAAGGTTAAACGTGCGCCGGTAAAAAGAATCAGCTTCCGGCGTAAAAACTTTGGTGAGCTTTTACAGTGGGATGCTACACCTTACCAGTGGTTTGCGTGGGCTGGCGATACGAGATATTACGCACTTCATGGCGTGATGGATGATTCACGTTCTACCTATCTGGCTTTATACATGACTGAATTTGAATGTCGCTATGGTTATATTGAATGCCGCCGGCAAGTTTTAACGAAATACGGCGTTGAACTTGAAGATTATTCTGATAAAAGCCCGGTATTCCATAATAACTACAAAGATCAAACGGCCCTATCCATTGCAGACCAGCTGGCCGGAACTGAAAAGAAAAAAGCATTGTGGGAAATTATGAACCAGGAATTAGATGTTGATTTACACCTGGCAAATAGTCCACAGGCAAAAGGAAAAATTGAACGCGGCTGGGAAACTATTCAGGGCCGTTTAGTCAATGAGTTCAAGAAGCGCGGAATTAAAACGATTGAAGCTGCAAACCCGTTCCTTGAAAATGAATTCTGCGGTTACTACTTTAAGCATTTTGGAAAGAATAAAGAAAACGTGTCAGTATTCAGAACGCTGGATAAAGGAATCAACTTACAGAATCTGCTTTGTGTGAAAGAAAAGCGAACTGTAAATCGTGAAGGCTGCATAAGTTTCAAAGGCTTGAAAATTAAAGTCCTGAACTTCCAGCACACGCAAGTTGAAGGTGATTTGTGCATAAATCAGAACGGGCTTTGGTTCTTATACAAAGGTCAGAATTACGCCGTTCAGATTAAATCCCCTGCCAGTGAACTTTCAGCTGATGTTCCGCAAGTTCTGGAAAACATCATTCACGATTATTTATTTTCCGAAATGCACTTTAAGGCGGCTTGATGTTGCAGATGTAAGTTGTTTTTTCACTTACGGCAACACCGAAAAAAAAATAAAAATCCTTTTTTCTCACGTTTTTTTTGAAAAATAAAAAATTTTTCACTGTATAGGTTTATATTTTTATTTTTTACAAATTTTTTAATTTTTTCATTTTGAAAAAATCGCGTTAAAAATTAACAGTTTTCTTTCATATTTATTTGTATTTTATTTAGTGTAAGTTTGTAAGTCGATTTTATATATTTAGTATTCAATGACAATGAATAAAAAAAATATGAATAAAATAATAAAGAATAATTACTATACAATATTTTTTATCTAATACGAACAAAAAGAAAAACATTTAAATTTGTCTTACAAACTTACAGATACCAGGAACTGTTTTTATATAACAAAAAGGTACTGGGAACCCCCTATCCCTTATGCAATAATTCGGCGGCGGGTGCCTTTTGCAATTTGTGTATCAGGTTTGAACATGGGTTAAAAATCGGTTAAAGATAGTTATAGCGTTTTTAACTTTTAACTTCTAAAGTTAAAGAATGGAAGTAATACCTAGTCGATTTGCGGAAATGTGCATGGTTTCACCAGCGGCCATTTGCAAAAAAATTAAAAACGGAACTTTAATTCAAAACTCTGCTAAGAAGCTGGATACGGACAATCCGATTAACAGACAATACCTGATGCAGAAACAGGCAGCGTTTAAGGCCGGCATTACTGAAGGCAATTTGAACGTCGTTGCAAATAAACCAGGCTTTGAGCTGGCGGCGCAAACTGCCGGCATTACACCGGAATTGATTCAGGCGGAAACTACTCACGTGAGTGATGTGGGACCAGCTGAAAAGAAAACTACTCACGTGAGTAGTGGCGGAAAACCGGCCGTGTTTACAGCTGCAAACGATATGCAAATTTCCGGCGCGGCGAATGAAGCGCTGAATATGACTTTGCGAGAACTGATTATTTACAGGGGCGGCGGGTCCATTGATGGCGTGGAAAAATATTCAAAGATTTTGCGCGACCTGGTAACAGCTGATGAAAAGGATCAGAAGCTGCAGGAACGTCGATTAGTTCAGATTCCTAAAGATTTTGTGGTTTCCAGGTTGTTTAATTTTATTGACCAGCTGATGAATAAGCTGCTGGATGTTCCAGAAAGCATTACTGACCAGGTAATTGCACGGGTGCAGGCCGGCGGTGATACGATGCGGCAGGATGTTATTAACCTGATAAGCGACAACGTGAGCAGGTGCATTGCCGGAACTAAGGAACATATTATTAGCGAGCTGAACAGCTTGCGCGGCAAGTATGAAAAACAAAGTGATGCGGCCGATGATATGGTTTCTGAAATTAAAGAACAGTTGGAGGCGGAAAAATGACAATAAGTGAAATTCCGGCGGCGGTTGCTACCTGCGCATTTTACATAATGATGATTTTTCTTGCCGTTCTTTCCTTTCCGGTAGTGTTCATTATTTCCGTGGTGGAAAGTTTTCTGGAAGAAGAAGAATATCACGAACATTCTTGAAAAATTTTGCTTTAAATAAAAACGGCCACTACTCTGCCGCATAACAGGAGGTATTAAAAAATGAAAAGTACACTTGAACAACTTGAAAGAAGTATGCAGCGCGAACGGATAACGGCGCTTACTGAATATTATGCCCAGGGAAAAGATACTGACAAAACTTCGCCGTTTTTCTTGCGGGCCGTGTCTAAAGACGGGCTTATGGCTGCCTGGCAGAAAGAAAGCGAAATTGAAGCTGTTGAGCTTGCAAAGGATTACTGGCTTAAAGGCTTTGTTTACGTCGAAGTTTTTTGCTGGCGCAATAAAAACATTGATATTGTCTATCACGGCGTAAGGTGGGGATTTTAGTGATGGAATGCAAAGTTAAAGGCATGGTTTGCGAAGTAAAGGATAACTTTGGGAACGTTGAAAAAGATTATATGAGCTGGCTTGAAAAGGCTTATAACTCTTTTGTGTATATTTCCAGCTGGAAGTTTAATACGACAAAAGCGAAAAAAGAAATCAAAAATATTTGTGATTGCATGGTCGAACTTAAAGATTTTATTGATAAGTACGAGCTGGAACACGAAATTGAAAACCTGAATAAAGACAGCGCACAATTTGACTGCGAAATGTACATTAAAAAAAATGAGCTTGAATATATTGCGGACGAGATACGGGCGGCATATAAGAAAGGCTGGCGGTTTTGTATGGATTCAAAGGAAAAGCCGGAGGTCAAACAATGAAAGATATGTCTAAAAGGATTTTGTTGGCTAGGTGTCAGAATTGTGAAGAACAGATTCAGCGGCAGGGCAAACGTTGCGCCTGGCGAAGTTTGGGCAACGATTATTGTTTTGAAGGAATGAGCAACGAGGAAGCGAACGCGGAAATTAGCAGGAACTTTAAGGACTTTCAAACAAAGATTGCCAGGGAGATGATCTAGGATGTTGAAGCTGGAAGATATTAAGCTGCCTAAGAGTTACCAGGAAACCGGCGAAAAGGTGCGACACGTCCGGAAATGGATAACGCCACCCGGACAATTTTATAATTATAGTATCGTTGCAAGTGATATAAACGGGCAGCTTTATGTGAGTATTGCGAACGCCTGGGACTACAACAGCGAAATTCCGGCGAAGGTGATTCAGCAGGTAAAGCAGGATGTTTTTGGTGATGCGAAAACAAAAGTCAGTATTTACCACAATCATCCGTATATTTGTGAGGTGGCGGAAAATGGGAAAAAGTAAGTGGGACGATTTGCCGGATTCTTTTTCTTTTCCGGGGACGGCGCGGGTAAAGATTGCACGCGGGGCAAGGTGGCGAAAAAAAATCGCTTTAAAAAAGGCGGCGGCCACTGCACTGCATCTAAATGATACAACAGATTCAAACCAGGAGGAATTGAAAAAATGGGAACTGAGAAAAAAGAACTGAATGACAACGTGAATCATCCAGCGCACTACTGCAAGGGTGGCATTGAATGTATTGATTCAATTAAGGCCAGCATGACTGACGAATGTTTCAAAGGCTTTTTGAAGGGAAACGTTATGAAATATGTTTACCGTTATGAAAGCAAGGTGAACCCGCTGGAAGATCTGAAAAAGGCGCGCTGGTATCTGGATAAACTGATTGCTGAAGTTGGAGCTGGTGCAAAATGATTTATAACCAGATGGAAAATGATGATATTTTTACTGAGTTCTGGGCAAGTAATGAGCTGCAGGAGCTTTCTGAAATGTGCTGCGCCGGAAAGATTGACACTGACGTTTTAAGGCAGAAGATTTCAAAGGTTGAAGGCGTTCTTTGCAAAATTAAGGACACAATCAATAAAGTTGAAAAGGGAAATGGAAAATGAAGTTTTGTGAAAACAGCGTGAAGCTGGTAAACAGCAATGTTGAATGGACTGGTGAAGATTACGCCTGGGATATTGCTTTTTACATTGAAAAAATCGCACGGAACGGGACACAGACACAGGACCGTGACAATGCCATGACAAGGCCGATTGAGTTTTGCAGGAACGCATGGAACGCACGGCCGCGGCATAGTTCTATTTTTGAATTTGTGGATTTGACTTTTCAGCTGAACACTTCTATTGCGATCAGCCGGGAATTGATACGGCATAGGCTTTGCAGCTTCAATGAAAAATCTACACGCTATTGTGATGAATCGAACCTGGAAGTAATTCTGCCCTATTGGTGGAAGGATGCCAGCGCGGAAATGCAGCATAGATGGGCTGAGTACATGGAATGCGCTGAAAGATTTTACCAGGAAGATATTAAAACTGGAATGAAAAGACAGGAAGCGCGGGGAGCTTTGCCGCTGGATGCTATGACTAGTGTTTACATAAAAGCAAACCTGGTTGAATGGTCGCATATTCTGCGACTGAGATGCGACAAGGCTGCGCACCCGGATATGCGGGATTTAATGAATAAGGTCAAAATGGAAATCGGGCGGATGTGTCCGTGGATGGAGGAAGCTAAATGAAACCGTGGGAACTTTTTAAGCTGATTGAAGATACTGAATATATTAGCGGCGGCGATGATGTACAGTTTGCTGTTAAGCCGGTTAAAGAAGAAAAGGCGATTTATTTACTTTTTCAGGAATCGGCAAGCAAAAGGGATTGGCAGGTGAATCTTGATTTTCCGGTTAAGGTTTATAAGCAACAGCAGAAATTCTTCCTGGTGCATCGGGGATGGGCTAAAGCCTGGAAAAGCATTAACGATATGGTTTTTACTGAACTTTTGAAAGTTATTCAGGGAAAAGAGGATTGGAAAATCATTGTGGCTGGTTGGAGTTATGGCGGGGCTATGAGCTTACTGGCGGCAGAAGATTATTTCTTCCGGTTCAAAAAGCCGGTGGCCGAAGTTATTACTTTTGGCGGTCCTAAGCCGTTGTTTGGTTTTTATACACGGCATTATTTTAAGAAGGCGGCTGAAAAGTTTTATCAGTATGAATTCAGCTATGATTTTGTGACCTGGTGCGTTCCACTGCCGTTTTACATGAGGTGCGGAAATAACATCATTGATAAAAAGAACTGCTGGAAACTCTGGCGGGTGTTCCAGACAGGGAAATGGCATTGCGCTTATGGTGATGCTGAATATTACTAGAAGTCATATTTTACGTGGGAAGCATCGGGCGGAAATATAGAGAGTTACTACTCACGTGAGTAGTTGGGAAATAATGACTGAGGTTATAACTGAATACGACATTGATTTTTTAGTTGAAAATTTCTCACGAATTACGGCAAAAAGAAGCTATGTGAAGCCGTCGGAATATATTGAGCAGGTGCGATATATTGACCGGGCTTTGTCACCTTTTCCGGGAAAGTTCAGTTATGATAAGTTTCCGTATTTTAGAGAGATTATCAATCAATTTGCGCCGGACAGCCAGACGCGGCGCGTTTATGTGATGAAGGGAAATCAGATTGGAGCGACTACCGGAATCCTTGAATCTGTAATGATGTATTATATCGGCGAGAATCCGGCAGCGGTGCTTTACGTTTTGCCTGATGAAATGATGGCAAAAGATGCAATGGCTACAAAAATAGATCCGACAATCGACAACTGCGGATTGCGGCCATTGATTTACAATCAGACAAGGCAGGCGCGAGGATCTAAAAAGACCGGTGACACGGCTATGAAAAAGGAATATCCGGGCGGATATTTGCACGCGGTCGGCGCTGGTTCTGGAAACCGTTTCCGTAACTTTTCTTATAAGGTTGGGTTGGTTGATGAAGCTGATGGAATGCAGGCGAAAATTAAGGGCGAAGGTTCCGTTTATGATTTGATGGTGGCGCGCCTGGATGCTTACCCTACTTCCAGCAAGTTGTATATTGGTTCAACACCTGCAGAAGAAAAAAGTTCTTTGATTTGGCGATTGTTTCAAAAAGGTACGCAAAAGTTTTTTTACGTGCCGTGCAAATATTGCGGGGAGATGCAGCGGCTTGAATTTACTGTTTGGGATCCGGCTGACAAGTCGCGGAAGATTGGCGGCATTGTGTGGAAGCAGGATGAAAACGGAATTCCTGATTTAAGCACTGTTGGTTATGAATGCCCGTATTGTCATAAGATTATGAAGAACTATGACAAGGCGGTTATTATTCCAAAGGGTGAATGGCGAGCTACAGCTCAGGCGGTGCAGCCACAAACAGAAAGCTATCATATTACGGCGCTTTATAATCCGCCTGGAATGTTTTCCTGGGAAGATTATGTTTCTGCGTGGGCTGAATGCTGGGATTTGAAAAATAATAAGGTGCGCGATAAGGAAAAATATAGGGTTTTCCGTAACTTAAAACAGGGCTTGCCGTATCTGGAACAGAATGAGCAGATTAAATATGAACGGGCCGTTTTACACAGGCGGTTTGGTTTTGCTATGGGAACGGTGCCTAATAAAATGGCGCGTGAAGATGCCGGAAGCAACATCCTTCTTCTTGTTGGGTCGGTGGACGTTCAGAAAAACGGGCTTTATGTAGACATTAAAGGCTATGCGGATAACGGCGTTACTTACACGGTTGATTTTATGTTCCTAGAAGGACCGACTGAACAATTTGGCGGCCCGTGGGATAAGCTGGCGGATATTTTTGACAATAAAGTTTATGCGGATGACAGCGAAGGCGAAAACGTAAAACTTTACAAGGTTGCCATTTTGTTTGTGGATTCCGGTCATTACACGGACTGGGTTTACAGCTTTTGTCAGCGTTTTACTTCCGGTGTTTATGCCTGCAAGGGTATGGACTGGATTAAGGGCGGCGAAACTTACCAGCTTTTCAGCAATTCTACTTTGAATAGAATTGGTTTACAGCTGGCTTATCATGTAAACACGGGAAAGCAAAAGGACCGCATAAGTGTTGCAATGAATGTTCTGCGATGGAACAGCGGCGAACTGCAGCCGGCGTGGTATCCGAATTTCCCGGAAACGTTGCACGATGATTATTATAAAATGTTCGAAGCGGAAGAAAAGGTTGAGGTTATAGACAAAAATACCGGGCAATGGCTGAAGACGATATGGCGGGCAAAGTTTGGCGCGCCGAACCATGCGTTTGATACTTACGTTTATAACCGCACGGCGCTGGAAGTTCTGGCGGATGATATTTGCCGGAATGAAATGGGCTTGCGTTACCTGGACTGGGCAACGTTCTGGAATTACGCAAAAACAGGCGCGTTCTACTACAGTGACAAGGCGACTGACGGGCCGATGTTAAAGGGCTTTAGCGCTGAGGAATTGGCGGAACAGGCGTTGAAAAATGGTGAATAATGGGTGGTGAAAAATGGATAAGCGTTTTATTTGCATCTGGAAAACTAACAAAACCTGCACGATGAGCGCAAGCGCTACAAATATTGTCGTTGAAAAGCTGTTTATTCCTTTTGGTCAGTATAAGAAATGGGCTGAAATGAAAAACAGGACCAGCGGAAGTTTGTTTGAGGAATGGTGATTTTATGAATTATGGATTGCCATATAAAGGCAGTAAAAATTCTATTGCGGCGCAAATAATCGACTTTTTGCCGCCAGCGGAAAACTTTTATGATTTATTTGCCGGCGGCTGCGCTATTACTCATGCGGCTTTATTGTCAGGTAAATACGAGCATATTTATTTTAATGATATAAACCCTGGAATTACACAGCTTTTTGTTGATGCAATACACGGGAAATACCACAATGAAAAACGCTGGATCAGCCGGGAAGATTTTTTCAGATTAAAAGAACAGGAACCATATATTAAATGGTGTTGGAGCTTTTCAAACAATGGGCGTGATTACCTTTATTCAAAAGAAATTGAACCGCTTAAAAAGTCTTATCATTACGCGATTGTTTTTGATGATTGGTCATTGTTGAAAGAAATCTATCCTGATGAATGGGAAGATGTTTATAATGCAATTCATAATATCAAAAATCAAAACAAAAGGCGCTTGAAATTCAAAACAGCTATTCAGGATGCAATTAAAAAAAATGAATCAAAACACTTGACAGAACAAGGCGACGGCGGTATTTTCCGACTTGTCGGGGAAGAAAGAAGTCAGTCGCTAGAAGCATTACAAGGTTTGCAGAGCTTGGAGCGGCTGGAGCGGCTGGAGCGGCTGGAAGGAAGCTATGAGAAGGTCTGCATAAAACCTAACAGCGTGGTTTATTGCGATATACCTTACCGCGACACAAACGTTTATGATAAAGATAATTCGTTTGATTACGAAAAGTTTTATTCCTGGGCGGAAAGACAGACGGAACTTGTGGTTATTTCTGAATACAAGATGCCCGGTGAAATTGATGTGGAAGATTACCAGCGGGAAAATAAACGCGGATATTTTGCCGATTAAGTTTTTTAGACTACTCACGTGAGTAGTCTTTTTTATTTTAAATCATGTTATAGCGTTATTTTTTTATATCCTTGAAAATAAAAAGCGTTACAGGAGGAAGCAAGTATGGGTAACGCATTAAGTGATTTGAATAATATTCTTTTTTCACAGGTTCAAAGGCTGGCGAACGGCGAAAATCTGAATCCTGAAGATATGAAAAAGGAGATTGAAAAGGCAAAAGCCATTGAAGGACTTTCTAAGCAGATTATCAGCAATGCGAAATTGCAGCTGGATGCGGTGAAGTTTTCTAATACCAGCAGGACGGCGGCAAGGCAGATGCCGGATGTTCTGCAGAATAAGAACGCTAACAAGCTGATTGAAAATAAGAATCAGAAAATTCTGGTGGTGGATATGGAAACCGGAAAGCAATGTGAATTCAAGAATGTTCACGAATCCAGCCAGGCGACGGGCGTGCCGGTGGCTAAGATTCTTTTCTGCATCGAAAGCGGAAAGGAATATCAGGGTTATGCTTTTGACGAGGTGTGCTAAATGAAAGGTAAACCAATTAAGTGGCCGGATGAATGTGTGGATTTTTTGCGCGCCTGGTGCCCTTTCTTTTTGGATAAGGAGCTGGCGGCAATTTTAAGCGCTGACTGGGATATGAATATTGACAGGCGGATTTTGAACGCATTCAGGCTAAGAAAAGGAATTAAAACCGGAAGAACGGGTTATTTTCATACGGCGGAAAATCCGGGATATGTGCCGCCTAAAGGGTCGCATCTTTCGCCAGCGACGGAATTTAAAAAAGGCATGAAGCCGCATAATACGGCGGCGGTGGGAACTAAGGTGAAGGATGCTGACGGCTACTGGAAGCAGAAAATTGCGGAGCCTGACAAGTGGGAATATATTCACCGGATGATCTGGGAAGAAGCTCACGGAAAACTTGACCGGCAGGTTCCGGTTGTTTTCTTAAATCAGAACAAGGATGATTTGCGGCTTGAAAACCTGATGGCGATTACGCGCGGGGATTTGGTGACGCTGAATCACACTATGAAACTTTCTACTGATGCGGAAATCAACAAAACAATGATTATTACTGCAAAATTAAAAAGCGCGATTTTTGGCGCGACTACTCACGTGAGTGGTAAAAAATAAGCTGGGGGAAAATATGCGGGTGATTGCTATTAGTGCAAAAGGGGATGAAACTTTAGAATTTAAATCTTTACATGAAGCGGCGCACTGGGCGGGGCTGGAATCTGGCAGAGAGATTAAAGGGCTGATTGACAGCGGGGGTGAATACAGGGGCGTTTTTTTTGACTGGGCGGATGAAAAGATGGAATCTTCTAGCGTAACAGAAAACAAAACACCTGGGCGGACGGAATCGGATGGAAATTGTGAGAAAAAGGAAAAGAAGCCTTCTAAGTGGGATGATCCTGAATATGTAAAAAAATGGCGGCATGAATGGTATTTGCAGCATAAGGAATACATGAAAAATTATGCTAAACAATATGCGGAAGACCATAAAGAAGAACTGGATCAGTACAGGAAGGCTAACGCTGAGAAAATCAAACAGAAGAAAAAGGAATGGCGGGAAAAGCACGCTGAGGAAATACGAGCTTATAACCGGGAATATTTTAGGAAAAGGCGGAAGGCTAAAAAGGCGGCGGAAAATGAAAAAAATTGAAAAGGTTTTGAAAATCAAACTGCGGAAAAATGAGGTTCCGGCCGGATTTGGCGCGCGGGTGGAAATCCTGCGGCCTACTTCTTTCTTTTGGCGGCGACAGCTGGAAAGTTTAAGGGTGCAGCTATACTACGGGTATGCTTATAGGATCGAAACGGTTTTGAAATATGGATTAAACAGCTGGACCGGGCGCGTGGAAAAAGTGAATATTTTTTATAATGACCGCAAAAAGAAATGGTGGTATAAGATTTTTATACAGGTTGATGGGATGAAGATTTGATTTGCAATGCACTGGAAACGGTGCATTTTTCGTGTTTTTTTTGAAAAAAGTTATTGACACTTTTCAATAATTGCAGTATATTTATAAGTGTCAGGGGGTTGGTGATTCACCCAGGACAAGGAGCAAAACATGGAAAACATTCAGATTAAAGAAGGTTCAATCTTTTACAGCAGCTGGGGTTATGACCAGACAAACATTGACTTTTACCAGGTTGTAAAAGCAACTGCAAAAACTGTTTGGCTTAGAAAGCTGAATGCAAAGGTTGAAGAAAAAGGCTTTATGAGCGGCGACACTATGCCGGTTGTAAACAGCTTTTATGATGATGAAATCCTTAGAAGAAGGGTTTCTGATTATGGCTGGGGACCGCGGGTTTCGATTGAAAGTTATGCTTCCGCTTCCCTTTGGGACGGCAAGGCTAAAACCTGCAGCTGGTATGCTTAATTAAAAAGCCAGGGCGCAAGCCCTGGCGTTTGGAGGTGGTGGAAATATGGTGGAAGCTGAAAAGAAAAAAGACGGGCGTGGCGGTGCGCGGGCTGGATGTGGGCGGAAGGCTACGGGAAGGCAGAAGATTTATGCTACTACGGCGATTGCCGGAACGCCGGAAGAAATTGAAAAGTTGAAAAAGGCGGCGGCGGCCGCTGGAAAGTCGGTTTCACGGTTTGTGCTGGACATGATTTAATTTTTCTTCAAATTGTGATATAATCTTTGCAGTGATTTACACGGAGGTTTATATGAACAAGGTTGGAAAATTCTTCAGGAATTTATTTTTCGTTTTGGTGGCTTTGCTGGTGGTGCTGATTATTGCTTTTAATATCGACACCAGGAAGAAAAAGGCTGCGGAAGTTCCAGCGGCTGAGGTTCTGACGGTTGAAGCTGCGGCAAATAAAACAGCTGATAACAAGCCGGAAGTTTATGTTTACTGGAACGGAATGCAGGCAGCTTTGGCAAACCTTACAAAAATTAAGGATTTTGATAAATACTACGGAATTGTTTCTATTGCTGATTTTGAACACTTTTCTGATGATGATTATTTGAAAACTTTGGAAAGTGTTGAAAAAAGCGGAATCAGTTATTTAGCTGTTAGATGCTTAGACACTAACCAGGTTTTGGTTATTCATGATGTAAGTAGATACGGAACGGCAAGTTTTGGCACTATGGACGAGCGCGGGAACTTGCAAAAGTTGCTTTATTACTTTACTATCGAAAACGGAAAGGTTCTGCGTTTAACTGATGCAGAACTTGACGCGCTGGAAAGTGCGAAAAATTAAAACAGGCTTTTTTACCAGTCAGACATTCAGGCGGCTGACTTGCCAGCACGTTGATTTGTCGGCGTAAATCGTGCAGGGACTTAAAAAGAGGAATGGCATCCTAGTCCTGACGACAAGGGACAAAATGCTATTAAAGGGCAGTTTTCACTGCCCTTTTTTATTTTTAAAGCGCGTTCATTGCGTCGTTGTAAAAGACCTGCATTTCCTTTGCGGCCATTTCACTGGCAGGTTTAAGCCAGGGATTTGCCGGGGTGATTGTGGATTTATGTTTCATGTTCAGGACCATTTTCTTTTTGAATGAAATTGCATCGCCGGACTTCCTGAATGATGTTACTTTGAAAACGCTGTTGTTATAGCGAACAAAACCGCCGGTATTTTTTGCGACAAAGGCACGGGCTACGGAATTACTTTTCTTTGAGCCGTGGCCGGATGCCATTGGGATTATCTGCGATTTAATTTTTGAATAATACATTGAAGCTGATACGCGGTTTTTTGGATTTCCGCGGCGGGCTGTTACTGTTGGAATGATTAGGTTTCCGCCAGAAGAACTTCTTTTTGTTCCGCCGGATTCCTGACGGGCCATGTATTCAGCGCGATCTAATATTCCGGTGTAGCTGGCAAGGTTTACAACGGTGTTTGCCTGCTGGCATTTGGTATAGCGCACGCTGTTTGCCGTAAAATTATTACGGGTAATGAAATTCTTATGAATATTTTCTTTTGCGTACTCTGACGCCTTAAACGCTGCCTGATTCAATGACAGGGCGGCGGCTTTAATCATTGTGTGGTGTGCGTCGTCGTATGCTTTGGAAAATGTGTTGAATGTTTTAATTGAACTCATGGTTTTATTTTTGGGCGGGTCTTATAAAAACGCAATAACAAAAAAAAATGTCCGTGTATGGAACACGGACTTGTGATTCACCCGAAGGAAGCATCTTCAGATACTTAAAAATATAACACATTTAGCGTTTTTGTCAAGGCGGAAAGAAATTCACGCTATATGTGGGGAATTTTCCACAAGTTTTCCACTCTTGTGGATTGATATGAGTACTCACGGGGATGCTGAAACAAGTTCAGCATGACGGGTGCAAGCTCAGCACGGCAGGTAAAGGAAAATAAAAGTTGATGTTATAGCGTTATTTATAGTTTGAATTGAAAATGAAAACCATGGGCATACTTTTAGACGATCCAGACGGAATCGGAAATTTAACAGGAAAGCAATATTGGGAAGTGCAGCTGAGAAACAAAAAGGTTCTGCTGCAGAAGGTGCAGGAAGGAATTTTGCATTTGTCTTCTGCTTCCGGTGCAAACAATATTGTTTCTTACACTATCGACACAGGACAGGATAAACAGACTGTTACACGCGCCGACTTGTCTTCTTTGAAATCACTGGAATTTAATCTGCAGAAAGAAATTGCGGCTTTGGAAATGCAGCTTTATAACAATGCGCCGCGAATAATTCAGCCGGGGTATTGATATGGGTTTGTTTAATTTTGGAAAAAAGAAGGAATCTCAGATAATGGCAATGCCGGAAAAAACGCTGAATAATTACGGCGTTTACCTGCGGGCTTTGGCTGGGGATTCCTGGAACGGTTCAAAGTTTGCTGGTAGTTTTGGTCCGATTGATGATTTTACTTTTGTTGACTACTGGACGCTGAGAAAAAGAAGTTTACGTTTATTTCGTGAAAACATTTACGCAAAAGGTATTATCCGCCGTTTAATCTGGAATGAAATTCACACTGGACTTGTGGCAAGTCCGGTTCCAGAAAGTTCAATTATCTGGCCTAAAGAAGATCCGACTGCACGGGAAGAAAAAGGCGTTCGTTTTGGCGAAGAAATTTCTACACAGTTTAATTTATACGCAAATACACCGACTGTTTTTGACTGGGGAAAGCATCGCAATTTTGGCGAGTTCCAGGCACAGGTTCGCTTTGAATCTTTGGTTTGCGGCGATGGAATTATTATTTCAAGAATTGACAAAGACACACAGCTTCCGCGCTGGCAATGGGTAAACGGCGATAATATCAGAACGCCGGATAATTACTCATGCCCACCGGGCGGATATATTAAGCATGGTGTTGAGTTTGACAAGAACGGAAAAAAGATTGCATTCCATGTTAGAAGCGAGGTAAACGGAACGGTTACTTATGAGCGTGTTCCGGTGCGCGGTAAACATTCCGGCCGTTTAATCAGCTGGATGGTTTATGGTTCAGAAACGCTTCTGGATGATACACGCGGGGAACCGTTCCTGGCTGATACTCTTTATATGCTTAAAGACCTTGACCGCTACCGTGATGCTGAAACACGCGCTGCGGTTGTTAATGCTATGCTTGCCTATTTTATTGAGCGTGGCGGAAACAATACGACTTTCACACGTCCTACTGACGGGCTTGCTTCCCGCTTACGGCCGAACAATATTGAGCCTAAAGGCTACATGGAAGAAGGACCGCGGCAGGAAATTAAAATCACTGAACCTGGTACGATTTACGATAATCTTTTGCCGGGTGATCATATTCAATCATTCCAGACTAACAGACCTAACGTTAACTATTCCACTTTTGAACAGGCTGTTTTAAGCGCTTTGGCTTGGACTCACGGCATTCCGCCGGAGATTTTAATGCTGAAGTTTGGCAGCAACTATTCTGCATCACGCCAGGCAAATAATGAATTTGAAGTTTATCTTTCACGCCAGGTAAAGAAAAATGCTGATGATTTCTGCCAGCAGATTTATGAACAGTTTGTAACTCAGGCGGTTTTGACCGGGCAATTAAATCTTCCTGGATTCATTGGCGCTTACAATGATGTTTCAAAATGGCGGATGATTTCTGCCTGGCTTAGCTGCGCATGGATTGGCTTGAATCGTCCGGCTGTTGACAGGCAGAAGGAAGTTTCTGCTAGTCAAACGGCGCTTGATAATGGACTTTCAACATTTGACATTGAAGCAAGAAGAACCTGCGGTTTGAGCTTTGCCCAGGTTATGCAGACGCAAAAACGCGAACGCGAGCTTATGGAGCGCATGGGATTCACGCCGCACACTGACGAAGATAACAACGGAAAGCCTGCTTATTCTTCCGGCAATAAGGATGATGGCGGCGAGGATGGCGACGATGGAAACAACGGAGCCATTTAGCTGGCTGAAACATGAAGCTGAACTGAAGCGTGAAATTGATGCTTTGGAAAAATTGGTTGCGGAACTTAAAGCGGATCTGAAAGAAAAGAACGGTTTAGTGAGCGACTGGAAAAAACGCGCATTAGCGGCGCAAACGGCGGTAATGCAGGCGTATATGATTGCGCTGCGTGAACGCTGGAACGCCGCGGAAGATATAAAACCGCCGATGGGCGTTCTGGTCTGGTGCCAGAGTTATGGCGGGGTTCAGAAAGCTGCGTTTTTTGTGGAGGGTGAAACATGGTACACGGAAGACCACAAGAAAATGCACGTGGAATGGTGGCAATATTTGCCATTACAGAAATAAAAGGAGGATGCTATGGAAAACATGGATAAAGAACTCTTTTTGAAAATGTATGCAGATATACAGGAAAACAGCAAGGTGATGGCAAGGGTTGAGGAGAAAGTTAACAACATTGTAGTTGTAACTGAACAGCAGCAGAAACAAATAAACAAGCTCATTGAAGATAATATTAAAAACCAGCAGGACAAAGAGGAACTGAAAAAAATCAGCAATAAACTTGACGGGGCTTTAACAAGAATTGATTCGCTGGAAAAAAAAAGCGGTCAGGTTGCGTTAGGGGCCTGGAAGAAAATAGGACTTGTAATTCTTACGGTTGTAGTAACTGCCGTAACAACGGGCGTAATAACCGCAATTACAACAGTTCTAAAAAAATGAGGTAGAAGAAATGGCTGAAGAAATCAAAGATGTTACCAGCGACGAAGCTGGAAAGGACGAAAAGAAATCTAAAACCGGAATTAAAAATCTTTCTAAGCTGGGAATTATCCTGGCAACGGTAGAAATGATTGCTATTCCGGTTTTGAAGTGGGCCGGCATCCTGAAAGAAGTTGACATTGGCGATGTTATAAAAATTGCCATTGGACTTGTGGCAGTGTGGACGCCAGGCTTTATTTCTATCTGGCTGGATAAAATTGCAGCCGCATTTATTGCAAAGTTTACGGGCAAGGTTGAAGGCAGTTCCAGCGGCGAGGTTTTACAATGAAAGCGATGTTAATTTTGTGCGGCGTGCTTTTTCTTCTTTTGGTGATTTTTATTTTGCTTTTCGTGATATTTCGTAATAAGGCGAAAAGCTACAAAGAGAGTTACCAGGAAGCGCAAAAGCGCAATGAAGAATATGCGGCTGAGCTTGGAAAGGCAAAGGCTGCAGAATGGATCAAAAGCGACGAAAGGAAAAAGACGGATGAAAAGATTAAGGAAACTAACAGCAAAACTGGCCGTGATAAGTTTGATGCTATTAACGACGGGTTGCGTAACAACAGAAATAAAAACTAGAACTGTAGTTCCTGCTGTTGATTGGCCGGTATTCCCGGATCCGGCAGGAATTGTTGTTTATGACGATGTTACCGACATGGTTTCTATGCCGCTGGAATTTTACGAAAGAATCTATGAATACAAGCTGCGGGTTGATGAAGCTGAAAGGGTTTATCTACTGCAGAAAGCAATCTTTGAAAAGGATAATCCTGAAAAATAAGCGGAGGGCATTAAATGAACTTAGCGGAATTTTTGAATAAGTACACCGGAAAGAAAGTGGACTTTGACAAGGTTTATGGGGCGCAATGCGTTGATTTGTTCCGGCAGTATTGCCAGGACGTTTGGCAGATTCCGCACACTGGTGGCGTGGAAGGTGCAAAAGACTTGTGGCTGAACTATGACAAGATGCCCGGCGAAAAAGAATATCTTTCAAAGGTGACAGGTTTACCGGCCGCCGGGGATGTTGTTGTTTTTAATGCTACGAAAACAAACAAATATGGTCACGTGGCTATTTTTTTAGGCGCGATTGATTATGAAAACATTCTGGTATTTGAGCAGGACGGCTTTAAGCAGGATGGCGCAAAATACGGAACCAGAGGTTTTGACAATATTCTGGGATTTTTTAGAAAAAAATGATTGAAGTAATTATTTACATTGTCATTTTTCTTTTTGTTGCTTTTTTTGCTTTTGGGGCTGCGTGGGTAAATTATGAAGAACACAAGGAAAGAAAAAGAGAATTAAAAAAGGCTAAGGAAAATTAAAAGACTGCTAAGGCGTTATGTTATAGCGTTTTTAATTGTCTGGCTTGAAAATGGGTACTATATGAAAGAGGTTTTGATTAACAAACAGATTGGTTCTGACTGGTGGGAGGAAGGCATCACGGCTGACTTTGTGCGCGATGAACTTAATGCTGCCGGTGATGATGAAATCAGAATCACTATTGACAGTCCTGGCGGAAGTGTTTGGGATTGTATTGCGATTTATAACACTATCCGTGACTTCTGCAGAAATCATAAAAATAAAATTACTACATACATTGTGGGCATGGCGGCAAGTTCTGCCAGCGTGATTGCGCTTGCAGCTCATAACGCTAACAGCAATAACAAGATTGTTGTTGAAGATAATTCTGTTTATATGATTCATAAGGCATGGCAGATTGTAATGGGTAACGAAGAAGATCTTGCGGAAGCTGGTGAAGCTCTCAAAAAGATTGATAACGTTATTGCTTCTGCTTACGCAAAAAGAACCGGACGCGACACAAAAGCCCTGTTGGATGAAATGAGCAAGGAAACCTGGCTTTATGGTCAGGAAATTGTTGATGAAGGTTTTGCGGATGAAGTTATTTCCGCTTCTGACAATGCGGAAGAAAGTGAAGAAAACATTCTGACACTTGCTCAGGCAAAGGTTACTTCTACACGCGAGCAGATGAAGGCTGTTAGCGCAAAAGAGTTTATGAACAAGGTTGCGGCTTGTGCGACTATGGAAATTCCGGGCGGCAAAAAGCCCGTAAATAATAATTCTGCGAAAGCAGAAAATGGAGGGCTGGAAGTTATGACAGCTGAAGAATTTAAAAAGGCAAACCCTGAAGCATACGCTCAGGTTGTTGCTGAAGCAAAAGCCAGTGGTGTTCAGGAAGAAAGATCACGCACTGACGCTTTGCTGAAGATGGGTGAAGTTGCTGGCTGCCCGGAGGTTGCCGCTTCTTTCATTCGTGATGGGTCAGCCGTTGCAGAAGATAAGGTTCAGACTACTTTCTTTGAAAAGAGAGTTGCAAAAGCTAATCTTGATGCACAGGCTAAAGACGAAACAACTATTCCTGCGGCAGTTACACCAAAGGACGACGGCCAGGTTGATGAAAAAGAAATCATGGCTGCTTTTGAAAAGGAAATAGGAGCTTAAAATGGGACAGATGGCTGGAAACATTGAAGTGAAAAATCACAATCCCGATAACCTTTTTATCGGTAACAATAAGTTTGTAAGCGGCACTGTAAAACTTGCAGCTTCTGGAACTGCAAAAGACGGTTATGTTCTTACGCATGACCTTACAAACAATGTTTGGGAAGTTGCAACAGCTTCTACAATCGACGATGGACTTCCTATGGGAATTCTTGCTACACGTGACGACATTGTCAATACAGATTCGTCAAACCCAGCTTCTTTTGCTGGTCAGCGCATTTGTATTGCCGGTGACGTAAACAAGAACCTTTCTTCTATCGGAGGAACAGGTCTTACAGATGTTCAGGGTGAATACCTGCGTGTTCAGGGAATTTACAACATTGATGCAAAACAGATTGGCACTTTTGACAATCAGTAAAACAGGAGAAGAAAATGGATTTTTTGAAAGCCGTTCTTAAAAAGTTCACTGAAGATGCGCGCATGAATAAGCGCGGATTCTTTACAACTTTCTTTAAAACTACACCTGAAGATTATACTGACGGTGAACATGTTGAAATTGACATTGAGCGTTCAGGCGATTATGTTGCGCCTACTCTCAAAGATGCACGCACTGGAAGCGTTGTTATTGATGAAGACGTTTTCACAGAAAAACGCTTTAAGCCGCCTTATGCTGCACTTTCAACACCGGTTCCACTTATGGACCTTTTGCAGCGCCAGCCTGGCGAAAGCGATACTGCAGAAGTACGCGGCCAGTGGTTTGGTAGACTTGTAAACAAACTTACAAAGTCGCTCAGCAAGTTCCATCGTATGTTCAAAGAAAACATTGAACTTCAGTGCGCTCAGATTTTGCAGACTGGTGTTGTAACACTTAAAGACGCAAACGGTGCTGATGTTTACACTTTGAACTTTAATGCAAAGGGAACACACATTGTAACAAATACAAACAGCTGGGATGGAAACTCTGCTGATCCTATCGGCGACCTTCAGGGTCTTTGTGATGTTATCAATGACGATGGAAAAGCTACACCACAGATTGCTATTTTTGGTGCTACAGCTTGGCAGCATTTCATTTCTAACGCTGCTGTTAAAGACATGGTAAAGCGTGACGGAATGAATCTTGGCGCATTGAATCCTGGCCTTCTTAACAAGGGCGGCCGCTATATGGGTTACATTGACGTTTCTTCATACCGCCTTGAATGCTGGGTTTACAACGATTCTTACAAGCGTGTTGACGGTTCAACAGTTTACAAGTTCCTTGATACAAACAAGGTTGTTATTACTACAGCTATTGAAGATCTGGACTTCCGTATTGTTTTCGCCGGTGTTCCTACACTTGGAATGAAAGAACCTTTTGCTTCTGTAATTCCTTCAGAAGTAACATACGACGGATTTATCCGCTGCCATAACCGCGTATTTGAAGACGCTACACAGGACACTTATACAGCTGAATCAAAGATGCGCGCACTTGCCATTCCGGTTTCTATTGACCGCTTTGGCTGTTTGACAGCAGTACACTAATCCTTTTTGGGGGCGCTTATATGAAAACTTATAAGATTGCTCCCGGAAAAAGCCTTGTGGCGAAAAGCCGCGTGTACGGTCCGGGAGAAGTAATTACTGAAGATTGTTTTGGCGATAACAAAACAATTACTGAGCTTTTGAAAAGCGGAAGCATTTTGGAAGCATCTGAAAAAGCTGCTGAAAAGACAGAAAAGGAAGATGTTAAGGAAAACTTAACAACTGACAAGAAATCTAAGAAAGCGGCAAAAACTGAAGGCACTGAAGAAAATACTTCCGGTGCTAAGGCTGAATAATGGGATTAAGGGAACTTGCACTGGCTGATACCGCTATTACTCTGGAATCAGCCGATGGCGGAACAGCAGCATTTACATTAAGTGACAATAACGGACATTCCTGGTCTATTACCGGCATTGTCGGTGACATTGGATTCCTTGTTGATACGGATGGAAACGCTGTTGCCGGGAGGACAGTCTGGACAAGTTTCCGTTCAGACAGAGTAACGATTGACGGGAAAGCCAGGGAACCTGAACGCGGGTGGTCATTTAGTTACACTGATTTGACGGGCAAAAAATGGGATCTTAAAGTGCTTTACAGCGAACCTGACAGAACGCTGGGAATCACTAAGATTTATTTGGTTTTGAATTTAAGCGGTAGTTGATATGGCAGAGATAAACGAGCTTTTAAGCACACCTGATAACATTGAAACTATCCGTGATACTGTTGCGGCGATTTTGGCGATTGAGCTGGAACACCAGCACGAACTTGCTGTTGAAGCCGGGGATGTAAACGCGCGTGATTATGACGTTGGTGTTTATGTGGAAAATGATGATCCGATTCAGCAGGTAAATGCAGACAGTAACCCTTTTCCGCTTGTAAACGTTTCGATTGATGCAACGGATTCAGACAAGGGTTCTACTACAGTAAACAAGCATAATATGACTACAAAGATTATGCTTGATGTTTACGCTACCGGAAACACTTCCAGCAGCGAGGATGCCGGAACTAAGGCATCACTTAAAGCCTGGAAAACAGCGCGCCTGGTTAGAAACATTATAGGGGCTGAACCTTATACTTATTTGAGTTTGCAGGGCGTTGTTACAGGACGAGATATGACGAGCTTCCAGGCCGGCGAGCCTGCAAACTCTACGAGCGCAATTCGCGTAAAAATGATTAGGATAACTTTGGAAGTTACCTATATTGAAGATGTGGCAATTACTGGTGGTGTTTTGTACGAGTTAGGCGGAACGCTAACCATAAGCGACAAAGACGGTCACGTTTTTGTTGGATAAATTAGAAAACTTTTTGTTTTAAGGAGATAGCAATGGGTGTAACAGCTAGTGCTATAAGCCGTGTCACAGGTGTTGAAGTTTCTTATAAAAACTTCAATGTTGGTGCGGCTGCAATGCTTCCGCAGCGTTTAGCAATTATCGGTGTTGGTAATACCGGTGTTGACTACTCTACGGAAAAATACGAAGTGGAGGCCAGTGCGGCTGACGTTGCCGAAAGATACGGTTACGGTTCACCATTGCATCTGGCCGTGAAACAGCTCTTTCCGGTTTCTGGAAACAGCGCAACTTTCCCGGTAACAATTTACCCGGTTAAGGCTGGAAATTCTGACGTTGCGGCAGAAGGTTCTATTGCAATTACAGGACCTGCTACAAAGGCCGGAAGCGGTACAGTGACAATCGGCGGCATTGAAGCCGATTTTGCAGTTACAAAGGGTGAAACTGCGACTGAACTTGCAACTGCTCTTGTGGGCGCAATTAACGCCGTTCTGGATATGCCGGTTACTGCAGCTGTTGATTCAGAAGATACAGCAAAAGTTGTTTTGACCGCAAAATGGAAGGGTGCTAACGGTAACAGAATTCTTCTGGGCGCTGAATATGACGCTGAAGGCATTACTTTGACACTTTCTGCAATGGCTGATGGTGCCGGCGTTCCTTCTGTTTCTGGTGCTTTGGCTTTAATCAATACTGTTTGGGAAACAATGATTCTTAACACATTTGATTACAACGATTCTGGACTTTTGAATGAAATCTTTGAGTTTGGAAACGGCCGCTGGGGTACTCTTGTAAAGAAGCCTATTCTTTGTGCTACAGGATGTGTTGACGGTTATTCTACACGTACTGCAATTACTGATTTGCGTACAACAGACTATATCAACTTCCTTGTTGTTTCTGTTGGCTCTAAAGAATTGCCGTGGGTAATTGCTGCAAAGGCAATGGTAAACGATATTCTTACAACAGCTGATTCAAACCCAGCACAGAACTATAAAGGCCTTTTGACAGGTCTTAAAGCCGGCGCTGATTCAGCCCAGGAAGATTACACTGTAAGAAATATGTCGGTAAACAAGGGTTCTTCTACTAACATTAAGAATGGTAGTGTTGCCCAGCTGAACGACATTATTACAATGTATCATCCGGCTTCTGAAGGCAAATATCCTTCAAAACGCTATGTTGTAGATTTAATCAAACTTATGAATGTTGTTTACAACGTTCGTTTGATTATGGAAGCTGATTCTGTCGTGGGTGCGCCACTTGTTTCTGATACAACAGTAACAACTAACCCTTCTGCAATTCAGCCTAAGACTGTAAAGGGATGGTTTGCAAACCTTGCTAACAGCCTGGCATTGAAGGCACTTATCAGCGATCAGGACTTCACAAAGAAGAACACTATTGTTGAAATTGACAGCGAGAATCCAAAACGCCTGAACGTTTCCTTCCCGGTTAAACTTTCCGGCAACGTGGAAGTTGCATCTGTTGATGTACTCTTTGGATTCTATTTAGGATAAGGAGGAAGAAATGGCTGGCGGACCAATAGAAAGTATTGTAATTGCTGGAAGACGCTTCACTACTGATGGTGAAGATACCTGCGAAATTACTTATTCAGGATATAACAACGAAGTGAAGCCTAACGGTGACGGTACACAGCGCATTGTTAAAAGCGTTCATACCGGTGCTATTGAAGGCTTGAACCTTGTTATTGATCCAGCGCGTGATGATATGGAGTTCCTGAAGGAAATGCAGGATTCATGCGAGTTCCTGGAAGTTTCTGCAAGTTTGGTTGATGGAACTGTTATCAACGGTTCTATGCAGCTTACTGATACGATTGCCCTTGATTCAAAGGAAATGACGGCTGAAGTAACTTTGAACGGAACTTGTGAGAAACTTTAATTAAATAAAAGGCATCTGCGGCATTCCCTCCCACCCATGCTGCAGATGCTTCTACTTTTTAGGAGATTATTATGGCTGATGAAAAGAATGTTGCTATGAGTGACGATTTAGCGGTAACTGAGTTTAACCGCTGGGCTGAAGAAAACGGAATTGATGTTGATACAACTTCAATGAATGATGAAGAAAAATCAACTTTTGACAGCCAGAAAAGAACTATTGTAAAATCCATTGCAAAGGGTCAGACTGTTGTTAATGACAATGACGATCTGGAAATTACTTTAGGCGCGAAAAATCCGGAAGGATATGCCGGAACAAAACTTGTATTTAAGGCGCCTTCTGCTCAGGCTTATCTGGGAATGGATAACTTTAAGGCTAACCAGAACGTGCATAAAATGGTTGCTTATATGTCGGCAATGACCGGAAAAGATATTGCTTACTTCAGCAAAATTGCAAACGCTGACTTTAAGCTGTTTATGGCGGTTGCCACTTTTTTTATTACAAACTAAGCGTGGAAATCGCTTATAACGGTAGTAGAAAAAGGGTTCAGGCGGCGGCAGGTATTCCGGTAATGATTCGTGAAATTTACACTACTTATCATTTGCCGGTAATGCCTAAAGAATTGACTTTGGCGGATGTTCACTTCTGGTATGATCCGCTTATTCCTGAACTTGTGAAAATGCAAAATGAAAATAAGAAAAATAAAAAAGTAAAAAAGTAAACATACTTGCTAGGGGCCGTTTCTGTTGTTAATGAAAACGGCCTTTTTAGTTATAGCGTTTTTCTTCTTTTGGGGTGAAAATTAAAGCATGGCAAACAGATATAAAATAGCGACTGAATTTACGCTGATTGACAATGTAACAAAGAAATTAAGAAGCATGGGCGCGCTGGGTGACGGTGCCGGAATGGCGCTGAATAAAAGTTTTGCGGCTGCCCAGGAGCGTGTTAATAATTTTGGAAGAAGCATTGCAAACGCCGGAAAGATGGCGGCCGGGCTTGCTACAGGCGCGCTGGTTGCCGGTGTTGGTGTTGCTACTAAGCAATTTATTGATTTTGACGAAGCCATGCACGGGGCCGGCGCTGCGTTCAGTGATATTGATTCTAACGCTGCGGATTTTACTGACAGATTGCAGGTGATTGGAAAGGCGGCGCGTGAGGTTGCGGCATCTACTGAATTTGATGCTTTGCAGGCGGCTAACGCAATGGCTACATTGGCGCGGGCTGGTGTTGACAGTCAGAATTCTATCGCGCTTTTACCTGGTGTTGCTGATCTGGCAACAGCGGCTTGTGTGCAGCTGGATGAAGCTGTTGGAATGGCTGTTGGCGGTCTTAATACAATGGGAATGATGAGTAAAGATCCGCTGATTCTGGCTGAGAACATGAAGCGTTTAAGCGATGTTATGGCTTATACGGCCGACAGTGCAAACATGAGCCTGACGGATGTTTCTGAAGCCATTACACAGGGCGGAAATTTCTTTAAGACTGCAAATAATGATTTGAATGTATTCAGCGCAAGTTTAACAGCCCTGGCAAACAATTCTATTGTGGGTGCGGAAGCCGGCGTTCACTTGCGAAACATTATGACTAATCTTTCTGCGCCTACGGCTAAGGCTGAAAAGGCTTTGAATGAACTAGGCATTCAGACAACGGATTCAAACGGAAATCTTCTTTCCCTTACGGATATTGTGGGACAATTTGCCGGCGCTTTGGATGGCATGGGTGACGCTAAAAAGAATGCTTATCTTTATGACATATTTGGAAAACAAAACCTTGCCGCTATGAATGCGCTTATCAATACTGGTGCGGATGCAATGCGCAATTATGAAGAAGCGGCCAGTAATGCTACCGGAAGCGCGGCAAGTAAAGCGGCGGCTATGCGTTCCAGCATTGGAAACCAATTAAAGGTTTTAATGTCGGAATTGACGGAACTGGGCTTTAAGTTTGTTGAAGCGTTCCAGGTTGACGGCCAGAACCTTATTCAGTCTTTAACAACGGCAATTCATAATTTTGCAAACAGCGGAGCTTTAACTCAGGTTGCGGAAACTATAAGAACTATTGGAAGCATTATTGGCAGCGTGATTCAAGTTATATGGGCTTTGCGCGGGCCTATTATTGCGGTAACTGCTGCGGTAATGGCTTACCGGCTTGTTATGGATGGAACGGTTCTGGTAATGACAGCTTATAAAACTATTGTCGGAATTGTAAAAGGCGCTGAGCTTGTTATGGCAACGGTTAAGGGAACTGCTACAGCGGCGACTATTGCAGAAACGGCGGCTACTACAGCAGCAACAGGCGCACAGGTTGGATTTAATGCGGCGATTGCGGCAAACCCGATTGGCTTTATTATTACGGCCATTGTGGCTTTGATTGCTGCCATTGTTGCGCTTGTTATGAACTGGGATACGGTCAGCGCAAAAATTAAAGAATTCTTTGGCTGGGTTGCCGGGGTTGCGGTTGGAATCTGGGAAAGCATTGTGGGCGCATTTAAGGCGTTTGGCGAGTGGATAGGCGGTGTATTTACCGGCATTTGGGAAACTCTTAAAACAGCTGTTGGCGGCGCTTTGGACTGGATCAGTGAGAAATGGGCGGCCATTACTTCTTTCTTTACGGGCGGCGGTATAATTCAGGCTATAAGAAATATAGGCGCTTCTATATTCAACTTCATTATTGCGCCGGTTCGCAAGGTGCTTGAACTGGTGTCAAACATTCCAGGCGTGGGAAAACTGGCTGATAAAGGTCTTGACGGGCTGGATGCGCTTGAATCAATGATTCGCGGAGATTCTGCAGAAATTGCTAATTCTACACCGACACAGACACCCGCAGGCGTTGCGGAATATTCTAAGACGGTTACAAATAACAATAACAGTTCTGTTACAATCGGACTTGCGCCTGGATTGCAGGCTAATAATTACCAGCCGGCGCCGGAAGTTACAATTCAAAGAACAAGGTCGGGTTCGTTCTAAGTTTGCGTTATAGCGTTATTTACGGTTTTGACTGAAAATAATGCTATGGCGTGGAATGAAGAAATAACAGAAGCGGCTTATAATTCGCCTTCTGGTAAAAGACAGACTTTTATTTTTGAATCGGTTTCCAGGGAAACTGACCTGAAAACTGCGGCATATACATTCCCAGAAATGGACGGTCAGGAGATTCAATCTTTAGGCGTTGGCGGCCGCCGGTTCCCGTGCGTTTGTATTTTTACCGGTGAAGATTGTTTGAAGGAAGCTGATGCTTTTGAAGAACTTTTGAAAGAACGCGGAAATGGGATTCTTGAACATCCGATTTATGGCCGTGTTGATGTTGTTCCCACTGGTACGATTAAAAGAAGTGATGATTTAGTTTCAAAACTAAATGAATCTACTATCGAAATTACTTTTGCGGAAACTATTGTTTTAAAGAATTTTCCTGACAGCAGTATTCTTGGCGCTGACCAGATAAATGCCGCCCTGGGAAGTTTTGACGATGCGGCCGCTGATGAATTTTCAGGACTGATTGAAGGCAAAAGCATAACCGATAAGCTACAGCTTAATTCTATTGCTGATACTCAAAAAAAATCTATTTTCAAAGACTTTTCTTCTTTCGTGGATTCCATCGGAGATGCAGCTGACGGCATCCGCCAGAAAATGAATGACACAAAAGCTGCTATAAATCAGCTTACAAAGGGTGCTGATACTCTTGTAAACAATTCTGCGAGCTTTGCGCGGGCTGTTTTGCAGCTGGCGCGTTTTCCTTCTAAGGTTGCGGTCAGCGCGATGCAGAAAGTTACCGGCTATATGACAACTATTACCAGCATTGTGAATAATGCTAAAAAAGATCCGGTTGGTATAAATGCGATTAAAAATCAGTTTGCGGTTACAAACGTTGCTTGGGCCGGTATGGTTGCGGCTTTAAGTTCCGGTGTTTCATTGACTGCAGAAGAACAAAAAGGCGCAAGTGTTCCGACTGTTGGCGGTAATGATGGAAGTTCCGGCGGCGGTCAGGTTGCTAACGGCGCAATGAAAAGCCGGGCTGAAGTTATGGAAGCTGTTGCGCAAATTGAAAGCGCTTTTGTTGCTTATAAACAATATTGCGATAAGATTGTTGCTACTGATTCATTTGTAGATTGTTCTGACACATACGAAAATCTTTTGAATGTTGTTGTTTTGTCAGAAAAACTTTTGATTGAAAATTCATTCAGTTTGCCTTCTGTAAAAATTATTAAACTGGACCGTGACAGGCAGGTGGTTGAATTACTTTGTCAGCTTTATGGCGAAGATGGCTTTAACCGCATGGATGAATTTATAAATGACAATGCTTTGACAGCTGATGAAATTGTTTGCCTTCCGATGGGGCGGGAGGTGAAATATTATGTCTAAAACTCATACAGTAAAAAGCGGCGACACACTGGGCAAAATAAGCATTCAGTATTACGGCCGTTTTACTAAGTGGAATGACATTGTAAAAGCTAATCCACAGCTGGCCGGAAGAAAGACTGCGCCGGATGGTTCGCCGTTGATTTTTGCCGGGGATGTTTTGCTTATTCCTGAAGATGTGCAGCCACCTAAAGCCAGCGCGCCGATTCAGGCAAAACAAACTATTGTTTTAGATCCTGACGCTAAAAAGGATCTGGCTTTGTTTGTTGACGGCGTGAAGTTTACCGGATTTACAGGCTATACAGTTACCAGCGCGGTTGATACTTTTGATGCCTTTTCTTTTTCTTCTCTTTGGGATTCTTCTAATAAAAAATGTCGCGAGATTTTCCGGCCATTTACTTATAAACAATGTACGGTTTTTTATGATTCTGAAATGATATTCCAGGGCATTTTATTGCCAGCGGTTCCATCTGTAAGCGACAACGGAAATACAATTACAGTTCAGGGTTATCCGCGATGCGGGATTCTTGCAGATTCTTGTTTGCCTGATTCTTTATACCCGCCGGAATATAACGGCTTGACTTTGCAGGCCATTGCTAACAATGTTGCCGGGCCGTTTGGTGTCACAATTTTGACAAAGTGCGATTGTGGGAACAGTTTTGAAAAAGTTGAAATTCAGCCTGAAGATAAGGTTCTGGACTTTCTGAAGAAGCTGGCGGAACAGCGTGGTGTATTTTTAAGTAACAGCCAGGACGGCTCTTTGATGCTCTGGAAGCCGGAAGAAGAAGCTGTTAGCGCAACTTTTAAGGAAGGCGAAGCGCCTTTTGTGAGTTGCACACCGACTTTTGACGGTCAGAATATGTATTCCCATGTGATTGGTTTTTCAAAGGTTGAAGGCGACAAAGACGCTGAAAAATATTGTTATGAAAATAAACTTCTGCAGAAAGCAGGGGTTTTGCGCGTTTTTGCAAAAACTATTGATGATGCGGATTCCGGTTCACTGGAAAATGCAACTAAGGCAACAGCCGGAAGAATGTTTGCAAACAGCGTGAAATATGAACTGGTGGTTAGTGGTCATAGGGACAGAACCGGCAAACTTTACAGAAAAAATATGTGCATTTCTGTTTATGCGCCGGATGCGGAAATCTACCGGGAAACTAAATTTCAGGTTGATGAAGTGACTATGACTAGAAGTGACAGCGACGGTGAAAAGACAAAGTTTTCACTTGTTTTGCCTGGTGCGCGTGACGGCAAGCTGCCGGAGAGGTTCCCGTGGGAAGAATAGGAAAAAACTTAAAGGCTGAAATAGATCAGTACATAGAACAATGTATAGAAACGCGCCTGGGCTACAATCAAAGTGCTTTTACTTACGGCCCTTCTGGTGATGATTCGCCGCCAGTAAAGGACGACAGGATTGTTCTTGTTCAGGTTGATGGAACGGGAAAGTTTGTTGCTGCAGGCGTTTTGACAGTTTCGCAAGGTGCAAAACCTGGCGAAAAGATTTTGTTTTCACGCAATGCGGACGGTGAAGTTCAGGCAGTTTTGAAGATGCTGGAAGACGGCAAAGTGGAGCTAAAAACGCCGGAAGAAATAAAGGTTGAAAACGACAAGGGAATAACAATAAAAAGCGGCGCTGATATGTCGCTTGATGCTTCCAGCGGAAAGATGGAAATAAAAAGTACGGAAACGACTTTGACGGGCGGAATGGTGAAATGTAAAGGAACTGCTACGCCTAGCGGAACTGGTTGTTTTTGCGCCTTGCCGACTTGTCCGGTAACAGGCGCGCCGCATTCCGGCGAAATGGTAACGGGGGCTTAATATGCTTGATGGAACTGTAATGGGTGACGCTATTGCTGAAGCTATTATGGATGCGGGTGCATCTGCTGAAGGTAAAGCAATGTGTAAAGAATTTTGGGAAAAGGTTGGAAAAGCGATTGTGGAGCATATCACTACAAACGCACAGGTAAACAGTGGGATTCCGGTTAGTACAACTGGAACACAATCAGCGCAAACAGGTGCCACTACAGGGCCGGGGACAATATCGTGAGCAAGGTAAATTTTCAGGGCGATGTTTTAATTCATTCTACTAACGACGGCGGAGAAATTGACGTTGAAGACGGTCTTATTCAGGATTGTAACACTTTTTCAACGGCTGTTTACATCTCTCTTTTTGGCGGCAATAAAGACGATGTTGCCGGAAGAAATAAAGAAACCTGGTGGGGCAATTTGATTCCTGGAACTGATGGAAGCGAAAAGATTGTTTCACAATTCCAGGCGATAACCTGCGGTTTACCGCTGACTGGCGCGAACCTAAAGAAAGCTCAGACGGCGGCGGAAAGTGATTTGAAATGGTTTGTGGATGAAGGAATTGCGGATTCCGTGAGCGTTTCACTTGCTGCAGAAAATATTAAACGCGTGCGGGTAAGTGTGGAGTTTACAAAAGACGGTTCAAAGATTTTTGAATCAGCTTATTACTTTGAATGGGAGGGCGTGCAGAATGGCTTACGCTAATAAAAATATTGATGATGTTTACAATCTTTTAGTAACAAGTTTTCAGGAAAAGTTTAATTCTGAATTACAGATTTTGCCTAAAAGTTTTGTAAAGGTTTTGTGTAAGGTTTTGGCTGGGGTCTATATTATTCCGTTCAAACTTTGCGGATGGTTCTATTTGCAGCTTTTCCCTGATACAGCTTCATATAAAGATGTAATTATTCAGGGCCATAAAGTGAACCCGCTTATTAAGCTGGGTGATTTATTTGGCGTTCCGCAGCCAGCAAAGGGCGATTCCTGGAATGGAACTATCACTGTAATTGTTACGGATCCGGCAGCTGAAAAGGTTTTACAGCAGGGAACACAGCTTAAAAGCGATTTGACCGGACTTATTTATTGTGTTTCTGAAAATACGGCGCTGGATGCGGCGACTGTTGAAGTTCCGGTTTATTGTACTACGGCCGGAACAGCTGGCAGTCTGGCTGTTGATTCAGTTTTGAGGTTTGTTAATCCGCTTGCGATTTGCAGCCAGGAAGCAAAGGTTTCTTCTACTACTCAGGCTGGCACTGAGGATGAAACAGAAGCGCATTATAGGAAGCGCGTTCAGACACGTTATTCTACACAGCCACAGGGCGGCGCTTTGGCTGATTATAGAAACTGGGCTTTTGATATTGCAGGCGTTTTACAAACATATCCTTATAATGACGAAAACAGCCCTGGCGGTGTTTTGCTTTATGTTGCCGGAAATAGCGATTTATATACTGACAGAATTCCGGATTCTGCATTGTTAAAAGCTGTTGGCAATGCCTGCACTTATGATCCTGACACTGGCGTTCAGAATAGAAAGCCGATTACTGCAATTATAGATCCGGCTGGGGATGAAACTTATATCAATGTTATGCCGGTTAGAGTTACCAGCATAAACGTCTTTGTAAACAATTTAACAGGTGTTGCTGCTGCTGACTTTGGCGCTGATTTTAAGGCAGCGGTGGAAGATTTTCTTTTGAACCGTGAACCTTATATCCGCGGTTTAAGTGATGATAATAACCGAACTGATTCTATTTTGCGCAACAGTCTGGCCGGAATTGCTAACGATATTTGTACATCTTATAAAGGCGACTTTGGCGAGCTGTTAATGAACGCTGGCGGCGCTTCAATCAGTTCTTATACACTTGGCCAGGGTGAGCTTTGCAAGCTGGGTGATTTATACATTGATGGAGTGCTTTATGAAGAATAAATCTTTCATAGATGCCATTAAAAGCCTTCTTCCTTCCGGCCGTGTATTTGATATTACACAGGATAAGAACTTGCGAAAGCTATTTGAAGCTATTGCGGTTTTGCCGGATGGAATCAGGGACGAAATAGAGAATGTTTATCTTGATTTATTCCCTGATTCTACCAGAAGCCCGGAAGCGTGGGAAAAGGCTTTTCAGGTTATTTTTACAAAGGCTGAATTAAGCCAGCGCCGTGCGGTTCTGACTGCATTGTGGGCAAGTAATACAGGCGGTCAAGGTTTGGATGTTTTACAGGATGTTTTGCGGCTTATTTGGCCGGAAATAAACATTTTTGAAAACATTCCGACTGGAAACCCGCGTAAATCAAATTATGTTTACACGTGTGTTTGTAACTATAAAACGATGGTTTGCGGGAATAGAAATGCGGTTTGCGGAATGCGTATTGGTGACGAAACATTTAATCCGACAATTCTGCGAAATGACACTTCTTCGCCTTATTCTATCCCGAACGATGCTAAATACTGGCAATTCTGTTTTTATGTTGCAAAGTCGGTTGTAAGAAATGCCCGTCACCAGATTTTGTATGTAGAAAAGCTGGAAATTCCGGCTATATACAAAAACTATATTGAATACCTGATTCTTAGACTGAAGCCGGTTCAGACGGTTGCGGTTTTGGATATTGATTGGATCTAACGGAGGAAATTAGATGTTAAAAATTGATGCTAATTATAGCGACTACTACGACGGAACGGATGTTAATTATCCGGCCGGAAAAGCGATTGATGCTTCAGCTACAGATTCCATTGATGGTACACCGTGGCTGGCAAAGTTCTTTAATGACATTATTGGTGCGCGACAGGCTATCTGGAAGAAGGCATTTGGTAATTTGAACGGGATTTCCGGCAATGAAGACAATGCAAACAATTCAGATGTTCTTACTGCAATTTTGAAGCTGATTGACAATTCTTTCAATGAAAAGTTGTTTCAGGTTGAAATTGCTGGTGAAGAAACTGTAATTGCCTGGAACGATTTAGGGTTGACTTTTGATGCTGATGCTACTTATGCGGTTATTGTGAATGCCGCCGGGAATTATCCTGAGTTCCTTTCTTTTGGTGGTTCTGCTGAAAGTGATGGAATTCATATTTATGCCCGCCGCCTTGTTGACGGAAAAATTACACCAGGAACACGTCATGTTACATGGGGTGCGAGAAACTGGGGTGTTGGTTTATGGAATGATTACGCTTCTATGAACGTGAATCTTCAGGTTCAGAAGGTATCATAAATATTTTTGTCAAACGGGTAATTGCCCGGAGGAGCTTAAAATGACAAAGAAAATCGGTACTATTATCGGTTTGGTTCTTGTAGCTGTTGGCGCTGTTGCAATGTGGTTCTGTAAGATTCCTGCTGCAGAAATTGGCGCTTTTGCAGTAACAATGTTTGGCGCTGGTCTTGCTTGTGCAAATCTGTACAACGGGGCAGAAAAAAAGAACTGGCTTACAATCGTTGGAATTGCAGCGGTTGGAATTGGTTCTTTTGTACTTGGATTCTTTGGCTTGATTTCAAGCGATACAATGGTTTCTATGATTTCAATGATCATAGGTATTGTTGTTATCATTGCCGGAATTATCAGTACAGCAGTCGGAACAAAATTGGCTAAGAAAAAGGAGGCCTAAAGATGGTTGGAATTCCAGCAACTTGTAACACAAAAACAGACTGGGAAAATGCCGTTGAATATGCCGTGGTTCATAATGCCGGAAAAGGCGAAATGAAATCACGCCTGGAACATTTGCGCGATGATCACTACAAACTTGTTTTGAAAGAATCCAGCAAAGATGTTCCAGTGGAAGAACAGACACCGGAAGACTATGAAAAAGTAGAAGATCCGGCAGCTGAAAAAAATAAACTTGCAGTTAGCGATGAATGGATTAACGCTTTAATCGCTAAATTGGAATAGGAGTGAAAAATGGCATTGCATGAATATAAGGACCTTATAGATCCTTGCAGCGTTTCTTTGATTCCAGCTTCCAGCCCGGTTAAGGCTGTTGGTTCAAAGTTTCTTTCAAAGAAAAATCCGTTTGCCTACGATGAAGACAAATTGATTTTGAATCAGGGCGTTTCAATTCCTATCTATGATGGTTCTGCATGGCGTCCTATTATTCTTAAAGACAGCGATTTGGAGTTTGATCCAGCAGCTGCGCTTGATACAGGCGATACGCTTGAATTTGGTAAAGATTACTATGTTTATCTTTGCATTGATGGCGCACAGCCGGAAATCGTTATTTCTTTGAATTCTACTTTCCCTGATGGAAGCACAGCTTTGACTTCCAGAAGAACCGGAGGTTTCCATTATGGAACTATCCGCAAGGTTTCTGATGATGGAAAATGGATTCCTATTGATTCTACCGGGGCAAAATGGGGCGCAAGCGGTACAAAATGGCAGGATAATGTCACTGAAGGCATTGTTCCTAACAGCGTGTGGGATTTGATTCACAGACCGCGTGTTATTGCTCCTGGCATGGCTGAAGTTCACGGCGTATGGCAGGGCATCTATATTGCTTCTGCAGAAGAAACTATTTCCTTTATGGCCGGCACAAATAATCTGCCGATTGCCGAAGGTAAACTTGTTTCTAAATATGGAGCTTTGCCAGTTACCGGAACTGAAGGTTTGTCACAGTTCAACTTCAATGAACTTGCACACAAACAGGGAATGCGCTTATTGCGCTATAATGAATGGCTTGCTGGTGCATTTGGAAGCCCACAGGGCGAAGACGGTTCTAATAACTACGGTTGGACTAAAACAACTAACACCGGAAGAACTTACACCGGCTGCAGTGTTTCTACTTCTGACGGTAAGCATTCTGGTACAGGTGTTAAGCCTTATGCAGTTTCTGCGTATAACCTTACTGATTGTGCCGGAAATGTTTCTGAATGGACCTGCGACTATTCAATTCGCCAGGATTCAACTTCTTGGAACTGGCAGAACGTTCTTGGTGCTAATCAGGGTCAGGCTTATCTTCCTAACTCTGGCGGTCTGGTTGCGCTGCACTGCGGTAGCTACTGGGATAACGGCGTGCATTGTGGTCCGCGCACGGTGGTCTTGGACGTCTACCCGTGGAGCGTGGACACGTACATCGGTTCCCG
>NZ_JAZOUG010000085.1:0-2097 GCF_045657965.1 Treponema sp. | reverse complement strand
TTGGTCTCATTATTTCACGTAAAATTGTCGGTCCAATCAAAAAATTTACACAAATTCTTAAAGATATTTCTGAAGGTGAAGGAGATCTTACCCGCACAATTGAAGTTTCTTCTAAAGACGAAATTGGACTTATGGCAGATTACTTCAACAGCACTTTTGGAAAAATCCGACAGCTGGTTGCAACTGTTCAAAACCAGTCAGGCACACTCAATGAAGTCAGTGCAGATTTGGCTTCCAATATGAACGAAACTGCAGCGGCCATAAATCAGATTTCTGCCAATATAAAAAGCATTAAAGGTCAAACAGTCAATCAGTCTTCAAGCGTCACAGAAACAAGCAGCACAATGGAACAGATTTCTAATGGTATCAACCGTTTGAACGGGCTGATAAGCGAGCAGACTAAAAACATCAACGAATCTTCTTCAGCAATTGACGAACTCATCCAGAATATGGACAGTGCAACTAAGACTTTAATAGAAAACTCAGAAAACATTACACGTCTTACCCAAACATCTGAATCTGGTAAAGTCGCCCTCAATAAAATTACTAACGCAATTCAGGAAGTTGCTGACGAATCCCGCGGTCTTATGGAAATCAGCTCGGTAATTCAGAATATTGCAGGTGAAACAAACCTTCTGGCAATGAATGCTGCAATTGAGGCTGCACATGCCGGAGACACGGGTAAGGGTTTTGCTGTCGTAGCTGATGAAGTACGCAAACTGGCAGAATCTTCTTCGGCACAAACTAAAACAATTGAAACTGCTCTCAGAAAAATCACCGAATCAATAACTTCAGTAACAGATTATTCTAAAGAGGTTGTTGAAAAATTCACTTCCATTGAAAAAGAAGTAAATACAGTTTCACAACAGGAGCAGACAATCCGAATGACTATGGAAGAACAGTCTGCAAACAGCAAACAGGTTCTCTCATCAATTACTGCATTAAATGACATCACACAAAAAGTACAACAAAGTTCATCAGAAATGCTTGAAGGCAGCAACCAGATTACAAATGAAGCCAAAAACATGAATACAATTACGCAGGAAATAAACGGCGGAATGAATGAAATGGCAACCGGAGCAGATCAGATAACTGAAGCAGTAAACACAGTTAATGAACTTACAGAACATACCAAGAACAGCATTCAGGCTCTTACAGCCGAAGTAAACAAATTCAAAGTATAATAAATCAAATAAATTGGTTAAAAAAGCACCGCCTTTTGAAGTGCACCCCTAAAGTTGGACAAATAAAATTCAATTTTAGGAGGTGCATTTTTTATGCCCAAATACTCAGAAGAGTTCAAGATAAAAGTTGTAAATGCTTATTTATCAAATGAAGGCGGAACAAAATTTCTTGCAAAGAAATACAATGTAGCAAGAAGCTGTATTAGACAATGGGCCGCGCAATGCAAAGCAACAGGAAAAATAACGCAACCTACGCGACATTTTAGCGGAGAATTTAAACTAAAAGTGTTAAACTATCAGCAAGAGCATCATCTTTCAGATCTGCAAACAGCTTTGATTTTTGGAATAACAAATCACGGAACAATCTGTGCGTGGCGAAAGAAGTATATTACCGGTGGTACAGAAGCTCTGTTTCAGAAACAAGGCAGGCGTTCAAAAATGCCAAAGAAAAGCTTAATACCAAATAAACCAAGAGAAGAATGGACAAAGGATGAAGAACTTGCTTATCTTCGTATGGAGAATGATTTCCTAAAAAAATATCTGGCCTTAGTTCAGGAAGACGACAGGAAGAAACAGCAGCAGAGAAAAGACAGAGAACAGTCGAAGCTGTCAGAGAACTAAGGTCACAATTCAATGTTTCAGATTTAATTAAACTTACAGGTATGCCAAGAAGCTCATTTTATTACTCAGAAACGCATCCTAAACGGGATAAACACAGGGAAGAACGTGAACTTGTCCAGCAGATTTATCATGAAAATAAAGGACGCTATGGCTACAGAAGGATTACTTTAGAGTTCAGAAACAGAGGACGTACAACTAACCACAAATTAATTCAAAAACTTATGCATGAAGAACACATCGTGTGTAAAGTTCGTCAGCATAAATACAATTCATATAAAGGCCAGATAGGCAA
>NZ_JAZOUG010000084.1:0-2410 GCF_045657965.1 Treponema sp. | reverse complement strand
CTGAAGGTACAAAAGAGTCAGCTTCACAGTCATCTGTTTCTGTCTCTGAAGCTCCTTCTCAAGCGGCTTCAAATTCATCTGGTGGAATAGATGAATTGCCTGATATTGGAGAAATGAATTTATCTTCAACTTCAGATGATTCAATGAATTCAACAAATTCAACAATAAATTCTAATGATGAACTTATAAGTGATAGTGAATTTGCCTCTGGTGGTGGAAGTTTTAAAGAAACAACTACACAAGATACAGATGTTATGGCAAAAGCTATTCAAACTATATTAGCAAAGGATAATGATTAAAAAAGGTGCTGCGTATGGATAATGAAAAATCACCATTTATTAATGATGAAGAAGAAGATTCTATCTGGAAAGAATATAAAAAAACTCGTTCACCAGCATTGCGGGATAAAATTATCCGCAAGTATATGCCTTTGGTAAAATATGTAGCGGGTAAAGTTTCTGTCGGGCTTCCTGCAAGTATGGAATTTGATGATTTGGTAGGGTTCGGTCAGTTTGGTCTTCTCGATGCAATTAGTAAATATGACCTCGACAAAAAAGTTAAGTTCAAGACATATGCAGTCACCCGAATCCGGGGAGCTATTTTCGATGAAATGCGTCAGCTTGACTGGGTTCCTCGTTCTGTAAGACAGAAATCTCGTGAAATTGAGGATGTAATTTCCGGTCTTGAATCACGCCTTTCACGTCCTGCTACAGACGAAGAAATTGCAAAAGAAATGAATCTTTCTCTTGAAGAATATCAGCACACAGTTATGAAAATCAGTGGTACCAGTGTACTTTCGCTAAATGATGTGTGGTATTCTGGTGATGATTCTGATCATCTTTCAATTGGAGATTCAATTGAATCTCCTCAGAGTTTAAATCCTGATGTACAGGTTGAACGTGAAGAAATCCGAAAAGTTATTATTCAGGCAATTAATGAGCTTCCTGAAAAAGAAAAAATGGTCATAGTTCTGTATTATCATGAAGATTTGACTTTCAAAGAAATAGGACAGGTTCTTGATGTTTCAGAATCACGCATTTCTCAGCTGCATTCTAATGCAAATTTACATTTGCGTTCTAAACTTACAAATTTCAGAAAGGGAATTTTCTAACAAATGATAAATCTTGAAACAATTCGTAAGGACATGGCAGGGCTTCTCTCTAAGGACAAAGAGATTAAGTACGTTGAAGTACGTGCAGACACTCTCGATGAAGCTCTTGCAGATGCTGCTGTTCAGTTTGATACGCGGGTTGTTAATCTTGAATATGAAGTTTTAGAGCGTGGTTTTGATGGTTTCATGGGAATTGCAAAAAAGCCATGGTTTTTAAAAATTTATCAGAATCCTGATACCATTAAAAAATCTGTTGCTGGTAAAAACGGAGAAATTATTCAGGGCGATGATGATGAAGATATTGAGAAAATTGTATCAAAAGACGGAATGTATTATATTCATCGTTTTGGAACAGAAATTTTCTTAAAAGTCACTCTTCCTGTTGGAGATGGAAAGCCTGTCGATGATGATGTACTTGTAAATGATTTAAATCGGCCTGATACAAAATCATTTGAAGAAGCTGAAGTTCGTAAGCTAGCAAAAAAAGGTACTGACGGAGAATATGTTTCAATCGGAACTTATAATCATGAACCGTCCGCTGATGCTGTTTTTGTAATTGATGTTTCAAAAGATGAGATGCAGGTTACGGCTACAATAAATCCTCCTATGCTTGGAGGTGCTGATGTCAGTGCAGAACAGATTAAAACTGCTCTTACAAAACAGGGCGTTGTTGCAGGCATTTCAGAAGAAAAAATCAGTGCTCTTATCGACAGTCCTATTTATAATGAACCTGCTGTTGTTGCAGAAGCTGTTCTTCCAGTTGATGGCCGGGATGCTTATATTGCATATAATTTTGAAACAGACCGTTCAAAATTAAGGGCAAAAGAGGCTGCTAACGGACAGGTGGATTTTAAAGAGCTTAATTTAATTCAAAATGTTGTTGAAGGGCAGCCTTTAGCTCAGAAAATTTTAGCAGAAAAGGGAAAAGCCGGAAAAACAATTTACGGACGCTATCTTGAAGCAAAAGACGGTCGTGATATTCAGCTTCCACTTGGTAAAAATGTAACAGTTGATACTGACGGTAGAACTATTCTTGCCGGTGCAAATGGTCAGGTTCTTCTTATAAATGATAAAATTTGTGTTGAGCCTATCATGGAAGTTGAAGGTGTCAACATTAAAACTGGTAATATTACATTCCTTGGCACTGTTATTGTTAAAGGAAGCGTTGAAGACGGATTTAATGTTAAAGCAAGCGGCAATATCGAAGTTTCAGGAACAGTCGGTAAATGTACACTTGAAAGTGACGGTGATATTATCGTTTCTTCTGGTATTATCGGGCGTGATGAAGGTAAAATTGTC
>NZ_JAZOUG010000083.1:0-4927 GCF_045657965.1 Treponema sp. | reverse complement strand
CAATAGAAGAAGTTGAAAATTTACTCAAAAAATACAGTAGCGCAGAACATAAAAAGTTTTCAGTTGCGGCCCTTTACTATGCTTTTGCACGAAAAGCATTTGTGGAAGTGGTAAAACAGTTTTCGGATGAAGGCTGGGATTTTGCTTTCCGCGAGATGAAGGCATCTGATGTAATTGATGACGTTTCTCTCGGAAAAAGTGAAATCGGAATCATTTATCTGAACGAATCAAACAAAAATCAGATACTTACACAGCTAAAGGCGAAAAATCTTGACTTCCATCATTTGACAGAATGTAATGCGTTAGTTTATCTGTATAAAAATCATCCGCTTTCAAAAAAAGAATCAATTTCGCTTGAAGAACTTTCTGATTATCAGTTCATCACATTTGATACGGATGATGTGAACGCATTCTTTTCTGAGGAAGTCTTGGTTCGTCACAAGCTTAAAAAACCAATTATGGTAGCAGACAGGGCGACCGAACTGAACCTTATTAAAAATCTGAATGGTTATACGTTTCTTTCGGGAGTTTTAGGAGAAGATACGAGCGAAGATTTTATAACGATTCCAGTCAGAAATCCGGATGATGAAAAACGAAGTTCTTTTGAACTGGGCTACATTACTCAGAAAGATATCAAAATGAGTTATATTTCACTCACCTACATAGAGACTGTTCAAAAAAATCTTCATATCGAAGGATTTTTATGCTGAACTTATAGTTTTTTTCTATAACAATTATAGAAAAATTATATTTTACAAATATAAAATCGTTTTATATAACATACTAAACCGATAGGTAAAGCAGTGTTATCCTCCTTATCTTCGGAGAGAAGTTTATTTTCTTAGGGGTAATAAAAATGAAACAAAAAATAAAATTGATTCTTAAGCGGATTTATCCGGCTCTTGGTGTACTTCTGGCTTTAGTGGTGCAGTTTACCGTTCCCGATAACGAACTTCACCCGGCTGCAGCAAAACATTATTACACCTTTTTTCTTTTGATTCTGCTTTCATTTTCTGCCCTGCTTTTTGTGCTTTCGTTTTTCATCAAAAAAACACGTATCTATTTGGAAGAAAAAGGCGCTTTTTGGGCAGGAGCTGCAGTTCTTGTCGTTATCATAAATCTTGTGACGGCAAAATTTGCCCTGCTTCCAGTGATTTTCTTTCCGACCTACGACAATATTATTGCGGTCTTTCTGGAACAGACTCCGCTTCTTCTCAAATGTATCTGGTATTCATTCCGTCTGTTGATTCTCGGTGTGTTCTGGGGAGTCATCACTGGCTTCATTACAGGAGTATTGCTTGGATTTTCTAAAAAAGTTTATTACTGGATAAATCCTTACATCAAACTGATAGGTCCGATTCCAGCAACTGCATGGATTCCCCTAGTACTTACGACTTTTCCTACCCCGTTTGGTGCGAGTGTGTTCATTATAGCCCTTGCAGTGTGGTTCCCGGTACAGCTCATGACAAGTTCAGGAATACAGAATACAAGCAAAGTCTATTTTGAAGTAGGAAAGACACTCGGAGCTGGAACTTTCTTTCAGGTTTTCAGAATCGCAGTCCCGGCGGCATTGCCAAACATTTTTCAGGGCGTATTCAACGGTATCTGTGCCGCATTTATAGCACTCATGACAGCAGAGATGTTCGGTGCTAAATACGGAATAGGCTGGTACATCAGCTATCAGAAAGCGATGATGATGTATTCAGGCGTATACGCTGGTCTGATTATGATAGCAGTCTTCTGTACTTTCATAATCACAGCCCTGTTCAAAGTACGAAGACGCCTTCTCAGCTGGCAGAAAGGACTTATCAAGTGGTAGGAGATGTTATGTCTGGAGAAATTAAATTATCAAATATAAAAAAAGTTTTTAATCAGGGTAAAGCGGAAGAAGTCGTAGCTCTTAACGGTGTAGACTTTACTATTCCGGCGGGAAGCTTTGTTTCTCTCATCGGACCTTCAGGTTGCGGAAAGACAACCCTTCTCCGCTGTATCGCGGGGCTTGAGACACCGACAGCAGGCGAAGTTTTGGTTGACGGAGGCAAAATTACAAAACCTGGAAGCGACAGAGGATTTGCATTCCAGCAGGCAAATCTTTTTCCATGGCTTACAATCCGTGACAACATTGCGTTCGGACTTAAAGCACGCCACATCTACAAAGAACGCAAAAATGATGTCGATGAGTTCATAAATCTCGTGGGCTTGAAGGGATTTGAAAAGTCCTTTCCGCACCAGCTCTCAGGCGGTATGAATCAGAGGGCAAGCCTCGCACGTGCGCTTGTCGGTCACCCGAAGATTCTTCTTCTTGACGAGCCGCTTGGCGCACTTGATGCATTCACACGAATGACAATGCAGGATGAAATTCTGCGTCTTAAAAAAGAACACGATACAACGATGGTCATGGTTACGCACGATGTCGATGAAGCCGTCTACCTGAGTGATTATGTAGTCGTCATGTCGGCTCGTCCTGCAAAAGTGGAAAAAATCATTCCCATAGAACTTAGTCATCCACGAGCACGAGGTCAAGATGTATTTTTGAAATACCGCACGCAGATTCTTGAAATCCTCGACTACGCAGGTAAAGTTCAGGAAGTTGAGTATACAATTTAAATTTTTTTTGGAGGTAAAAATATATGAAAAAAACAGTTATGATTTGGGCGGCTGTGATTGCGGCTTCCCTTTCGCTTGGCGGATGCAACAAAGACAAAAAGTCTGCAGGCACAACCGGCACGGCTCAAAAAGTCGTCAGAATCAATTTCCAGCGGGGCGGACTTTGTGCAGCACCGGTTCATGTCGCATGGAAAATGGGGCTTTTTGACGAAGAACTTGCAAAAATCGGTCAGAAAGCTGAGTTCGTCGAAGTTGTTGAAGGCGGTGCTACCCTTGCCGAAATGATTGGCTCGGGCAAAGTCGATGCCGGCTACGGTCTTTATGCGACACAGCTTCAGGCAATGGAAAACGGTCTTCCAATTTCTTATACTTCGGGAATCCACATCGGCTGTACGAAGTATTATGTCAAAGGTGACAGCCCGATTAATTCTGTCGCTGACCTGCGCGGAAAGAAAATCGGTGTTCCGGGACTTGCGGATTCAAGCGTTATGAACCTCAAGCGAAAACTCATGGATGTCGGAATCGGAGTTACAGCAGAAAATAACGAAGTCGAGTTCCTTGCTTACGCTTCAAGTGACCTTGCCATCGCTCTGGACAAAGGGGCAGTCGATGTAATCGGTGCACACGATCCTGTTGCAACAAAAGGCGAGCTTGCTTACGGATTCAAAAAAATCCTCGACACAGGAACGGACGAAAAATTCGTTAAAGAATATTGCTGTCAGCAGTTTGTAACTCATAAACTTTTGAAAGAAAATCCTGAAGGAGCAGCAGCAGTTACGAGAGCATTGCAAAAAGCAAGTGCGTTCGTAGAAGCTGAACCACGCCTTGCAGCCCAGCTCCAGATTGAAAACAATCTTGTTGCAGGAGATTTGGACTTCAACGCCGCCCTTCTCGACGAACTCAACTATGTTCCAAGCCGCTCTCTCGGACGAAAGACATTCATCGATGCAGCCCGACAGCTTCAGGAAGCTGGAATCCTGAAAGCAAGTACTAACATAGATGAATTTGCAGAAAAAGGCTATATCGAACTTCCTGGTGTCCCTGACGGCTACACTTACGACAAAGAAACAAAAACTTACAAAGAAATTAAAGACCCACGGGTTTAGGAGTTAAGAAAATGAAAAATTTAAAACTTATTCTGTCATCAGCAACTGCTGTTTTGGGTCTGCTTGTTGCAATTGCACCGTATTCTTTCGCAAAAGTATGCGCAATGCCAAAAATGCACTGTCACGCTGTAACGGCACCTACTGAACTGGTACTTGGAATTCTGATTCTCCTGATTTCTGTTATTCAGATTGTTACAGGACTCAAAAACAAAGCCTGAAGTTTAAGCCTTAGAGGTCAAATATGACAAAATCGATCAGTACACGCACACTTGCTCTTGCAAATATCAGACGAAAACCTTACCGCTCGGCTTCACTCATTATTCTGATTGCACTCACCTGTGCCGTACTGTTCGGTTCGCTGATTTTACTTTCTTCGCTCAAAGGCGGAATCTATGGAATTCAAACCAGAATCGGGGCGGATTTAATGCTCGTTCCCAAAGGGTTTGAATCCAAAATGGAAAACGTACTTTTGACCGGTGAACCGAATTATTTTTACATGGACAAATCAATCGAAGAAAACGTAAAAGGAATTGAAGGTGTCAGTCAGGTTACCAGCCAGTTCTATCTCACAAGTCTTTCTGAAGGCTGCTGTGATTTTCCAATTCAGCTTATCGGCTTCAATCCTGAAACAGATTTTATCATCAAAAACTGGGCAAAATCCCGTTTCAGGCAGACTGATGGAATTCTTTTTGCGGGAAACAATGTAAATCTGGAAAAAGACAGCGTACGATTTTTCGGCGGCACGCATAAAGTCACTTCAAAACTTGCAAAAAGCGGAAGCGGCATGGACAATGCAATTTACACAGACCTTGCCACTCTCCAGAAAATTTTTGAAGATTCAAAATCAAAAGGATTCGGATTTATTTCAGACGGTGATACCGGAACAAAGGTAAGCGTTATTTTCATAAAAATCAAAGAAGGTTATGGTGCGGACGGGGTTTCCCTTAGGATCCAAAATGCCATACAGGACGTTCAGGTAATTCAAAGCGGTAAATTTGTATCAAACCTCATAAAAAAACTGTCTTCGATTCTTATTTTTCTTTACGCACTTTGTTTTCTTGTAATTTTGATTGCAGTTTTAACTCTTTCGGTCGTTTTTTTACTTTCACTGAACGAACGGCTCAAAGAATTTGCGATTCTCCGCGTTTTAGGCGCTGACCATGCAAAACTGTGCCGGATTGTCCTTGCAGAAAGTAAGTCGGATCGTAGCCATG
>NZ_JAZOUG010000082.1:0-5352 GCF_045657965.1 Treponema sp. | reverse complement strand
ACATGCCGCACAGGTCATACCTGTTACTGTATATTGTTTCATATTATATTCCTTGACTGTTTTAAAAAGTTTCAAACAACTATTTCATTTGAAACCTGATATAAATATACTGAAAAAAACTTACTCCGACTGTGATTTTGTCACTTTTTATTCAATAACATTGATTGTTCCACGCACCATGCCCATCCAGCAGGTATAGCCGAATATCCCGGTTTGGTCAGGTGTAAATTGAATCACATTTTTTCCATAATCCATCTGATACTGAAATCCAAAATCCCGGAAAATCATCCGGTAATTACATCCATTTAGAGAATTTTCGTCAGCTTCAATTTCCCAATGGACAGGAATGCCTTTTTTTACTGTGATTGAAGGATAGCGGTAAGGATTCAATTTTGATTTTACAATTTGTTTTCCGTTTTCAATTATAATTCCACTGTCCAAAGATAATTTTGAAGGCTCCTGAGTTTTTGCTATCTGTTCAATTTTTGTGTCGTCATTTTTTCTCGCAAAAAGATTTTCAACTTTCCAGCCAGCCAAAGCAAATCCCTGACTAAGCATGGAAAGAGACATTACAAGAACTAAAATTGCTCCGATTTTCATAACAACTCCTGTATATTTTTTTCCTAAAAACGAGACTAGGGAACCAAGACCTAACATAAGGGGAACAGTTCCAAGACTAAAGAAAAACATCGAAAAAGCCCCGCTTAAAGGACTTGCAGAAGCAATGGCAACAATCCACATTGCCTGTAAAGGTCCACAGGGCATAAACCCATTTAAAAATCCCACAAAAAAAGGAGCTTTATTCATTACTGTGGAAGAAGTGATTTTTTTAGAAAGAAAAGCCGGAAGATGGGGAGTAAACTTTTTTAAAGAAGGAAAAATTCCTAAAAGAGAGATTCCCATCAAAAACATAACAATGCCAGCAGTAATTTTTAAAATCCCCTGCACCGAAAGAGGAATTTCTGCATTTCCGGCACTTCCTCCGCCTAAGAAAAATCCGGCAGTTCCAAGTACAAGACCGATTAAAGTATAGGAAGCAAGACGACCAAGATTGTACAAAACTGCAGGAATATACACAGTTTTTTTTCTTTCGCTTAATGAGTGTTTTCGGACTCCCTCCAGACTTTGCGAGAGATTAATTCCACCGCACATTGCAGCACAATGAACTGATGTTAAAAGCCCTGTCACAAATAAAACAGCATAACTCATTTTTGATGAAGCAATGGAAGATGGAACCAAAAGATTCATTAAGCCTGTTTTCTGTAAAAGTGTAAAAAGTCCCGAAATTATGGCAATGTATAAAATTGTGCCGGCAGTTTTAACATTTTCACCATCTTCAAGTACCGTGTACTCAAGTTTTTTGATTTCTGTTTTAATCTTTTCAAGGGAAATTTTTTCTTCATAAAACTCAATTAAGGCCGTACCATTTTCCCAGCTCACATCTGCTTTTTTAACACCGTCAAGTTTTTCAAGTTTTGACTGGATTTTATTCTGGCAGTTTATGCAGGTCATTCCACCAATTTTAAGCTTAATGTGCCTGGACTTCATAAAATTTATTCCTCAAGTATAAAATATAACCGTATACAACAATGTTTCTACCTAGTAAACTACTCGGCAGAATAAAAGATACAGCTTTTTTACTTTTTAATTCTGTTTTTTTCAAAATATTGAGCAGACAGTTTCATTTCACTATAATTCTATTCTATGGAAACACGAAACATTTTTGAGAATCTCTCTTGTATTGACCACCGCTATTCTCTTTCAGAAAAAGCGGCTTTTGACGGACTTTCTGCTTATATTTCAGAACAGGCTTCTATCCGTTCCTGCGCAAAGTGTGAATCGGCTTTAGTTAAGGCACACCTCAAAGTGCGTGGAGAGCTTACTGATGAACTTGCAAAAAAACTTGATGAAGTTGCTGCAAACATCGACCCGGAAGAAGTTTACGCTGAGGAAGAAAAAACAAAGCACAATATCCGCGCTCTCGTAAACGTAATGAAAACCAAGGTCGATTCAAAAATCGGACCTCTCATTCACCTTGGAGCAACTTCAGTAGACATTCTTGATACCGCATTAAGCTGCCGCATGAGAGATGTTACAAAAAATGTCGTTCTTCCAGAATTAAAGCAGCTTGAAAAATACCTTTGCGAAATTGCAGAACGTGAATGCGCAACACCTCAGGTAGGACGCACCCACGGTCAGCACGCAGTTCCAATCACTTTTGGATGGAGCATTGCAGAATTCGTTGCCCGACTTGGAAAATCAATCCTTAAAATCGAAGAGCTTTCAAATGACTTGGTTGGAAAGCTCGCAGGTCCTGTAGGAAGCTATAACGGACCAAGCATGATTGTAAAAGATCCTGAAGAACTTGAGCGAATCTACACAGAATTCTTAGGTCTTAAGCCATCAGAATATTCAAATCAGCTGGTTGAACCTGAGCATGTTCTCCGCCTTCTTTTGGAGATGAACGTAGCATTCGGAATCATTGCAAACCTTGCTGACGACCTCCGCAACTTGCAGCGAAGTGAAATCGGCGAAGTATTCGAGTATTTTGCTTCAACTCAGGTAGGCTCTTCAACAATGCCTCAGAAGCGAAATCCATGGAACAGCGAACACGTTAAATCTTTGTGGAAGGCAATGTGCCCCCGCGTAATCACTTTCTACATGGATCAGATTTCTGAGCACCAGCGAGACCTCACAAACTCAGCAAGCCAGCGGTTCATTACTGACTACGTTTCAGGCTTTACAATGGCAGTTGCCCGCATGAACAGTGTCGTAAAAGGCCTTCAGGCAGACAAAGACGGCATGGCACGCAATTTGCAGGGTGCAGGCGGAAAAGTTAAAGGCGGAGTTTTGGCAGAACCTGCTTACATTCTTCTTGGTGAAGCCGGAGTTAATGACGGACACGAAGTTATCCGAAAAATCACTCTGGAAGCAGAACAGACAGGAAAAACTTTCTTTGAAGTCCTCAAAACTCACGAAGAAGCCTTTGCAAAAATCACTGCTCAGCTTGAAAAACTGGGAATTGAAAACCCTGCCACATTCTTCGAAACTCCAGCGAATTATTGCGGACTGGCAGCTGTCAAATCAAAGAGACTAGCTCAGAAATATGCTAAACTGATGTAATTATCAGGCAGCTTTTGATTCAGCACTGATATTTTTCATAATCCAGATAAAGCTGGCAGTTAAAAATAAAAATGTAACTGTCCAGCTTATTGGATATGAAAAAAAGATGCTCTGAAATGTATGAAATCTTTGGATTCTAAAGAAAGTAAAAAGATACACAATCCTTAAACCACAGGCACCAATCAAAGTCACAATCATCGGCATGACAGAATGTCCAACACCACGAATTGCACTGGCCATACAGTCCATCATTCCGCATGTAAAATATGTTGAAAGAATCACTGCCAGTCGTAACATTCCGGCTTCTATAACATCATCATTATCGGAATAAATTCCAAGCAGCTGCCGGCCAAAAATCAAAGCCAGATTTCCTAAAATAAGCCCGACACCAGTCACAGAAAATTCAGCAGTCAAAATTAATTTTTTAATTCTGTCAAATTTATGAGCACCCATATTCTGACTGGCAAAAGTAAGTGTTCCCTGTGCAAAACTGTTCATAGAAATATATACAAAACCTTCAATACTCTGGGCAGCAGAATTTCCTGCCACCATTACCGCCCCAAAAGAATTTACACTTGACTGAATCAGCATATTTGAAAAACTGAACAGCATACCCTGAAAACCTGCGGGAAGCCCAATCTTTAAAATTCTGAAAAAAATTACTCTGTCTATTTTTAATTTTTTTAAAACAAGTCTGAATTCATCTTCTTCACGCATCAAAATTAGAATTACACAAAAAGCCGCAAAAATCTGACTTAACACTGTTGCAAAAGCAACACCTGCCACTCCCATACTGAAAGAAATTACAAAAATCAAATTTAAGACGACATTTATAACACCAGCAGCAAGCAGAATATAAAGGGGACGTTTTGTATCTCCCTTAGAACGCAAAAGCGCGGCTCCAAAATTATAAACAACTGTTGCAGTTATTCCCCCAAAAAAGATTTTAAGATAAAGTGTAGAAAGCGGCAGAACTTCCTCTGGAGAGCCCATTAAGATTAAAATCTGCTTAGAAAAAAGAACGCCGATAAAGGTAAGCAGAACACCACCGGCAAGACTTAAAACAATCGTAGTATGAACAGTTTTATTAAGTTCGTCTTTTTTTCCTGCACCTAAAAAGTTTGCCGCAACAACATTACAGCCAACCCCAAGACCAATAAAAAAATTTACAAGCAGATTCACAAGAGAAGAAGTTGAACCTACTGCTGCAAGTGAATTATCCCCGGCATACCGCCCCACGACCACAATATCAGCAGCGTTAAAGAGAAGTTGAAGAATTGAACTTAGAATCAGGGGAACTGCAAATTTGACCAGTTTTGGAAAAACTGCCCCTTCTGTCATGTCAATCTTGTTTTTCATTTATAAAAACAAGGCAAGCGGGAAAATAAAATGAAGTACAGCTGCTGCAATACAGAAAATTCCTAAATATTTCCGGCCTCCGGTATAAATATTCTGTAAAACATCAGGCAGAGTTAAAGATATATCAGTATTTTCATTTAACCAGTCCAGTAAAAGAACCGCACCACTTGCAATTCCTGCACAGGCAGGAATTAAATCACCAATAATAAGAATTTCGCCCTGAAGCGGTGAAAGAAGCTTCATAATTCCAGTTAATGGAGCAAGAATTCCAATTACAAGCTGAAAAGTTTTATCGGAAAGAAAAGGCGCTGCAAGTGAAGCAGGACCGGCTTTTTCATTATCTGAATCAACAGCCTCAACATCCATATCCAGCTCATCTGAAACAGGCGCTTCAGAAACTGCGGAAGAATTAACGGCATAAATAAAAATTAATCCTGCCATAAGATTTAACAGAACTGATAAAAAATAAAACTGAAGCATAAGCCCTCCAACTAACTAAAACACAGCGTCAGCGTTTTTCTATCTGGCACTCAAGATTCAAATAATTTTCGTTCATTGAACAGACAGCACCAATACTCATTATATCATAATCGGCAAAAGTTGTCCGTATAAAGATTTCATTTCCTTCATATCTGGAAATTAATTTTTCGTCCTGAAGCGGTACACCGTCTTTATCACGGGCTATAAATATAACCGACACCGGTATTCCATTTTCAAATTCACTCATATTTTTTTTGGCTGCTTTTTCAACTTTTAAGCTTGCATAAACCGAATTATCATAAGAAAAAGCCGAAAGCTTAAAATCTGCACCTGACAAAGTTCCTGAGTTTTTTTGAGGTCCAAAATAATTAACAAATAAAATAATTCCAA
>NZ_JAZOUG010000081.1:0-6381 GCF_045657965.1 Treponema sp. | reverse complement strand
GCATAGCCTCAACTACTTTTTTTGGCGGATCTAAGTCGGGATTACCGAGTGAAAAGTCAAAAACTTTATCTTCACCGTACTGTTTTTTAAGTACGATGCCTTCTTCAAACATTTTTCGGATTACTGATGCACCCTTTGAATTAATTGTTTCCTGAATATGTTTTGCAATCATGATTAATGATTATATCACAGTTAGATTTTTTTAGCGATAATTTCGCATTAAAAAAGGATATTTTCAATTCCTTCGATTAATATTCCGGGGCGTTCCTGACTTTCAATTTGAAATTCTCTTTTCAGCCTTTCTTCTGCCTGTTCATCGGTTTCTGATTCATTCATTTGCGGAGGTTTTCGTTCCATTTCGCTTTCTGGAATTACTGAATAAGCCTGATTTTTTTGTGATTTTTTAATTTTTCGTTCTTTTGCATCTCTGGTAATTAAATTAATGGCGAGATCGGTAAGACCGAGACCCACACAGGTGACGGCAGAAATTTTTATGATATTCCACTGGTCGTCTTCTGTGAAAGATGAAGTGCTTTTATCAAGAGGATTTTTAAATTTTCCGTATTTGTATAAAGAGTATCCGACTGTAGTCCACAGTGTAACAAAAGGAAGAGAGCCGAATGTTATGATTTCAGTTCTTCTTAAATCACGTGACCACTGTGGAAAATTTATGTCATCGTAATTCGTGGTTGAAGTTGAAGAATCTGCGGCAAATGTGACGTTTGAAAAAATGAGAAAAATCGAAATCAGTGTAAAGAAAAACTTTTTCACATAACCTCATTAAGACAGTCTGAAAGCTTTAAAAGTGCTTCTACGCTTAAATTTTCTGCCCGTTCGCTGCCTTTTATTCCGGCTTTTTCAAGAACAAGGTCGGTCTTCTCTGCTCCTCCGGCGATTGAAAGCAGATTGTTCCGGCAGGTTTTTCTTCTTGAAGCAAACAGCTGACGGATCATTTTCATGAAGAGCTTTGGATTGTTGCAGCGTGGAAAATCATTGCGTTTTGTCATTAAAACCGCACGGCTTGCTACATTTGGAACCGGCCAGAAGTTACCTCCAGCCAGATCAATGACAGGTTTTACAGAATAAGCCCACTGGCACAATACTGAAAAAGATGAGTAATTTTCACTTCCTTCTTTTGCAGCCATTCGCTGTGCTACTTCTTTTTGAATTGTGACTACAGCTTTTTCAAACCGTACACCTTCGTTGATTGTGTCTGCGATTATTGTTGCGGCAACATTATAGGGTAAATTTCCAAAAAATCTTTCAGGAAGTTTTGAATTATCAGTTTTAATCTGCTCATAAAAATTTTTCCAGGTTTTAAGTACATCGCCTTCAACAAGTGTAAACTTTCCGTCTTTTTCATAATCAGAAAAAAACTGCTTTAAAAGGCGTGCAAATCCGTGATCGATTTCAAATACTGTAAGAAAAGCTTTCCGTGATAAAATTTCATCGCTCATGCAGCCTAAGCCGGGTCCTACTTCCCAGACTTTTGTACCTTCTTTTATATCAAGAAAGTCAATGATTTTTTTGCGGGCGTTTTCATTTACAAGAAAATTCTGACCGAATTTTTTCTGCATTGCCATGCCGTTTTCATCTAAAAAGGCTTTTAGAGCTGAAGGGCTGTTATAATCAGGGTGATTCATTTTATTCCTTTATCCAAAAAACAAAACTAAATTTTTTATAAAAAGATACAACATATTCATAATACCATTAAATAACGGGGAAAGAAAAGGGAATAAGAGGGAAATTAATATTCCTAAAAGACCGAAATAAAGAAAAAAAATCACCAGCGGGGAAACAATTACAGTTGCAATAATTCCCACCGGTATAACTTTATTAAAAAAACAGATTGAAACCGGTATTGTAGAAAAATTTGCTGCGGCTGATTCAGAAAGTGAAGAACGAAGCTTAAAGGGAATAATGACAGGAATAATTTTTCTTATAGATCGTGAAAATATGATGATTCCGGCTAAGGCTGAATATGAAAGCATAAAAGCCGGTTCAAAAATATGACTTGAAAATATAATAACATGTATAATGAAACATACAGATAATAGGGATAAAGAATCCGGACGGTTCATTCTTAAAAGTGAATTTAGGTATAAAATTAAAGAAGCCAGAAATGCACGGAATAAAGACGGAGAAAGACCTGCAAACCAGACAAAAAATAAAATTGCAGCAAGCTGAAGTGCATCCGCAAGATTTCTGGTTGAGGCTTTTTTTCCGAAATACAAAGCTATACCCCCGAAAAGTCCTAAATGCATTCCTGAAAGCGCCAGAACATGAGAAAGACCGGCATTTCTGAAACCTTCCGAAACACATTCTTCAGTATATTCCCTGCTTCCGGACAGTAAAGCCAGTAAAAATCCTCCGGCTTTTCCCCAGGCGTACATGAGTCTTTTAAATTGAAGACGGCATAATGCCCGGAATTTAACAAACCTGCTTTTTATGAAATTTCCATGCCAGCCGTTGAATTTTCCGTCTTCTACCGAATAAGAAACTGTGTATTTATTTGAAAAAAAAGGTTCTACATCTAAAATTAATTCAGAACCGTTTTCTATTAAGAAGGCTTTCTGGCTTCCCGAAAAGCCTGTATATAATTTTCCCGGATAATAGCGTTCAACAATTTCACTGTTAATAAAAAGGCATACAGTTCCGCCTGCTGAATACTTACCGTTTTTTGTCCATACATTTTTTACACAAAAATCTGCTTTGTAGGAATCTCTGATTCTGGTTTTGACCGGATTGCTTTGTACATATCCTTCAAGTTTTGTGATTTCAGTTTTTTTTGCAAGTGTAAAAAAACTATTTTGAATTTTAACTTCTGCGATTCCTGAATAAAACAAAAGTGCGCATAAAAAAGCAGAACATATTACTGGATTTTTTACCACTTCAATGATGTGAGAGCAGTCTTTGCTTCTTCGATAACTTCAACAGGATAATTATTTAAATATGTTACATAAAGCAGATTATCAAAGGCAGTTTTGTCTCCCAGACTCCCTAAAGCTTTGATTAGAGCAAGCACAACCTGTTTGGCAGGCATTTCGATTCTGCTGTCAGTGTCAGATGAAGCAAGTTCTACTTTGCCGTTGCACTCTGCAAGGAAACCTGAAAGAATCTGGGCAAGTTCAGAAGTGGGAAGCGAAATAGAATACGTAATAATCTGAATGAATTTTTCTTCGCTTAAAATTTTATCTTCGTATTCTTTTTTTGAAATTTTTACAGTTGAATTTACAGCTTCTGAAGCATGTGACCATTTGTTTTTTGATAAAATTTCCATTGCCAGAATCTGTAAATCTGCAAAACTTTCCTGATATTCTTTTGAAGTTTCCTGCAAAGTCTCTGCTTTAGTTATTGTCGAAAAAAGCATGTTTTCGGCAACTTCACAAAGAAAAATTTGAGAAATCTGCTCAGATTTTGAAAGAATTGTAAAATATTCTGCAGCTTCAGTAAATTCGAGGCCGGAAAGAATTTTTATTGTGTCATATTCGTATTTTTTTGAAAGATTTACAAAGGAATTTTCTGTTTCAGGGGTAAAGAGCGGCCATTTTTTTGCATGCAGAATGTTGTAAAGAATGTTCAGTGTTTCCTGATTTCCGAACCGTCCGGCACAGACTATTGAACTTTTTATGACAGGATTTCCCTCAAAACCGGAATTAAAAGCATTTGTAAGATAGTCATTTATGATTCGTGTTGCAATTGTATTTGATTCTGACTGAAAAATGTTGAATTTGTTTAGAATTTCTACACGAATAGTCTCATCGGTAAAGGAATAAAAAATGGCAGACAGCTTTTCTTCAATCTGTTCATTTGTCTGATTGAGTGAAACAACGGCAGCAAGAGCAAGCTCTTTTAACTGCAAGTCTTCGCCTAAAGCAGGTGCATTTTCAATTACATAATCCAGTGCTGTTAAAGAAAGATTTTCTGTAGAAGAAGCAGATTTTTGTACAAGTTCTGTTTTTTCGGTAATGTTTCCTTTTATAAACTGCCTTTCAAGTTCTGAAACTGCTGCATTTGCAGAAAAAAAAGTATATCCGGAAACTAATACAAGTAAAAAACTGAATTTTTTCATAACCTACTCTCCAACAGATTCTGATGCCAGATCTTCAATAAAATCATCAGAAAGCTGAGTGCTTTTTTCTTCAAGTGATTTTTGAGCGGCTAACTGTTCGATTTTTTCTGCCTGCTTTTCTTCAAGTTCATCTTCTTCTGTCTGGACAAGGGCATCAAGAACTTCTTTCTTTTCTTCGGATAAATCACGGTAAATGTAGTTCAGGATAACATTACGCATTTCTTTTTCGATGTGGAGACATTCAAAATGCAGGCGTGACTGATTGGCTTTCTGATTGTATTCAACAGCACGTATAACACCGAACATGACAATGAGCTTATCATCAAGCTCAAACTGAATTTTTATGCGGATATTCGGCTGTCCCTTCCCTCCGGTTCTGATTAAAGCTCCGTCTTCAGAAATATCTTCTAGAAGGCATTTATAGCCTGGTGTGACTTCAATTTCATTAAAAACCGGTTCATCTGATTCAATAAAATAAAGCTGGGCATAAATCTGACACTCGCCTCTGACTGATTTACGCTTTTGTGCCCGTTCAAGTTTATTTGTGTGGGCAAGATGAATTGCACTCTGTCCCTGAAAAATTTCTGCGTCAGTTACCCGTGTATCAAAAACATAACCGGCATCACCTTTGCGCCACAGATAAACACTTACATCACGGTTAACCCATTCACTGCCGTCTAAAGGTTTTACGCCTTTTTTTACAGGTACCCGGATTATTAAATCATGACCGGTACTTAAAATTTCTGAAACAAAAACTCCGCTCCCCCGCAGAATAAGACGCAGACGCTGGCCTTTATCAAGAAATTTTGTGGATTCGATTCCCCGTTTATTTTCGTGGTCGAGGTCAATTTTAGTTCGGTATTCATAGAGTTTGGATATAAAATCCTGAACTTTAGCTTCTGATTCTGTTCCGTTTTCCTGGGATTCTTCAACAATTTTTGAAATTGCCATGTTTAAAGTTGGAACAGAAACATAAAGTGATGACGGTTCTTCAAGTTCTGCATTTTTTGCAAGTTTCCATAAAAGTAAGATTTCAGAAAATTTGAAACCTTTATCCTGCCCCATCGTGAAAAAGTTAATCTGATCCTTAAAAACAACAACCAGACGGATAAAAATGAGAAAACATACAGCAGTAATTAATAAAACCAGAAACACAGTTTAATTTTACAATTCAATGCGTTTCTTGTCAAAGCATGAAGAATTTATGAAAGATTTGAGACTTTCCTGCCATTCAGGAAGTTTTATTCCAAGTGTTTTCTGTATTTTTTTCTTACTTAAAACTGAATAAGCCGGCCGTTTTGCAGGCGTAGGATATTCAGAAGTCGCACACGGATTTACGGCACAGTTTTTATTTGTGACGATTCCAGCTTCTAACCCCCGGGTAAATATTTCTTTAGCAAAATCAAACCAGGTTGTTTCTCCTTCATCTGTCACATGGTATATTCCATAAGGAATCTTGTCATTCTGAGGTGCAGCCGAAGAATCTCTACTCTGAACAATCTTCAAAATCACATTTGCAAGCGTGGTGCAGTTTGTGGGAGTTCCCCTCTGGTCATTTACCACTTTAAGGTTATCTCGTGCATTCATCGCATGAATCATCGTGTAGACGAAATTTTTCCCATTGTAGCCGTAAAGCCATGCAGTTCGAAGAATATAATAATCATTAGTTTCTTCTGCAACTGCCTTTTCACCTTCTGCTTTCGTCTGTCCGTAAACTCCAATAGGTTTTATTGGAAAATCTTCCGTAATTGGTGAAGTTGCACTTCCGTTAAAAACATAATCTGTAGAAATATGAATCAAAGGACATCCGATTTTTTTTGCAAGCCGGGCAATATTGCGTGGTCCTTCTGCATTTAAAGCACGGGCATTTTCTTCATCGCTTTCAGCTTTGTCTACGGCTGTGTAGGCGGCACAGTTAACGATAAATGAGATTTTTTTCCCGGCAGCAAATTCTTCAAGTACCTTAAAATCAAGAATGCTGACATTGCTGTCCGTGCCGATGAAGTCAATTTTGTTTTCTTTGAGGGTGCGGCAGACCTCAGTGCCAAGCATTCCCTTTGAACCAATTACCCAAATCAAGAGCGTTCTCCGTAGTTTTTTTCAACCCAGTTTTTATATTCGCCGCTCAAAATATGGTCTACCCATTCTTTGTGGTCAAGATACCAGTTTACTGTAAGTGACAGGCCCTGCTCGAAGGTCATTTTGCGCTCCCAGCCGAGTTCTTTTTTGATTTTTGTGCAGTCGATTGCATAGCGGGCATCGTGACCCGGGCGGTCTTTTACGTGAACGATTGTGTTTTCGACATCTGA
>NZ_JAZOUG010000080.1:0-2722 GCF_045657965.1 Treponema sp. | reverse complement strand
TTTTTTATATTTTTTGCAAGAACCTTGAGATTTTTTAATTCTGCCTTTGTATATTCAGAAGAACGTGGTACCCGGATAAGCTCTTTTTTGCCTTTCGTGTATTTTTCTGAAAACATTGACTGAATTTTTGCTTTATCTTCAGGAATGTAGATTTTTTTAAGAATTTTATCAAATTTTTTCTGTGTATAAGATTTTTTTAAAAGCCCTGGAAGTTTTTTTGCCGGAAACTTCTTTGCAGGCTTTTTTTCTTTTTTAATTTTTTCTGATTTCATTTTACTCTCCTGCCACCATTCCAGCGATTTTTCCAAGCAGAGGAAGTTTTGAAACAGCCTTTGCTATTTTTAATTTGCGGACAAAATGAGTGATGTATTTACGCCAGAGAAATACAAACAGCCGCCCCAGAATATACATAGGTATATAGAGAACAATCCCGCATAATAAAGAGCCCATAACAACAGAATTGTTAAATTTCGTAAATCCTACAAAAGGTACTTCGAGTAAATCAGCAAAAAAATCTGAAAAAGCAGGAATTGTAAGAAAGGCATAACCGACAGTATCAAACAAAGAACCAAATAACGGTGAAAGTGTCGATGCAATCAGCAGCATTATTAAATACATCGGCTTGTTAATTCTTATGAAAAGCACGAAAACAAAGACCAGAGCCCAAAGCAGATTGTTTTTTGGCATAAGTCCCAGTAAGACTCCAAAAGAAAATGCATGTGCAATTTCTCCGGGATTGACATTAGCATTTAATGCTTTGAATAGTTTTACAATTGGTTTAAGCATAACTTAATTGTAACACATAAAATCTCATGATAAAATACTGTAAGGAACTATTTTTATGAAAATTATAGCGGAAATCGGAACTTCCCATGGCGGAGATTTAATAAAAGCAAAAGAGTTAATCGATTTATCAATTGAAAGCGGAGCAGATTTCGTAAAATTTCAATGGGTGTATGCTTCAGAAATTCTTCACCCAAAAACAGGTTTTGTAAATCTTCCGACCGGGAAAATTCCTCTCTATGACAGATTTAAAGAACTTGAAGTTAAACCGGATTTTTTTGCCGAATGTCTTGACTATACACATAAAAAAGGCGCCGAATTTTTGTGTTCTCCTTTCGGACTGCGTTCACTTGAAGAACTTATTTCAATAAAACCGGATGCCATAAAAATTGCTTCCCCTGAGCTCAATCATATTCCGCTTTTAAAAAAACTTGCAGAATACCGCAGAACAAATGACATTCCGGTTATTGTTTCTTCAGGTGTTTCAAAATTAAGCGATATTGAAGAAGCCCTTTCAATTCTGGGCAGAAAAAATCTTACTCTTCTTCACTGTATTACAAGCTACCCTGCCCCCGAAGAAGAATATAATTTACGGCTTATTCCAAATCTTTCTGCGATTTTTGGGGTTCCCTGCGGTGTAAGTGATCATTCCTTAGACCCGATTCTCGTCCCTTCCATTACGGCAGCTGTCGGAGGAACAGTTATCGAAAAGCACATCACAATCTCAAAAGAAACGGACGGTCTGGACGATCCTGTCGCTTTAACAGGCGAACAGTTTTCTGTCATGAGTCACTGTGTTCATCAGTGTGATGCAGCATTCCGGCAATACGGAGAAAAAGCCGCTGCTTATATTTTGAATCAGCTGAAAGATGAATATGGAGAGCGGATTGAAAAAATTCTGGGAACTGGTGTAAAAGAGCTTGCAGAAGCAGAAAAGGCCAATTATGGAAGAACAAACAGGAGTCTCCATTTTATGAGGAAAATGAAAAAAGGAGAAATCATTTCAAAAAATGATATTGGAGTCTTACGAACAGAAAAAGAACTGTCGGTCGGTCTTCATCCGGGATTTTTGGATAAGGTAATCGGTTCTAAAGTTAACAGGGATATACAGGATGGCGAAGGCGTTCAGTTGGATTTTCTTTCCTTTCAGTTATAATTAAAGATATGAAAAAGAGAATCAGTTTTGTATTAATTTTAATTTCATCTGCATTACTGTTTGCAGGTGAAATAAATTTTCTTTCTTTTAACATGAATACACGGAGCCGGACAGCAGAACAGGCTGCAGATATGATTAAAGAATCTGGTGCAGATTTTGTTTTTTTGCAGGAAGTCTGGCTTGAAGAAAATAAAGATGCAGCTTTACACAAAATCTGCAGTCTGCTTGGAAAGTCTGAATGGAATTTCGTATCATCATCTTCCTACTCGCTAAAAACAATCCAGAAAAAAGGAGACGAAACTTATAAATCAGGCGGGAACGGACAGAATAACGCAGTAATTTATAACAGTACAAAACTTTCCGTAAAAAACCTTGCAGATGAAATCGGTTTCACTGATTTTTCAGGCGACTATCTTTTTGATAAAAACAATGTAATTCTTGTAGAAATCACACCGGCTGATAATAAATCCCAAAAATGCATTGCAATAAATGTACACCTTCCTTTTAATGACAGGCCGCACAGGAAACGGGATTTAGAAACACTGGAAAAGCTTTATGCACATTTTAAACTGAAATCCGCCGTAATCATTGCCGGTGATTTTAATTACTACAGAAGAGATCTTACTAAACGCAATTTTGATATTGTTGACGGAACAGAAAATTATTTTACAGACCCGAATTTCGGAATTCCAACAACTTTATCTACAAAAGGTACTGCTTCTGTTCTTTTTGCAAGTGATTACGATCATTTCATTCTGAACAAAAAACTTATCATTAAAAAGC
>NZ_JAZOUG010000079.1:0-1694 GCF_045657965.1 Treponema sp. | reverse complement strand
TGGAGTTCGCCCATCTTTGACTGAAGTTCCTTGATTTTATCGCTGTTTTCCGTGAGTGTGTTTAAGATTTCATCGATTTCGGCCTGAACTGCGTTGCGTTTTTCGGCAATTTCTTCTTTTGCCTGAGTCTGCCGTGCCTGATTCTGTACAAAATCCTTGAGTTTTAAAAGCTGAATGTCGAGTTCATAGTTGAAAATTGCTTCTTTAAGCTCACGGTATTTGATTGTCTTTTCACTTTGAACTTTAAGAGTTTCATAACTGCGTTTATTTTCGGCAAGTGCTACTTCAATCTGTGCAAGGTTCTGTCTTGTGCGTTCAAGTTCACGTTCTGCTTCTGCAACTTCGGCTTTGCTTCTTGAAATACCGGCTGCTTCTTCAAAAAGATAGCGGCGGTCTTCCGGTTTACTTGAAAGAATCTGGTCGATTTTGCCCTGTTCCATGACAGAGTAGGCAGCCTTACCGACACCTGTGTCCATAAATAGACGGCGGACGGCTGTAGCTCCGACCTGCTTGTTGTTGATGTAATATTCGTTTTCGCCTGAACGGTAGAGGCGGCGTTTGAGAGTAACTTCTGTAGGAGCTGATTCTGCATCATCAAATTTTAAAAGCCCGTTTTCATTTGCAAGTGTAAGCGTAACTTCTGCGATGTTAAGAGGCGGACGGGTTTCTGTTCCGTTGAAGATAACGGATTCCATTGTGTCTGCACGGAGATTTTTAGCCTTGTTTTCGGCAAGAACCCATTTTACTGCATCGACGACGTTACTTTTACCACAGCCGTTCGGGCCTAAGAGAGCAGTAATGCCGTCTGCAAACTCGACGTGGGTTTTGTCTGCAAATGATTTAAATCCGAAAATATCAAGACTTTTTAGAAACACAAGGAAACCTCATTTTTTTTAATTGTATCTTAGATTATAACATGAAAAACTAGTCTGTTTCAACTTCATTTGGATCTGTTAATTTTCCTTTATAAAGCATCCGCGGATAAACAATGATTTTAAGTTTCTTTTCAATGGCTGCGTATTTGCGCATTTCAAAAGCATCCCCAATTACGATGTTTATACCGGTTTTTCCCATGCGGGCTGTTCTTCCTGCGCGGTGAATAAAAAAATCATCATCAGAAGGCATATCCATTTGAATTACATGACTGATATTTGGAATGTCCATCCCGCGGGCAACAAGATCACTTGTAATAAGAATCTTGATTTTACCGCTTCTGAATCTGTCAATCGTTGCCTTACGTTCGGTTTTTTCGGTTTTTGCTGTTAAAGCTGAACATTCGATATTTTTGTATTTCAATTTTGAAACTATGTTTGCTACCTGATCGATTTTTGATGTAAAAATAAGAGCTTTTTCCGGATGTTCGGCAATCAAAAGTTTGCGTAAAGTGTCAATTTTATCGCGGGTTTCGGCAAAAACAGCATAATGTGTAATTCTTTTGCGTAAAACATCTTCCGGCGGTAAAAAGAGTGTTTTTAAATCACTTTCTGTTGTACCGTTTTGTTTAATTCTGGTGCTCTGTAAAATTTTCTGTGTATTTTTTGTGATTGTTGCACTTGCTGCAATAAGCTGAATATCCTTTTTCATAGCACAGATTAATTCAACAGTGTCATCAATCATTTCTTTTGAAGTAAGGCGGTCAACTTCATCAAGAATAACGGCCTGAGCAGAATCAAGCTTGAGTTTTTTAAGATGAA